>LUJM01000112.1:0-20783 GCA_001689415.1 Bacteroidales bacterium M2 | reverse complement strand
CATTGCGGCATGCCGCGACCCTACGAGAGCGCGATTAGATAAGTTGTTGTTAATCAACGGATTTACACAACCTAACCGTGGCTTGTCTCGGAGAGCCAAGCTCCTATCGTTGCAGTTCATTTGCACAATCAACCTTAAATAGACTGCATTGTGCTGCGACTACGATAGTGGGGGAAATGAGTTCCTTAGGTAATCGGTATTGGGATTGGTGTGGTGGGATATTACATCACGTTGAGTACTTGCTCTTTGATTTGTTCGAGCAGGTCTTTCATTTTTACCACTATGGCTTGCATTTCGGCATGGTTGCTCTTGGAACCAAGAGTGTTTATTTCTCGACCCATTTCCTGCGATATGAAGCCCAACTTCTTGCCCTGTCCCGGGGTGGGTGCTTCCATTGTCTCAATGAAATAGGAGAGGTGCTTGGCCAGACGCTGCTTTTCCTCGTTTACGTCGAGTTTCTCGATATAGAAAATCATTTCCTGTTCGAGTCGGCCCTTGTCAACTTCGACAGCAGGAATCTTAGCAAGAGCGTCTTCGAGTCGCTGTCGAATCTTAGGCACACGCTCGTTTTCGTACTGCTCTATGCTTGCAAGCAGCTCGCGGATAGCATCGATACGCACTCGGAAGAACTTCTCGAGTTCACGTCCTTCGGTACGACGGTGCGCAAGCAGCCCTTCGACCGCCTTGCGAATTACATCATAAAGGACCTCAATTTCACCCTCGGCCGCCTCCGGCGCAGAGGTGTGCATGGCATCGGGCATGTTCATCAGCACCCTGAACATATCGTCGGGCACCGGAAGGCCGAGCTGAGCGGCGGTTTCTTCGATCTGAAGCTTGTAGCGTCGCATAACATCGACATTGAGTTCGGACGAAACCGAAGCATCCGCACCGGGCAGAACTTCGCAAGTAACGAGCAGGTCGGCCTTGCCACGCTCAATAGCATGACCAACAATAGCACGTGCTTCAAGCTCGCCTTCACGAAAGATATACGGCAACCTGACATTCAGGTCCAACTGTTTACTGTTGAGTGACTTAATTTCGGCACTTATTCTATGTGTTTTGGACTCGGCAGTCGCCTTGCCAAAACCGGTCATCGACATGAGCATGATTCAGAAATTTAAAAATACAGCCGGCGACAAAATACAGCGCAGGCTTTCGACTTGCAAAATTACAAAATATTGCCGTCAAACTATGTTTTTTAACGCAAAAAATAGTAACTTTGCCGTAAAAGAAGGTATAAATGGCAACAATATTAAATATAGAAACCTCCGGATCGCCGTGCTCGGCAGCACTGACGTCCGACGGTATGATTCTTGCGCACCGCGAAGATTTCGAGGGCCGCAACCACGCCACTATGCTCAGCGGCTTTGTCAAAGCATGCCTCGACCATGCCCGAGAACATGAAATGCAGCTCGATGCAGTAGCCGTGAGCATGGGCCCCGGCAGCTATACCGGCCTTCGCATCGGCCTTAGCGAGGCCAAAGGCCTGGCCTACGCTCTCGACATACCTTTGATCGGCATTGACACACTCAAGCTGCTTGCCACAAGGGTAATGTTTTCGACCGACGACATCGACCCCGACACAATATTCATACCCATGGTCGATGCCCGACGCATGGAAGTGTATACCGCCGCCTATGATTTCGCGCTCAATGAGATGATGAAGCCTCAGGCTCTTATTCTCGACGAGAACTCATACTCAGAACTGAGGATGAGCGGCCGACCGATATTATACTTCGGAAGCGGAGCGGCCAAGGCTCAGGAGCTGTTTGCCGGCACCCCGGGAGCACAGTATGTGCCCGAAGTAGAAGCCTTGGCGGTAGATATGATAGCCTTGGCAGAACGAGCCTATGCTATGCGCGAGTTTATCGACACGGCATATTCGACGCCAGCATATCTAAAAGAATTCCAAGCAACTACGCCAAAGCATAAAGTGCTATGACGGACTATCGCGAAGACATACGCGCAGCGGTAGCAGTACTGCGCAAGGGGGGCATAATCCTCTACCCGACCGATACGGTATGGGGAATAGGCTGCGACGCCACCAATGCCGCAGCGGTGCGCAAGGTATTCGAAATCAAGCAACGAGCCGATGCCAAGGCCCTGATAACGCTCGTAGGGTCGGAAGCACAGCTCGAACGCGCAGTTGAGGGTATACCGGAAGTAGCATACCAACTGATCGAATTTAGCGACAAACCAATCACGATTGTATACGACGGAATCGCACCCCACTCGGGTATCGCCACCGAACTACTTGCCCCCGACGGCACTATAGGCGTACGAGTAACCCGCGAGGAATTCAGCCGCCAGCTTTGTATGGCATTTGGCAAGCCGATTGTATCTACATCGGCAAATATCAGCGGCGAGCCCACAGCAAGCTTTTACGGCGAGATTTCACCCGAAATCATCGCAGCCGCCGACTATGTATGTACCTCACGCCGCGACGACCGTACCCCGGCCAAACCGTCGACAGTGATGCGGCTCAGTATTGACGGCTCATTCAAAGTTATACGACCGTAACAGATATCCATGCAACAGGTAACAGCACAACGTATCCGCTATGCAATAGCCGACTTTTTGACGGCTAATGTAGGCTTTTTCCTGTTCGATATCATCCGCTACTATACTATTCCTCCATACCTGCGAGGGAGCCGCCTCTACGACTTTCTCACGCATACACCTGTAGTATTGGAGCAATTATTCGTACCAATACTGATAGTGCTGCTATACGCCCTATTCGGCAGTTATAACCGCGCCTACACGCTCTACAAATCGCGCCTCGACGAGACATTCACCACGGTCACAGTATCGCTGCTGGGTATGCTTGCCGTGTTTTTTACCGCCCTCATCAACGACAATATACCAGAGCGAATCACCAATTACGAATTGATGCTGACTTTGTTCCTGTCGCTCGCCCTGCCAACATATATCGTAAGGATGATAATACTGTCGGCCAATGCCCGACGAGTACAACGCGGTGATTATGTGATAGATACCGTCGTAATCGGTGTAGGCAGTGACAATGAGTCACGCCTTAAGAAGATACAGAAATCAGCCAACCGATCAGGTATAAAGCTCAAGGCAATCATAGACATCAACAACCTGACCAACGGCGACAGCGTGCTTGGCCTCCCTGTATACCGAGGCTACGATGTATTGGAAATCTGCCGCCGCCTCAAGGCTCAGGCTGTGGTGATATTGCCAACAAGCAAGGGCCTCGCACAGAGCACTGAGCTTATCGAAAAATTATACCGTCTTGGCACACCGCTGTTTGTCACACCCGACCTCCATGGTATGCTGGGTCTCCGGCCAAGGACGACACAGGTGGCAGCCGAACCGATAATCGACATCACCAACGCGCATATATCACCGGCGGCGTTGAATTTCAAGCGCTTGGGCGATGTAATCGTATCGGCATTATCGCTTATCGTCATCAGCCCATTTATGGCAGCGATAGCATTAGCGGTCAAGTATGACTCGCCCGGGCCGGTATTTTATCGCCAAGAACGCATAGGCCTGCATAAAAAGCCATTTTATATCTATAAATTCCGCACCATGCGCACGGACGCCGAAAAAGACGGCCCGGCGCTATCGCGGACCGACGATCCACGCATAACACGACTCGGACATTTTCTACGTAAATACCGAATCGATGAGTTGCCACAATTCTGGAATATACTTATCGGCGACATGTCGCTTGTAGGCCCTCGTCCGGAGCGCGAATATTATATTCGCCAGCTTATCGAACGTCACCCTGCGTACAGCCTTATCCACCAGGTCCGCCCCGGCCTGACATCGTGGGGAATGGTGAAATACGGCTACGCATCGAACCTCGACCAGATGATCGAACGCCTTGAATACGACCTTCTCTATATCGAGAATGTGAGTTTCGGCGTCGACCTCAAAATAATATTTTATACCGTAAGGACTGTTGTCACCGGTAAAGGTCTGTAACAATTATGGCAGAAACAATCACCCCTCTACGCAAGCTTCACGAAGCGTTTTTACGCTTTGTCACTTGGCGTGAACGGCACATCAAGGAAAAAAATTTCGTACTGATACTCGCATTTTTCGTAGGCCTCTTCAGTGGCGTTGCGGCATTGGTACTCAAATTCCTGATACATACCATTTCGGGAGCGCTGACCTCGCATGTCAACCCTGAGGCCGGCAACTACCTCTACATACTGCTGCCGGCCGTAGGTGTGATTCTTACCGCCCTTTATGTGCGCTATGTTGTGCGCGACGATATCAGCCATGGCGTGACACGAGTGCTGTATGCCTTGTCGCAAAACAAGAGCCGCCTCAAAAAGCACAATATTTATACCTCGGTTCTGGCATCATCGGTAACCATAGGCTTCGGCGGATCGGTCGGAGCCGAGGGCCCTATCGTATACACCGGCGCGTCCATAGGCTCGAACCTTGGGCGTGTATTCCGCATGTCGCCCCGAATATTGATGATACTTGTGGGCTGTGGAGCCGCGGCGGGCATAGCGGGAATCTTCAAAGCCCCGATTGCGGGCCTTCTGTTCACCCTCGAAGTGCTGATGCTCGACCTTACTGCCGTGTCTGTGATGCCGTTGCTGATAGCCTCTATCACAAGTACCACGCTCGCCTATGTATACACCGGCTATGAATTCGAATTCTTCTTCGCCCAGACCGAAGACTTCTATACCTCGCGCATACCCTATGTTATAATGCTTGGCATAGTGTGCGGCTTCGCATCGCTCTATTTTACCAGGGCGATGAATATGATGGAGAATTTCTTCAGGCGCTTCAAAAACGTATGGGTCAAGACCGCTATCGGCTGCGTGATACTGTCGGCATTGGTGTTTTTCTTCCCTCCGCTCTATGGCGAAGGCTACGGTTCGATAACCGGTCTTTTAGCGGGCGATACATCGTCGATAGTCGACGGTTCGATATTCTACAGCGACCGCAATCAATTCTGGTTCCTCGCCTTGTTTATCGGCCTTGTTGTAATGTCGAAAGCCTTTGCAACCTCTGCCACCAACGGTGCTGGCGGCGTTGGCGGTACATTTGCCCCGTCGCTGTATGTAGGCTGTCTTACCGGTTTTCTTTATGCCTTCATACTCAACCACTTCGGGTGGATTGAGCTGTCGACCAAGAACTTCGCGCTGATAGGCATGGCCGGGGTTATGAGCGGTGTAATGCATGCTCCGCTAATGGCAATCTTCCTTACCGCCGAACTAACCGGCGGCTACGACCTATTCCTGCCCCTGCTGATTGTCAGCACAATATCTTACGGCACAATCAAAATCTTCGAGCCGTATTCAATCTACACCATGCGACTGGCCAAACGCGGCGAACTGCTCACCCACCGCAAAGACCAGGCAGTACTGACGCTGCTCAAGGTCAACAATGTGATAGAAACCGACTTCCTGCCGGTTTACCCGGACATGACGCTAAAGGATATGGTGGATGTGATATCGAAGAGCAAGCGTAACCTTTTCCCTGTAATCAACGACAAGCGCGAACTTGTAGGCATTGTGCTACTCGACGAGATACGCAATATAATGTTCCGCCCCGATCTGTACCGTCGTATGCGAGTGAGCACTTTTATGTCGATGCCACCGGCAAAAATCGAGGTCAACGACAGCATGGACAAGGTAATGAAAACCTTCGACGACACGGGGGCTTGGAACCTACCCGTGGTCGAAGGCAATACATATGTCGGCTTCGTATCGAAAAGCAAAATTTTCAATTCCTATCGCCGCGTACTCCGCCACTATTGCGACGACTGATCAACGGTCAGTCGAGATGCTCGAAAAATGTTGATGTGTTTGCAACAAACACGTCCTTGGCGCTCAGTACTTCGCGGTTAGCAATCAGGTCGGCCAGGCGGATGTCGCCAATCACATAGCATGAATCTTCGGAAAGATATTGCTCATGAATCTTTGAGAACGGCAGCAACTCGGTAACAGGCGTTGACGAGTAGCGCACATATACCCTCAGGTTTATATCGGTGCTATAGGCAGGTCGGTCGAGGTAGTGCATCTTCTTGTACTCGTAGCGGTAGTCGTGGCGGCGAGCCATGATGTCGCTAAGAATCGACGAAGCTGTAGGCAATGCACCGGCACCTTTGCCAAACATAAACTGGCGGTCGTAGCACTCGCCACGTATCACCACGCCGTTGTACTCGTCGTCGACGCTGTAGATATACTTTCCGGGGCGTACGAACTCGGGCATAACAAACATTGTAAATCGGTCGTTGCCGATCTTTGCCACCTGTGCCACGAGCTTGATTTTGACTCTTTTTTCGCGTGCATAGCGGATGTCAGACTCATGAATCGACGAAATACCATAGGTAAAAATGTCGTCGGGATTAACATATACACCGAGGGCATGTACTGTGATAATAACGAGTTTAAAGAGCGAGTCGAAACCCTCGATATCGAATGTCGGGTCACTCTCGGCAAAGCCCAGGGCCTGCGCTTTTGCCAGCGCCGAGTCATAATCTTCGCCGTGATCGAAGACACGCGAGAGGATATAGTTCGACGAACCGTTGAGTATGCCTTTGACCTCGAGCAGGAGGTCGTTGTCGTAGTACTCTTCAAGATT
The DNA here is from genome assembly GCA_001689415.1 of Bacteroidales bacterium M2. Lineage (GTDB taxonomy): Bacteria > Bacteroidota > Bacteroidia > Bacteroidales > Muribaculaceae > CAG-873. The sequence continues at coordinate 14,207 of LUJM01000112.1, read as the reverse complement.
ACGGATAACCGGAATCGAACCGCATGACGAGGCATCGTAGAGCAATGCAGTATCGTAGCGTCGTTGCAGCGCTATCAGTTCGGGCAGGTGGCGGGCTATCATGGCCTTGTTGCCGGATACCACGGGGATACCGCGCTGCAGAGCTTTGCTGACAATTGCATATGAAGCATCTGCATTATCGATGACTTCAACAATAAGGTCGATTTCGGAATCATTGAGGATGTCGTCGGGCTGCTCGGTAAACAAATACTGTGGAGCATCTAAAGCTCTCGGTTTATTCTTGTCGCGCACACAAATGCGCTTGATTTCGGCATGTGCATTCGGGGCTTTGTCGATAACCTGGTATATACCCTGGCCTACGACGCCAAATCCGAATAGGCCTATTCTTATCTTATTCATTTATAAAAGGCGTTAGAATTTCATTTAACTGCTGATGCTCAACCAAGAAGCCGTCGTGACCGAAAGGACTCGATATTTCATGGTAGCGAGCTCCGGGTATGCGTCGTGCAAGACTGCGCATCTCGGCCGGTGTAAAAATAATATCTGTAGAAATACCAACCACAACCGTCGGGCAAGAGATCGCAGCCAGAACCGCGTCGACTCCGCCACGTCCACGACCTATATCGTGGGTATCGAAGGCATCGAGAATCGCCACATAGGAGTACGCATTATAGCGCCGTACGAGCTTTTCGCCCTGATACTGCTGATAAGTACATGCGCGGTGGGTATCGAATGGTTTTAGTTCTCCTTTATCCTGCTGACTTAGGTTATAACCTTCAGGGCCACGGTATGTTAGCAATCCGATTGCACGTGCGGCAGCAAGTCCGGCCTGAGCAGCATCGTCGCGCTGCTCGCCATATGATGCATCGCTTTTAATTGCCATACGCTGGGTCTCGTCGATGGCGATGGTCCAAGGCGAAGCCTTTGCATCGGTGGCAATGAGGACGAGTTTGTCGAAACGCGAGGGCTCTACCGCAACCCATTCAAGGGCTTGAAAACCACCGACAGAGCTGCCGACGAGGGCGTGGATATGACCAATTCCAAGTATTTCGGCAAGCAAACGGTGTGCCGATACCATATCGCCTATCGTGAAGGCCGGAAAGGAATCGTAGTATGCTTTGCCGGTGTCGGGGTTATTGTGCAGCGGCCCGGTAGTGCCATAGTGCGAACCGAGGATATTGGCGCATATCACATACCATTTGTCGGGGTCGAGGAATGCGCCGCTTTCAACCGTATGAGGCCACCAGTCGGCCACATCGCTGTTTGCGGTGAGAGCATGGCATACCCATACCACATTGTCGCGGGCTTCGTTGAGAGTGCCGTAACTATGATAGGCTATATCAAGTTCGGGAAGTACCACCCCCGACTCCAATCGGAAAGGGTGATGACTACGTATGATGACAGGTTCAGTTGACATGTTTGAAAGCTTGTTCGAAATCATCGATAATATCTTCAACATCTTCGAGACCGAGAGAGATACGCAGTAGCGTAGGAGTAACACCGGCAGCCTCGAGGTCGGCAGCGCTCAACTGCTTGTGTGTGGTCGATGCCGGGTGGGTTACAACGGTGATTGAATCGCCAATCATAGTCATGTGTGCAGCCAGACGGAGTGCCTCGACAAAGCGTACTGTTGATTCGAGGTCACCCTGCAGCTCTACATTCAGCACCGCCGAGGCACCGAAACGGAAGTACTTCTGCGCATTCTCATAGCCGGGATGATCTTCGAAGCCCACGTAGCTTACTTTTTTCACTTTGGGGTGATTGCGCAGGTATTCGGCGAGTTTGCGGGTCGATTCTACCTCGTGGCGCACACGTAGCGACAGGGTCTCGAGACCAAGCAACATCAGGTAGGAATCGAATGCCGAGGGGCAACATCCGAAATCGCGCAGACCACCGGCTCGACATTTTACGATAAATGCAGCCGGGCCGAAAGCCTCGGTAAACACAAGCCCGTGGTAGCTTTCATCGGGCTGTGACAGTTGCGGATAGCGACCGTTTGCCCAGTCGAATCGTCCGCCGTCAACGATGATACCGCCCATGGCCGTGCCGTGGCCGTTGATCCACTTCGTGGCAGAATCGACAATAATATCCGCACCCCAGTCGAATGGGTTGCACAAGTAGCCACCTGCGCCGAAAGTGTTGTCGACAATGAATGGCACGCCGTGGCGATGTGCGGCATCGGCGATAGCCTTGATATCGGGTACGCGGCATGTGGGATTACCCATACTCTCTACGAATACTGCGCGGGTATTATCGTCGATGAGCGCCTCGATGTCGGCTGCCTCATCGGTGGGCGCGATACGCACCTCGATGCCGAGTTTGCTGAGCGAATGACGGAACTGGTTGTATGTGCCGCCGTAGAGCAATGGCGACGCAACGATATTCTGCCCTTTCTCGGCCAAGGCCGTTATAGCTATCAGAATCGAGCTCATACCCGATGCCACAGCGAGAGCACCTACACCACCGTACAAGGCTGCAATGCGCTCCTCGTAGGCCGACGAAGTGGGGTTTTGGAGGCGGGTATAGATATTGCCGGCCTCGCTGAGGTCGAAAAGGTTGGCAGCATATTCACATGTTTTGAATCGGTATGCAGCTGTCGGATATATAGCCACTCCGCGAGCGCCTGTTTCGGGAGTGTGATCGAGTCCTGCATGAATCTGTCGGGTGTTGAAGCCTAATTTTTTATAGTCCATAACGAATAAAAAAACAACCGGCCCCTGAAAAGGAGCCGGCCTATGATGAGTTAATAATATGACGATACTCACACCCGGCTCCGTCGGCTGCACATGCACATCATACCCATCATAGTCACGCTCATATCGAGCATGGCCGTAGTGTTTATGTATGTGGCATTTGTAGTCATTATAAGCCGGTATTTTATTTTGCTTGCAAAGTTAAACACAATATTTAATTCTGCAAACTTTTTGCCATTAAAATTACACAAAATAATTTACAAAAGAGAAAATATCATAATAGTTATTGTTGAGTTACAGAGCGTTAGGCCACTAAATAAAAAAACGACGGCATAATCCAAATTTTGTTGCTACTTTTCGCCACAAAGTCACAAAAACTTTGTAACTTTGTTGTTCCGTAACAACCTGAGTATAATACAACAATGAAAAAGCTATTACTTCTTGTCTTTACACTCATCTTGGCGCTTCCAACCTATGCCGCTGAAAAGCTACCCCCTCGCCACGAGGTGCTACAGACACTTATAAAGGTAAATGATTATTATCTAACGAATCATCCCGACCCTCTCAAGAGTATACCATACTACTCTCGCAAAAGGGTTTACGAAGCAAACATATGGACACGAGCCGTCTATTTCGAAGGCTTAATGGCGCTCTACTCCATTTACCCCGAGAACCGCTACTATGACTATGCCTACGAATGGGCCGACGGTTTCAAATGGGGTATGCGACGCGATAATACCACCACGCGAAACGCCGACAATTATTGTTGCGGTCAGACCTATGTAGACTTATACCGCCTTACCCCGGAGCCTAAAATGCTCACCAAGACAAAGGCATGCATGAATATGCTCGTCAACACACCGCAGATCAACGACTGGACGTGGATCGATGCGATTCAGATGGGTATGCCCCTGCTCGCAAAAATGAGTGCCCTGACCGGAGACCAACGATACAACGACAAGGCTTGGAAGATGTACAATTGGTCGCGAAACACTCTTGCCGGAGGCCTGTATAACCAGAAAGAGGGCTTGTGGTGGCGCGACAAAGACTTCGTGCCGCCGTACAAAGAGCCAAACGGCAAGAACTGCTACTGGTCGCGTGGCAACGGCTGGGTAGTTGCTGCCTTAGTAAAGGTGCTCGAGGAACTGCCGGCAGATTCGCCGTACCGCGAGACATATGTAAAAGACCTCCGGGACATGTGCGCCGCCCTTGCCAAGTGCCAGCGCAAAGACGGTTTCTGGAATGTAAGCCTCCACGACGAGGGCAACTTCGGCGGCAAGGAGCTTACCGGTACGGCTCTGTTTGTATATGGTATGGCCTGGGGCATCAACAACGGAATACTTGACCGAAAAACCTACCTACCCATTGTTGCCAAGGCCTGGAACGCTATGGTAAAAGACGCCGTACATCCCAACGGGTTCCTTGGCTATGTGCAGGGCACCGGTAAAGAACCCAAGGACGGCCAACCGGTTACCTACGACTCCGAGCCCGACTTCGACGACTATGGCACCGGCTGCTTCCTACTCGCAGGAACAGAGGTATATAAGATAGATTAACGCCTGTTACAGTTCCGTGAATTTGGACAGAAAGACATAAAAACAAAAATTTTCTTCGGCAATCAATCGAAATGAAACAGTTACTGACCGCAATACTTTTGAGCCTGGTATTCGTAAGTTCACGAGGCGAGGATGCCGCAAAATGGGCCGACCTCGACCGCTACGCAGCAGCCAACGACAGTATAATCGCCGCCGCGGCATATCCGCGGGTTGTGCTTATGGGCAATTCAATCACCGAAATGTGGCCTGTGCGCAACCCACACCTTTTTACATCCAACCCCGACATCGTCGGGCGTGGTATCTCGGGCCAGACTTCGTACCAGATGCTCCTTCGCTTCAGTAATGATGTAATCGCACTTCACCCTAAAATCGCGGTCATCAGCGCAGGCACAAACGATATCGCCGAGAACACCGGCAAATACGACGAAGAACGCACCATGGCCAACATCAAGGCTATGGCCGACCTTGCCCGCGCCAACGGCATCAAGCCTGTTCTCGCCTGTGTATTACCTGCCGGAGGCTTCAAGTGGCGACCCGACATCAAGGATGCCATGGAGAAAATACAGAGCCTCAACGGACGCATAAAAGAATATGCCGTTGCCAATGGCATATACTTTGTAGACTATTATACACCAATGGTCAATAGCGACCACACGGCTATGAATCCGGCATTTGCTATCGACAGCCCGGGCGTACACCCCAACTCCGACGGCTACGACATAATGGAAATAATGCTGCTCAAAACCCTCAAAGAGGTACAATGATTTATCTTGCCGAAATAAAATATTTTTTGGCCTTATAGGAATATTTCATTATTTTTGTCCTCGGTATGGCGCTCAGCAGTGGCGCAGACCCATTTTTAAGAGCTAATCAAGCTAAAAGAAAACAGTAAATTCGCAAGTCTTAGATCGCTGAATTAAAACAACAAAACTATGAAAAACCTTATCGTCCGCAGTCTTAGCGGTGTAGTATATGTAGGTCTGATAGTCGGCGCACTTATCGGCGGAATGGCATGGTCAACAGCGTTGTTCTCGATATTTTGCGTATTGGCAATGCTCGAATTCCAACGCATTACCATGGGCCCTGTAACCGAAACACTCGATGTAATCACCCGTGCGGTAGATGTGGTTGTTGCCTTGGCTCTTTGCAATGTGGCCTATGTACTCGATTTCCCCGAGTTGATGATGATTATATTCATCTGCCTTGCCTTCGGCTATGGCGTGCTACGATTTACCTTCGCGCTCTACGACAAACGCGACCACGCCCTTGCAGATGTGGCATGGTCTACATTATCATTGACATATATTGCCGTACCGCTGATGATGCTCAGCCTACTGTGCACAGAGCAAGACGGCTGGAAAATAGTACTCACTATGTTTGTGATGATATGGCTCAACGATACCGGCGCCTACTGCGTAGGGTCGATGCTTGGCCGCAACAAGCTATTTCCGCGTCTGTCACCCAAGAAATCGTGGGAAGGTTTTATCGGAGGCCTTATATTCTGCCTCGCTGCCGGCGTAGGGGCTTTCTATGTCGTTGGAGCGCCTTTTACCATGCTTGAGTGGGTAGGCTTCGGAGCATTGGTATGCGTACTTTCTACCTGGGGCGACTTGTTCGAATCGCTTATCAAACGCACCAACCACATCAAAGACAGCGGCAACCTGATACCGGGCCACGGCGGCATCCTCGACCGCATCGACTCTATGCTTTTCGTTGCGGTAGGCGTGTTTATCGTAATGTTTTTCGTTGATATGATTTAGAATTCCGCAGTCTTAGGTTTCTTCGGCCGTCCGCCAAAGACCACGCCTATAGTAAGCGTGAAATTCTGATATTGTTTTTGCGTGATGCTATACTGCAATGCGATTCTGAAATGACTCGCAATCTCAACGCCTGCACGAGGAGCAAATACCGCCGACCACTTATCATGGGCGCACAATAATGCCGGGCCTAATGCGGCGCCTACATATGGATTAAAGGGCGTACCCTGCTTGAAATTGTAGTTGCAGACTGCGGCAATGAATTCAAGGTCATTGGAAGAACAGCAAAAATCAACATTATCACGACCCATTATGTCGATTTCGGCCGTTATGCCGCAATCCCATGGGGTATTCTTGATATTATGCCTCAATTCGATAGCCAAACTAAAAAACGAACTCGCACCGAAGGTCGGGAAGTTGAGACCTGCGCGTAGTTCGCCCTCAACATTCTGCACCCGCGGAGTCTCGGCATAGCAGTATAAGGGCATGATTGCCAATAATATCAAAATAAGCTTCTTCATACTTTGCAATTGTAATGTGTTTGACTAACCCGACACAGCAAGCTATTTCGGGCTTATAAATGGTGTAGGATTACTTAATTATTTCCTTCGTCGGATTTGTGTCGAATTACATACGTTGTGGTCAATTCATTACCGAATTTAAACCGAATAGCCACATCTTGAGAGTCATCACCTACCGGCTGGGCCACAAGTTTAACTTCCTTGCTATCAGTCGCCCAATACATGCTTAGCCAACCCAATGTACTTACAATCGCATCGGGTTTACCGCTCAAATTGTCGGGTGCGAAAATGTGGTCAACGACTTCTTTTTGCTCGCTACCGTGTATAAAAAGATTTATCTCATCGGGTACGGCGGTGAGTGTAATCGTACTCTCGCCACCTTCACCGGGTATATATAATTGCACGGGATTACCGTATTTGTCTACCACTACCGATGTGGGTGTATCACAAGACCCGATACACGACTGCATAGCAACACTAAGGACTACGAGGATTAGAAAATGCTTGAGATTCATTGTTTATGATACGACTGGATTATGCAAAATTAATAAAGACCGGAAATATAGGCAAGTTTTTATGAGGAGAAACTTTTCAAAGTTCAAAATTACTACATTTCTTTAAGAAAACACCTTATATCATCTTATTAATTTTGCCTCATAGTAAATCGTATCTTTCTATGATTTAAGCAGTTACAGCACAACAAAAATTAAAATTTGCCTCATTTAGTTGCCTTATCACCAAATACCTGATATTCAGCAAGTTGAATAAAATGCAATTTTTTTACAATTTAACAAACAAATAACAAGCTGTTCTATAAGTATTTACCTCTAAAATCTTTACAAATTCTATTTCATCTACCCTTATTACCAGCTTTCTCCTCTTATCAACAATGCTTTTTGGGCGAGGGGGTGGGTTTTGATGTTTTTGAGGCGGCAGTGGGTTTCTATTGCTGCTGCATTTGAGCTGTCGACATTGGCCCCGATAATTACCAAGCGTGGATTGTGGGCATCGATAAGGCCCGTAATGTTGCCTCGATAGGTGCCGTCGATAAGAAGTATATCTACGCGCTCTCTGAGGTCGGTCTTGCTACAGGCGAGGCCGATTTTATGTTGAGATATTATACAGTACGGTCTGTCATGACTAATCAATGTATCTACATGATGCACTGACATATAGTCGCTTATATCAACCGGAATTTTTCCTCGGCTCGATAATAAATTGCAATCCGAGCCCTGTCGCAAGAGGATATGGCTGCCCCTGCTATCGCCCATGGCAATGACTTCGGCATCGGCTCGTTGCAGCGGTATGGCACATAAGAACATAGATGCCACTGCCGCGATAAACAGAGGCCGGCGTCTGGCACTAAGATGCACAGCCAAGCCGAGAAAAGCCAAGGCTGCGAACAATCCGACAAAGGACAATGGCGAAAGGTATATGCCCTCGAGCACAGAGCCGTCGACAGATACCGCGCTGTCGCACAGGCGCATAATAAAGCGGCACACGGCATCGGCAAGGTCTGTAAGCCAAGACCACGAAAAAATCAAGGCCGAGGCTGATATCATCAAAAACAAAGGGAACACCAATGCCGCCAAGGCATTGACCGGGACAGACATCAAGGGCAAACGATGAAACCAGAACAATACCACCGGGGCAGTGCCAATCATTGCCGCCAAAGGCACGGTGAATATATTGGCCACCCGGTAGAGCCTATTATAATGCATCGGCACCGGATTGAGCTTTGTTGCAAATACGAGCAATCCCAAGACAGCCGATACCGACAGTTGGAAACCAATAGAATAGAGCCAGTAGGGATTGAATACAAGCATTAACCCCACGGCCAGCACGAGGCTATTGAAGGGCGAAGCAGTGCGCTGGAGCAATCGACCGGTAAAGAAAGCACTTATCATTATCGCAGCCCTCACCGCCGACGGCTGAGCCCCGGTGAAGACGGCAAAGAGCCACACCCCGGCTATCAGTACAATGTAGCGTAGCCGCCCCGCCCGCGACCATACTTTCATAGGCCACAGCAACAAGGATAGCAACCATGCCACAATAGCGACGTGGAAACCGCTTACGCACAGCAGGTGCGATAGTCCGGTGGCCCTGAAGCGGTCTTTGATTCCGACTGCCGCATCGCCTGTGCCAAGCGTTGCCGCCACAAACAGCGACGAAGCATCTGCTGACAGCCCCGAAGCATATACTGCATCTGCCAAATCACTGCGCAATGCAGCCAAGCGGTAGTGCCACGCATTGTCGCGACCTATCAATTTCACGTTATCCGACCCTACAATCATGACAGCCGATACCCTGTCGGCACGGTCGACAAGGGCGCTTACAGACATATATGGTATATCTGCAAATTTGTCGCAGGACTGCATGTTGCCATGGACCTCGATGATATCACCGGGCAAGAGTTGCAAGGCCTGGTCGGAGATAATACGGCAACGGAAAGGCTCGCACCCGGCAGCGTCTATTCCGTGAACTTCAACAATGGCCCTGATACCGCTACGACCTTCCGACACAGCTGCTACGGTTGCTTGCAGCCCGACGTCGGTGCCGATACACGGTGCCGATGCCGGCGCAAGCATAATCGAAGATACCGTCGCGCCGACTAAACCTATCGACATGAACAGCATGCCGCGCGACATATTGCCCAGCGAGGCAACGACACCGACTATAATGACTATGAGACCGCATACCACCGACCATACACCGCCGTTAGCAAAGATAAAGGCGGAGGCAAGAGCCCCCGCCATGAGCGGCAGTGCCGGTAATACGGTACTCAGCCTACGCATGTCAGATTGTATCGAGCACCACTATCAGCGATGAAATACTGATTACAATCCACAATGCCACGGCCTGCAGCAGGGGCTTTATACCAACCTGCTTGATAGAAGCCAGCGACAGCGAAGCGCCGATACAGAATAGGGTTACAACCATACCGCGACGTGCAATCCATACCATGATATCTACAAACCACTGAGGCAGGGGAAGATATGTATTGGCTATCATAGCAAGCACAAAGATAAAGATAAACCATGGAATAGAAATCTTAGATTTCTTGTCGCGGAAGATAAACATTGTCACCAATGCGAGAGGAATAATCCACAGCGCACGTGTAAGCTTGATAAGAGTGGCGGTCTTCATAGCCACCTCGCCATATATTTCGCCTGCGCCAACAACCGACGATGTATCGTGTATGGCAATTGCAGCCCATGTGCCGAATTGCTCCTGTGTCATATTGAAGAGGTGTCCCAATGGCGGGAAGATAAACAGCGCTATCGAATTGAGGATGAATATAACACCCAGTGATACTGCCATTTCGTTCTCATCTGCCTTGACAACCGGGCCGACAGCGGCGATAGCGCTACCGCCGCAAATCGCCGTACCCGACGATATGAGGTAGCTGGTCTTGCGGTTGATATTCAACCAATAGCCCAACAGCACGCCAAGGCACATCACGCCAACGACCGACACAACAGTAAACAACATACCCTCAGAACCCGACTTCAACGACTCTTGCAGATTCATGTTGAAACCGAGACATACCACAGCAACCTGGAGGAGGTACTTCGAAGTCTTCTTATTGAACTTCGGGCAAGGATTGGGGAAAATAAATGCAAAAATAAGACCGCACAGCAAGGCAATAGGCGCACTCACCTGCGGCAGGCCCATCTTGTCGAACGGTATGAGTATCAACGCGATCAGGGCGATGTAGACAATTTTAGCTGTTTTCATATCTATTTGTTATTCCATATATTCAAAGAAGCAAGGGCTTGACCCTCGAGCATTTCCATGCCGTTTTTCACTTCCGCGCCACGGTCTTTGCAGCGCTTCATAAACTCTGTTTCCGCCGGATTGTAGACCAAATCGAAACATTTGTGCTTCACCCCCACGGCATGGTAAGGTATCGGCGGGCAGGTCTCCACATCGGGGTAGGTGCCCAGCGGAGTTGTATTGACAATAAACAGATGCCCGGCCACAATGGCATCGGTAAGACGGTCGTAAGAGATTGTGCGGTCATCATTTCGCGAGCGTGATACAAATTTAAACTCCACGCCCATATCAGCCAATACAGCAGCCACAGCCTTGGCCGCGCCACCGGTACCGAGTATCAAGGCCTTGGCCGAACTGCCAAGAGCATCAATCATGGGCTTTGCTGAATTGTAGAAGCCAATATAGTCGGTATTGAAGCCGTCGAGGGCGAGCACGCGGCCGTCGGCGGCACGCTTTATCCTCACTGTATTTACAGCGCCAACCTTCTCGGCAGTGGCATCGAGAGAATCGAGAAACTGCATCACGGTTTCTTTGTACGGCGCAGTGACATTGAAACCCTTCAACTTCGGATTCAACAACACGAGGGTATAAAGCGTAGAGGGGGTTAGCTCTGCAAGGTCAAAATTCTCGTAGGTTTTGTGCCAACCGGTAAAGAGTTCTTTCGAACGGCTGTGGCCGAGCGGATGACCAACAAGTCCGTATTCGACAGTGGAAAGTTCTGGAAGTTTCATCGTTGTAATCCGGCAGAGTATGTCCGCCAGCGGTCGATCAGTGCCTGCATGTCGGCAGGAATCGGTGCGGAGAAGAACATCTCCTGACCCGTTTCAGGATGTACGAATCCGAGTGTTCGGGCGTGCAAGGCCTGTCGCGGGCATAAATCAAAACAATTGTTGATAAAAGCAAGATAAGTCGACGACGACACGCCGCGCAATACTTTGTCGCCACCATAGCGGGCGTCGGCAAATAGCGGGTGGCCGAGCGACTTCATATGCACACGTATCTGATGAGTGCGCCCTGTTTCGAGAACACACTTTACCAGTGACACATGCGCAAGAGGCTCAATAACCTCGTAGTGAGTGACTGCTCGCTTACCCTCGGGGCCGTCGAGCGGGAATGTAGTCATCTGCAGTCGATCCTTGGGCGAACGGCCTATGTTGGTTGCCACTGTGCCTTGAAGCGGATCGGGTATACCCCACACCATGGCCACATACTCACGCTTGGTCGTCTTGTTGAAAAACTGCCTGCCAAGATGAGTCTTTGCATCGGGGGTCTTTGCCACAACAAGCAAGCCGGATGTATCTTTGTCGATACGGTGTACCAGCCCCAGTCGCGGGTCGTTGACGTCATAGTCGGGGGTGTCGCGGAAATGCCATGCAAGGGCATTGACCAAAGTGCCGTCGTAATTGCCGTGGCCGGGATGCACCACAAGGCCGGCGGGCTTGTTTACCACCAGCACATATCGGTCTTCGTATACTATATCGAGGGGTATGTCCTGAGCAACGATTTCAAACTCGTAGCGAGGGCGATCCATCACCACCTGCACTACATCGAGTGGCTTGACGCGGTAGTTGCTCTTCACGGGCTTGCCGTTGACGAGTATACACCCTGCCTCGGCAGCCTGCTGTATGCGGTTGCGCGAAGATTTCTTGAGACGTTCGACAAGAAATTTATCTACACGCAAGAGCTCTTGCCCTTTGTCGGCAACAAATCGGAAATGCTCGTAGAGTTCGTTGCCGTCGACCTCGACAACCCGTTCCTCGGCATCATCATCAACTACTGCCTCTAAATCTTCGGCCTCACTCATAGCTTTCGTTAAAATCAGGTTCGATAAAATCGGAGTCAAGCGAGGTCGAGTCGTCAGAGACCGAGGGTCCGCTGCCAACCGTGAGGGTAACAGTCGAAGTGATTGGAATCACCGACCCTACGCTGATCGGGGTATCGCCATATCGAGCGCCAAGCACAAGGTCGGCATACTCGCTGGGAACTTCTTCGATACGTATATCGGTAATGCCTATACCGCGAAGGTACGATGCAGCCTGCCTCGACGACACATTGCCGGTCAAAGGCATTGAGATAGTAACCTGCTTGGGCGAAAAAGCAGTGATTGTTACGTATACCTGGCGGCCTTCCTTGACAATGGCTCCGGCCCTGGGCCACGATTCGATTACCATACCGGGCGCAAGGTTGCGGTCGTAGATACTATCGGAAATTTCAATTGACAGTTTGTTTGCCGTCAACGCCGCTGCGGCTTCGTTGTATGTCTTATGCTTTACCTGCGGCACTACAGCCGTAGACCCATGAAAAGTCCAATAATCAAGGAAGAAAAGAACAAGCCATAGCAGCACAAGGCCTACACCAATCACTATCAGAAGATTCGACAGAAAAGGGTGTTTATTATAGAACTCGCGGACTGAAAATTTTGAGTTTGCCATGTAGGTTATTAATTGATATAAGCTTTGCAAGCCGCAACTCACTCACTATCATCAGCTTTTAGCTTATATTCATGCTTAGGTCTACATTAAAAAAAGCATAAATAATCAACTAAAAGCGAGAAAACCACTTTCTAAAACAAGTTGAGCTTGCAAAACTTAAGCTAATTGATTTGCAAATATAAAAAAAATCGTCCGATTGAGCACTATACAAGCTCGAAAATTACTCAACTAAAGCGTCGAAAAGTCTATCGAATCAGTCGCCACATCACCACATCTTCAGCAGGTATGGTAATACGCCTTGGCTTGTCGGTACGACCTGCATCAGCATGCGCCCATATGTCGCGAATGCGGTATTTGATATCCTTCAGTCCGGTAGAGCGGCGCGATACCGGGTCGTAAACATCGAATTCGGCCCAATCAATGGTAACATTGGCCGGAACTTTATTGGTATTGAGCATGCACATCGCCCAGTCGCCATTCATCAGTGGTTTTAGCCAGTACTGCACACCGTCGGCAACTTTGTGACGCAGTCCCTGCACACCCAAAGAATCCTGGTCTATGGCTATGGCCTCGCGGTTGAGCACGATATCAAGGGTTTCTTTCGTCATCTCGCGCAAATCGTTGCCTAATATCAGCGGCGCTGCCATCATACACCATATCGAGAAATGCGCACGATCCTGATTTACAGTCATGCCGTTGCCAACCTCGAGGTTATCGGGGTCGTTCCAACGATTCGGGCCCGCGATTTCGCGATACTTCACATTGTTCTCTATAACCTCGAGAATAGATATCTCATGGCAGGGCGATTTGTCGAAATAAGCACCAATATCACCGCCGGTACGCCATAGATGCCCCACGGCTGGAGCCCACTTTTCAGTCTCGTTTTCACCCCACTCGCATATACTGAACACTATAGGCCTACCCGAGGCATATAGTGCATCACGCATAAGTGTATAAGCAGGTTCGGCTCGGAATATATTTGCGCGATCCCAATCGTACTTCAGATAGTCTACGCCCCACGAGGCATAGGTCAGAGCATCCTGATATTCATGCCCTTGGCCACCGGGGAAACCGGCACAGGTCAGCCGCCCGGCATCGCTGTATACACCGAACTTCAGTCCGCGTTCGTGCACATAATCGGCAAGAGCTTTCATTCCCGAGGGGAAAGTCTTGGCATTGCATGTGATAAAGCCCCATTCATCGCGAGGACCGTGCCATGCATCATCAAGGTTTACATAGATATAACCGGCATCACGAAGACCCGACTCTACGAGCACGTCGACAACGCCACGTATCTTTTCTTCGTCGATATCAGTGTGGAATTTATTCCAGCTGTTCCAGCCCATAGGGGGTGTCATCACAAGTCCTTCGGTTTTCTGAGCCATAGCACCCGAAGTGGCAGCAAGCAGAGCAAGTGCGATAATAGTTTTTTTCATCAATAGGTAGGGATATTCAGTTAATGGCTTGATTT
>LUJM01000111.1 GCA_001689415.1 Bacteroidales bacterium M2 | reverse complement strand
GGTTGGTATATGTGAAGTCAAGGTTTAAGGCGTGCTTCTTGAAATCCTGACCGTCGCCGTTGCGCCCGTCGGGCACAACGCTTATCTGGGCTATGCCGTTTGACTCATATCCGTCGTAGTCGGGACGGGTGTGAAAGTTGATTATTGCATCGTAGCCGTCATACTGCCCGGTAGGATTGTTGACTATGGTAATATGGTCGAAACGGTAGGGGCGCAGACGCTTGATATATTCCTGGTCCTTGGGGATGCTGTCGACAAGTATGACTATGTTCTTCGAAAAAAGATACCTTACCTCTTTGCTGAGGGGGTTGTAATACACGCCGGGGAGTTTCCCCAACAGTTCTCCGGCCTCCTTCACATCGCGTCGCATATCCTTGGTCACGACATAGGTGGTATTCTGCCCACGGCGTATCACCTGTTCGCCCTCCACCACTATTTCTTTGAGTTGCCGTGCTGCTGTGTCCTGACGGGCCGAATCGGTAGCAGAGGCCATAATGGCCATGGCAGGCGGACATGAGAGGAATAGACTCACTAACAAAGTGATAAATGAACTGATGAATTTTGACATATTAAATCGGTTTTGTTACTATTGATTTTGATGTTTGGAATTGATACGAACGTTCGAATATTAGACTAACATTTATCGTGCCAAAATAACAATCATTTATAAATCAACAAGTAATAATTTAGTCGACTGTCCGAAATCGGACAAAAACCGTCCGCTGTCTGCCCCAGGCGTTACAATATTGACGATATGGGTGCCTGGATTCTGAAACAAGCCATTGCTTCGACGAAACACTTACCGGTTAATCCATTTGGTTGCCGATAATCATTGGTGTCTAAGTATGGCTCATCTCAGGATTCCAGGCTTGCCGTACAATTCATTAGGCACATTTCCTAAAGAAGTCAACGTACCAAGATGGTCAATCAGTGCATTTCTCAAACACGATGCAACTATTATATACACAATTACAATGGGATGTGTTGGGGTTGCAATTATCAGTGCATTGTGTTTTCGAGTCGCAGTAAACATAAATAGTTCCACTACAACCTGTTGAATAGTTGGGGTTTACGACTACGTCGCCCCCATAGACTTGAAGCATCTCCATCTCCGAAAGCAGTTCCGGGGTGGCTTCGACTCGGGTGAGTTTGGCAATTTTGTTCATAATTTGTGAGTTTTGTGGTTTGTATATGCTTAAAGAAGCATTTATTTGTCTTTATCGACATCTATAACCTGCATGATTGTTTTACGTATATTGAGCAGATTAGATGTAAATTCTTTTTGGGGGTTAGAAAATAAGCAATTATTCTCGTTCTTATGAATTAACATTCTTTCTCTCTTTGCCACGCATGGCCCCCAACATATCGGAAGGTATGAGCAGTCAGTACATTCGCTTTGCGAATTGTCGAACGGGTTTAGGCGTAATCTGTCTTCATAGTCGCCCCATTCAACTTTACCCTCATCATCGATATGGCCAGGCGTAGTTTCCGGTTGTTGGTTGTCGCACTTGCCTACGTGGCCGTCGGGCCATACACAATCGAAATGCTTCTGGTCGGCGTAACATAGGCCGAATCTTGAGTAGCCTGAATGCATGCCAATGTCGCAACCGAGCTTGAAGAGTTTATCTACCTCTCTTTGGTCCACGTTTTCTTTATTCTCCTGCCATACCTTGTAGATAAAGAAGTTTAGGTTCTTCAACGACTCTTCCGACAGTCTTTCCTTCAAGTCGCTTATTATTGACTCGGGTTTGAGGTTTTCGTGCGTGTAGTTGAAGCGGAGTGTGCAGTGTGTATGTTTGGCCAGGACATCGACGTTGGCAAGAGTCTTGTCGTAGGCCGACCGGTTTGCAAGGACCTTAATCGAGTCGTGGGTCTCGCGGTCGCCGTCAATGGTAATTTGGTAGCCATTAACACCGGCTTCACGGAGCGCCTCGATTCGCTCGGGCGTGAGCAGGGTGGCATTGCTCGTTATGTCGCATGAGAATGTCTTGCCATGCTCCTTGCAGTAGTTGCGTGCAAATGTGGTAAGTTCGAGTACTTTGTCGTAGGCCAATAGCGGTTCCCCTCCGAACCACGACAGGCGGAAATGTGTGATTTCGTCTTCGGCAAGTTTATTGGTTATCATTTTCTTGATGCGGTTAAGTGTTTCATCACTCATCCACATGTCTGCATGATTTTGCGTGCAGTACCAGCAGCGTAGGTTGCATTGGTATGTAGGAAGTATCATCAGAAAGTATTCCCATGGTCTACGCAATGACTCGAATTTTTGTTTGACACGGTCGAGTTCGTCAACGTCGTCTTCAATCACGAACCCTTGAACAAGCATCTTGTCGATAAATGCGCCAAATGATTCTTGGTTATCATCAGGATTATTTATGATTGTTTCGTATGCGTCAGCTCTTTCCGAAGGCACATTAAAGAAAGCCTCGGTTATACCGTTGAAGAATAGAGTATAATCTCCAGTCGGAACTATATAATTATATTTACTTGGGCGCATGGTTTTGGATGGTTTGGAAGTGATACAAAAGCAAAATTAATCCTTTTTTGTCAATCAAAATCTTTTTGCTGCAAATCGGCAAATCTTAACTGCAAATTTACAAAGTTGTGATATAGCCTATGTAGGAGTATTCATTTGTAATTATACGGAGTTGGTACTCGCCGGGATTAGCGAAGATATGGTTGGCAGCGTCGGTATCGTTGGCATACACAGCGATGCACTCCTCGCCCTCGACATCCCATATCTCGTATGTGATGATATCGGCCTCGTCTATCGCGGCGGTGATGCCCTCTGCCACGCTAACAGTGCAGGGTATAGGCATGGGCGGTGTGCGATGGCCACCTTTATCTGGACCTTTACTTAGCGTAGGCTCATCATTCTATGTTTTAATAAGTGTAATTGAATAGCTGGTGTAGTTTGCAGCCTGAACAGCAAACAAACATGCTATAACAATAGCGATAAAGGTTACAAATTTTTTCATTTGTTAGAATGATTATGTTTTGTCGCAAAGTTAGGCCAGACGCTTTCTTTTTACCAAATTTTTAGCGACGGAAAAACGACGGTTTTTTATTCCGTCGTTTTTCCGTCGCTAAAATTAGTTCTAATAAATTTACAAAGAGCGAATTAGCGCATTGCCTAATTTTACACCCATGGACTCTCCAAAGAGCTTTTTCGAAAGTGAGGTACGCCGTGAGTTTATGGCCGTTCGCGTGAGTTGGAACAAATACGACATATTTGTGGGCGAAATATTACACTTTATAAGTAGGGCGGTCCTGTAATCTGCCGACGAAATATTGCCGTTCGATAACATTTGAATATATTTTTTGAAGTTTGGCGAACAAGCCAACACCTCATTTTCTAAGTCTGCCCAAAGATTGCTATTGTCGGGTATTCCTTTTTTCTGATAAATATAGTCTTGCAATGTAGAGTAAACCCGAGATTGGAGTATTGAACTTGGCACTTTGATATTAGCATTGTCTTTCAACACTTCAATGCTTGCCCGTAGTTTGTCACGAATGGCATTGACATCGAGGTTCGGGTCTTCTGATTTTGAGTCTATATTGTTTTTTAACTTGTCGATTGTTTCGAGGGCAATATGGAGTTGGATTAAATTTTTCTGGTTTCTATTTTTGAGATAAAGGATTATGATGACCGTAAACAACAAAGCAATGCCAACAGCTATAAGCCAGTAACGTATCGATTGCGCCTTCTTCTCGGCGTTTACCCTTGCTTCATCATGAAGCTTGTAGTTATACATTGCTTGCTGGGTCATGGCCAATGTGTTCTGATTGCTATCATAATATCCCTCAAGCAAATTCACGTAATCATAAATATATTTATCGACTGTATCAGAATCAATGAATTTTCTTAATGGACGAGTTAGAATTATATCGTATGCAAGCTCTTTGTGAGTAGGGTCGGAACTCTCAATAATTCGATGTGCATAGTAAAATGCAGAATCATAAATACCTGCTTTGTGGTATATTAGAGAATTAGATGCAAGCACGCTATTGAGAGTAATAGAATCAACAAGTTCTTTTGTCCCTCTTATATAATATAGAGCCGAGTCAATGTCCCCCTGATTGTATTTTAAGTCTGCAAGATACATCCTCGATTTAGCGGCATGTGACGGTTTTAAATTGCGGCTGAGGAGCAGCGACTCGGTGATTGTTTTTTGAGCAATGTCGTATTGACCGCTGTTGATATAGAGGTGTCCTAATAGCTGCAGGTCGAGGACGAGGTTTGTCGTATCGCTGTCTTGCCGTCCCATTTCGATAACCTTGTCGAGAAAGGTTATGGCCTGGTCGTAGAGGCGCAGGTTGATGAGCAGCCGGCCGGTCTGGCTGATTATGTTGCCGCGCAGCTTGCGGTTGGCGGCGGCTTCGGGCATCTGGTCGAGTGCTTGGTGGAAGTATGTCAGAGCGGTAGGATAGTCGCCGAGGTCGCTGTATACTCGTCCGCAGTAGTATAGGGCTTCGGGGTAGTAGCCATGGCTTTGGTGATTAGAGGCATAGTCTACCACGCTGAGAATCAGACTATCGGAACTGTGGGACAGATAGGCTTTGTCGGTGGCCTTTACGGAGAGAAAGTCAAAGAAATGCCTGTCGGCCTCGCCAAGGCTGGCGCGGTCGATGCGAGTAAGGCTGTCGAGTACCACTTGTGGAGACGAGTCGCAAAGATTGTCAAGACCGACAAGTCTATCGTCGGGATGAAAAGCACACCCGGCAGCAAGCAGTGATAATATGATAATTATGATATATGGTTTCATTTTTTTTATCAGGTTAGAGATTAGTGCTAAGCTAAGCACATCACGCTGACGGTAGGGTCAATATCGTATCGAGGGTGGCTACTGCATCCGACACGCTGCCGATGCCCGAGAATATAAAGCTGCGTCGGCCATTGCGCTCGCGTATGTTTACGCGTCGGGAATTGATTTGCAGATAGGTGAGCATGCGCCCGAACATTGGCGACTGGTAGTATGCCTTGTTGTCGTCGCTTACAAAGTAGGTATACATCTGCCCCTGCTTAAGCACAAGCTTTTCGATACCGAGCTTTCGAGCCAGCGAACGCAGCCGTGGCACCCGCAGTAGCTCCCCGGCAACCTCGGGAATACGGCCAAAGCGGTCGCGCAGCCGCTCCTCGAAGGCCTCGAGCTGGTCGGCACGCTCTATGCTGTCGAGTTCCTGGTACAGCGCTATTCGTTCGCTTGCCTGAGGCACATAGTCGACCGGCAGCATCAGCTCGAGGTCGCTCTCTATCACGCAGTCGGCCACATAGTCGGTCTGCTGTCCGGCGCTGTTGTCGCCGTCGAGGTCGGGGAACTCCTCGGTTCGCAGCTCGGTCACAGCCTCGCGCAAAATCTTCTGATATGTTTCATAGCCCAGGTCGGCGATAAACCCGCTTTGCTCGGCGCCGAGCAGATTGCCCGCTCCGCGAATGTCGAGGTCCTGCATGGCAATGTGTATGCCCGAGCCGAGGTCGCTGAAACTCTCGATAGCCTGCAGGCGTCGGCGGGCATCGGGGGTGAGGGGATTGCCCGGAGGCACCATAAGGTAGCAGAATGCTTTGCGCGAGCTGCGGCCTACGCGCCCGCGTAGCTGGTGTAGCTCGCTGAGGCCGAACTTCTGGGCGTCGTTGATGATGATAGTATTCACATTGGGCATGTCGATACCGCTCTCGATAATCGATGTGGCAAGGAGTATGTCGTAGTCGTGGGCCGAGAATTCGTTGATAATCTCCTCGAGTTTGTCGGGCGGCATCTGTCCGTGAGCCACCACGGTGCGTGCGTCGGGCACAAGGCGCTTTATCATGGCCTCGAGCTGGTAGAGGCCCTCGATGCGCGGATTGACAAAGAATACCTGGCCGCTGCGAGCCAGCTCGAAGTTGATAGCCTCGGCCACAACGTCGTCGCTGATAGCGTCGACCGATGTGATGATAGGGTAGCGGTTTGGCGGCGGGGTGGCGATAGTGGATATCTCGCGGGCACCCATGAGCGAGAATTGCAGGGTGCGGGGTATGGGCGTGGCGCTCATGGTGAGGGTGTCGATGTTGACCTTCATCTGGCGCAGTTTTTCCTTTACCCCAACGCCGAATTTCTGCTCCTCATCGACAATCAGCAGGCCGAGGTCCTTGAATTTCACCGTCTTACCGATGAGCTTGTGAGTGCCTATTAGTATGTCGATTTTACCGGCCTCGAGGTCGGCGAGTATCTGTTTGGTTTCCTTTGCCGAGCGTGCACGCGACAGGTATTCTACCCTTACGGGGAATTCGGCAAGGCGGTCCTTGAATGTGTGGTAGTGCTGGTAGGCAAGCACGGTAGTCGGCACCAGCACCGCCACCTGCTTGCTGTCGCTGGCAGCCTTGAAAGCGGCGCGGACGGCGATTTCGGTCTTGCCGAAGCCTACGTCGCCGCAAATGAGGCGGTCCATGGGCTGCTCGCTCTCCATGTCGGCCTTTACGGCCTGTGTGGCAGTGAGCTGGTCGGGGGTGTCCTCGTAGATAAACGATGCCTCCAGCTCGTGCTGCATATATGTGTCGGGCGAGAATGCGAAGCCCTTTTCCTCGCGGCGGGCGGCGTAGAGGCGTATCAGGTTGCGGGCGATGTCCTTGAGTTTGCTCTTGGTGCGGTCTTTGATTTTCTGCCACTGGCCGCCGCCGATGCGGTTGATTTTGGGTGGCACGCCCTCTTTGCCGCGGTATTTGGCGAGCTTGTGGAGAGAGTGGATCGATACGAACAGTATGTCGTTGTTGCCGTATACGAGTTTTATCACCTCTTGCATCTTGCCGTTGACATTGGTGCGCAACAGGCCCGCAAAGCGCCCTACGCCGTGGTCGAGGTGCACGATATAGTCGCCGACCTCTATTTGCCCCAACTCCTTGAGCGACAACGCCAATTTGCCCGATCGGGCGCGGTCGCTCTTGAGGGTGTACTTGTGGAAGCGGTCGAAAATCTGGTGGTCGGTAAATACGCATATGCGGGTCTCGTGGTCTACAAAACCCTCGTGCAATGTGCCGTCTACGGCCTCGAAGTTGATTTGGTCGCCTCGGTCGGCGAAGATCTCGCGCAGGCGGTCGAACTGCTTTGCATTGTCCGACAGTATCAGCAGCCTGTAGCCCTCGCTCTGGAAGCGTGTAAACGAGTCGGCTATGAGGTCGAAATTCTTATGGTAAATCCCTTGTGGCGAGCAGTCGAAGTCGATTACCGCCGTCCCGCGCCGCCTCTTGGCCGGGGTGTCGCTGTCGTCGGAGGCCTTTGCTGCGGTAAAGCCCACGCGTACGAATGATTCGAGCTTGCGGGCGAATACATCGGCGTCGACAACGGTGTCGAGTGCGTCGGCATCGCCCTCCTCGGTAAGGAGCGTAAAGGCCGATATGCCGGTATCGGCTATCGCTTTGATACGCTCGAGGGTATAGCCCTCGTTGCGCATGGCCAAGAGCGAATCGGTCGGCAGGAAATCGAGCAGGCTCTGGCGGTTGGCGCGGCTGTCGACCTTGGCTGTGATGTCTACAGCATCGAGGCGGTGGTCGGAGAGCTGTGTTTCTACGTTGAATGCACGTATCGAGTCTATTTCGTCGCCGAAAAAGTCGAGGCGCAACGGCAACTCGGCCGAATAAGCATAGATATCGAAGATAGAGCCGCGTATCGAGTATTGCCCCGGCTCGTATACATAGTCAACCTCTTTGAAGCCGTTGTCGCGCAGCCAGTGCGCAAGCTCGGTCATGTCTATTTCTTCGCCCTTTACGATGTGCCTGGTATGGCTGTTGAGCTCGTCTTTCGAAGCCACAGTCTCGGCAAGCGCCTCCGGGAAGGTGACCACATAGTCGGTCTCCGCGGCGACGATACGGCGCAGTGTTTCGGTGCGCAATATCTGGTTGGGGGCATCGGCCTGGCCGTATTTGATGTCGCGCTTGAACCCCGAGGGCAGGAACGACACCCTCTCCTCGCCAATGATGCGGGTGAGGTCGTAAAACAGGTAGCCCGCATCGTCGAGGTTATCACCTACCACAACAACCGGCGCAGCCTTGGGGCGTGGCAGTGAGGCTATCATAATGGCTGCAGACGAGCCTGCCAGGCCGGTAACAATGGCCCCGGCTTTGCCTGTAAGGGCTTTGAGCGCTTTCTTGCGTCCCGCTCCTACGAGCAGGCTCTCGAGTTCGGTGATATGCATGATACGGGGGGGGTGTTTTAGAACTTAGTTGTTATTAGAGCTTAGTTGTTATTAGAGCTTAGAGCTTAGTTTAGAGTTTAGTAGTTACCAATTAGAGGTTCATTTAGGGTTGGGTTAGATGCTGTTGAGTAAGACGAAACCATTATCTAAACTCTAAACTCTCAACTAAGCTCTAAAAACAACTAATCTCTAATCTAACTTTCAAACAAAAAAACATAAATCACATAGCATGCAATTTATGTTTTTTTGATATAGCGATGTTAAGGTTTATAGCCAAAAATTCAATGCTGTTTACTTAAGCCAAAAGAGTGCTTGCAATAGGAGCTTGGCTCTCCGAGACAAGCCTCGGCCAGTATTGCTAATATTTTGAGTGCCAGCGCCTAATCGAGGCTTGTCTCGGAGAGCCAAGCTCCTATCGTTGCTGTCCTTTTGAATAATCAACCCTCAAGTTAATAGCATTGTGCCGCGACCCTACGAGAGTGTCGGTAAGTAAACTGCTGTTGCTCTACCTCTGTTGGCTTATTCGAACGAACCCATTTTGAGGTAGTTGACTTCTTCCTGTGTCAGGTAGCGCCAACGTCCGCGGGGCAGGTTCTTCTTGGTCAAACCGGCAAAGTATACGCGGTCGAGCTTGGTCACGTGGTATCCAAGCGACTCGAATATACGGCGTACGATACGGTTGCGGCCCGAGTGAATCTCGATGCCGGCCTGGTTGCGGTCGGTTTCGGTAGCGTAGCTGATAGCGTCGGCGTGGATAGGGCCGTCTTCAAGCTCTATGCCGTCGGCGATGCGCTGCATATCGTCTTCGCTGATATCACGGTCACACCATACGTGATAGATTTTTTTCTTCACGAATTTGGGGTGTGTGAGCTTCGAGGCGAGGTCGCCGTCGTTGGTTAGAAGCAGCACGCCGGTGGTGTTGCGGTCGAGTCGGCCTACGGGGTAGATACGCTCGGTGCAAGCTCCCTTCACAAGGTCCATTACTGTCATGCGGCCGTTGGGGTCGTCGCTGGTGGTAACGCAATCCTTGGGTTTGTTGAGCAGGATGTAGCACTTGCTTTCGGGTGTCACTACCTTTTCGTCGTATTCTACCACATCGTTGTGGGTAATCTTGGTGCCGAGCTCGGTAACAACAACTCCGTTGACCTTCACAAGGCCCTGCTGGATATATTCATCAGCTTCGCGACGCGAGCATATGCCGGCGTTGCTCATATATTTGTTGAGGCGGATCTGCTCGTTAGGATCGGGCAGAGGCATTTCGTATTCGATACGTTTGGGGCGCGGAGTAAAGCTCTTGCCACGTCCGGGGAAACCGGTGCCGTTGTCCTGGTGGTTGCGGTTGCCGTAGGGGCGCTGGTTGGGACGTCCCTGATTGTTATATTGGCGCTGACCACCCTGGTTGTTGCCGTAGGGGCGCTGGCCGCGGTTGTTATACTGGCGCTGGCCGCCCTGGTTGTTGCCGTAGGGGCGCTGGCCCTGGTTGTTGTACTGGCGCTGACCACCCTGGTTGTTGCCATAGGGGCGCTGTTGGCGCTGCTGATAGCCGCCCTGGTTGTTGCCATAGGGGCGTTGCTGACGCGGCTGGTAACCGCCTTGGCCCTGGTTGTTGTACTGGCGGGGCTGACGGGGCTGATAGCCACCCTGACCCTGATTTTCAGAGCCTTCTACGCCTTCGCCGTTGTCGTAGCGACGGGGCTGGTACGGACGGTTGTAATTGTTATATCCACCCTGACGCTGCTGATAGCCACCCTGACGAGGCTGGTAGGGACGCTGGCTGCGATAGCCTTCGTTGTCGGATGAGCCTTCGCCTTCGGCGCGGGGGGTAGGATTGTAGGGACGGTCGTAGCGAGGACGATCGGTATTGTCTTCGGCTGAGTGGAATGTCTGACCGATGCGTGGTCGTTTAGGTTTCTTCTCCGGTGTATTGGAATCCATCTCTTTGCTGGTTTTTGTTTGTTCTGTGAATTTGTTAGAATTATAATTTGTGGCTGCCTCGCGGCTTGCTGTGTAGATTATTTAGTTTAGAATCAATAAATGGTAGGATATTAATAGTTTAATAAATAATTCCGCGAGAGTACGGAGTGTGAATGTGCTTTTCAATAAGTCACTGCAAAGATAACAATTTTAATACGCTCAAAGCTGTTAAAAAATATTAAATCAATACGGTGCCTCAGTAATATTACTTCAATCTTGGCTCATTGACTCATTAAATCGTGATAACTCCGAGGCTTTTAATGGTTTTTTTGTACCTTTGTGTGGAAAAATTTTTTCTCGTATCGTATTACAGATACGACAACGCTAATATCTATAAAGATGATTACAAAAGAATTTCTTGTTGAGTGTCTTGATACAATACTTCGGTTATTTTTTGAGA
>LUJM01000110.1 GCA_001689415.1 Bacteroidales bacterium M2 | reverse complement strand
CGAAAAATTAATTCTTTGTACACCGAGGGGTTTCGCGAAAGCTCAACATCGGGGACAAAAATTATCGCTTTTGCCTTTTTGGATGTTGGGCTAATTAGTCTAATAGGTGGCGAGGGCGCGTACATATAATGGGATTTGCTTATCGAAGAAATATTTTTTATTTTTGCGGTAAAATAATCTCATATTATGAAAAGACTCATTTTGGCAATCTGCGTTGGGATTTTAGCCCTCATCCCGGCGTCTGCAGCCGTAAAGGCAAAACCGGTACTATCAATCCTGGGCGATTCCTATTCCACATTCGATGGCTATATCCCCGAAGGCAACGCAAGCTGGTATTTCACAAATACACAAAACGGGCGCACCGATGTGACCGACGTGCGTCAGACCTGGTGGTGGCAACTTATAAATGAAGGAGGCTTTATATTAGGAAGCAATGAAAGCTACAGCGGAGCGACTGTATCTTACACCGGCTATCGAGGCGAGGACTATGCCGACCGCTCGTTTATCACCCGCCTGCCGAGGATTGCCCCGTCGGATATACTGCTGATTTTCGGCGCGACTAACGACAGCTGGGTCGGCGGCCCCCTTGGCGAGTATACCTACAAGCGCCTTACCCGCGGTCATTATTATGAATTCCGCCCCGCTATGGGCAAGCTGCTATGCGAGGCTCAGAACCGCTATCCCGGCACTCGCATTGTATTTATTATAAATAGTGAGTTGCGCAAAGAGATTGTAGAATCGATAAAGGAAATCTGCAAGCATTATAATGTAGAGTGCCTTGAGTTACACGATATCGATAAGAGCCACAGCCACCCTACGGCTAAGGGCATGACGCAAATCAAAGATCAAGTATTGCAATTCCTTAGCAAGTGATGAGTATTCCGGAATGCGGTAAATAAACGTAGCAAACACTAAAGACAAGAATCCAACCTTCAATCTCTGCAGGCTGGATTCTATTATATATTATAGAGGTTAAAGTACATCGCACCTATGAAACGCTAAGAATATTCACGAAAAAAATTGAGTTGAAACAAGATGAGACAGACCAATCTAAGTTTGATTATCATCATTATATGCATGATTGCCTCATTCCCGAGCCAAGCTCAGGAAAAAATATTTGCCGACTATTTTGATATTCCGGTCGGCAGTGCTGCCGGGACCAAAGTTATTGGTAAGATTCATCTTGAACGCAACAAGGATGTACGTACTCGCCCCATTCCCGAAAGTTATAGATTTGAAATACAGCAGCAGACAAGAGGTGATTATTTTGATCTTACAACAGATTTCGACCGAGTCGGACGAATATCCGGGATTTTATATGTCAGGGATGGGATAAGCCTTCCGTCAGAACAGGCTACCTATCCGGTAATCGTAGCATTGAAAGACGGAGAAAAGACATTAAACAAGTTTACGGTAAATATTAAAGCCGTAAAACAGACTTTATGGAGCACGCTTTACGAACGTTATTCCACAGAAGTTCTATACAATAGCCGTCTCTTTGGAAAAAAGAAATTAAAGGACTCCGAAGTCGGCGCCACCATTTCCGATCTTGAATCAAACCATGGGCGTTTTCCAGACGTAAAGAGCTATACCACTCATCCGAAAGATTATCCCGGAGCAATTTCGAAGCACGACCATTGGCTCGGAGGCACAATCGAGTATGATTGGATAGAAATCGCCAACCGTATAGGACAGCTCGGATATGCCTACGCAAAATCCGATATTTATGGACCAAACGGAGAGCCTTCGAAACACGCACAGCTACGCAAAGTCCTCATTGAAGCAATATTAGCATACACAAACAGCGTACCGGTCGAGGGTAACGACATCATGGTAGACAGCAAACCTATCGGCCCATATACCGGAGATGGGACGAGCCTACTGAAGCAGTATAAATGGGCGGGCCAGCAGGCACTAACTCATCAGTGGCTACTGACCGACCCGCTTGTAGTACCTATAATTTATCTTATGCCCGACATTCTTGACGGAATTTCATCGGGCGATGAAAAATCTCAAGAGTTCTACGATTCGCTGATTAGATATTTCCAAATATTTACAGCTATAGTCGAAGGCCGACGCGCTATTGACAATCCCGACGAACGCTGGGGAGAAATACAGGATATCAAATATTCAGCAGGCGCCTGGGCAGACGCCAACCTCAGCCACCGTATGCGAACGATGCTTGCGCTCCCTATCATCTGGGCAGATTATAACCGTCCTATGACTTATGTACCTTACTGGTATGAAGACTTCTATGGCGGAAAGCCTTTCAAAGGATTCAGTTTCTCTACCGGCTGGAGCCCGCACGGAGTTTTGTCCGATGTGGCTTACTGGGTAAGCAAAAACGGAATACCGACGCACCGATACTCACAATCGGGCTACCAGCCCGACGGCACCATATCACATCACACAGGCCATGGGACAGATGCCGCAATGGTTGCTTATGGCTTCGAATGGCTTACAGGCTTCAATAATGGATTTCTCTATTTCAAAAATACGCCTTACGAAATATCCGGCAAGCACTTGCAGTTTGAACTTGACCGACTGCTTGACATATACCCTATCATGATTTACAAAGGCAGTATGGATTATCTTGTAGCCGGTCGCTCTTTTCTACAAGACCAGTCAAAATTTGTCGACAAGACTTATAGCAAGGCGGTAAAATCTTTGCTGAAATCGGCCGGTAAACGCAGTGGTCTGCAACGCACCGATGAACTAAAGGCATTATTGAATAAGGTTAAGAACGGCGAATTCGAACTAAGCACCACAACGCCGTTCTGGGTCAATGAATATATTGTGCATCGCAGGGGCCAAGAAAATGGCAACAAACCTTTCTATGCCTCACTAAAATTAAAGTCGGAACGCACCGTAGGAGCCGAAGATTTCGACAAGAAGACAAGACACTCGTGGCACATGGGCTCAGGCATATTGCAATTAAAAGTTTCGGGTGATGAATATTCAGTACCCGTAATATCAAATTACGACTGGCATGCACTTCCCGGACTAACAGAAGAATGGCGCAGCGACCCACTGCCTCTCAAAGGCGGCTCGCAGGCATCCTTGCCGGGAGATAATAAAATAGCCGGAGTTTTGGCTGACGGCCAATCGGGTATGGCTATATACCATCATCTTCCACGCGAGAAATACAGTTCGGCTCAAGCCTTTAAGTCATATTATTTCAACGACAATACTATTTTTGCCTTAGGCAGTGCCATATCCCGATTTGGAAAAGGTCAGGGAACCGAAATCACCACATTCGTCGATCAAGGGTCATTGACAGCACCACTCATTTATTGTGTGGACGGAAGTGTTTCAACAGTGTCCCCAGAGATGTCGGTCGACATCACTCTGACATCTTCAAAACCTATGTGGTTTAATGTAGAAAAAAAGTCGTATGCCGTGCTCCCGGTTGACGGAGAAGCCAAAGTGCGTATTCAAACAGGAACAAAAATCAATATCACCGACCGTGAAATCAAGGTCGCAGGCAAGAAAGAACCCGGATTCATTATCGCCATTGACCACGGCATCAATCCCGACAACGCGAAATATGCCTATGCCATGCTACCCAATGTACCGGCCAAAGAGATGAACGCAACGGTCAAGTCCCTGCTTAAAGATTATACCTTCGCAACTGAAAAAACAAAAGCCCACGCAATAAAGATTGGCAATAAGAACATTCAGGCAGCATTCTTCGAACCCTGCGAAATAAGTGTCGGCGGCATTACAGTACGAGCCCATGATGTATCGCAGTTCATGCTTCGCGAAAGTTCCGATTCTTATATATTATCAGCCTCAAATCCTGCGCCCGATGATTCCCGCACATCTTTGACGTTTACAACTTCAAAGATTCTACCTGCAGGAGTGTATAATTACACGATAGGAGGCATCTACCCTGTAGAGGGAGAGACGGTAATAGTCAGCCACGAAGGCTTAGGCTCTAAAATTGTGGTAGAGATACCTGATAGTCGCGACGAGGAAAAATACAATTACCAGACCATTCTTTACTCAGGAGCTCCGATTACGGTAATCATCCCCAAAAAGAATGCGCAATGAGTAATCATTAGTGGTGAAACTTAATCATGC
>LUJM01000109.1 GCA_001689415.1 Bacteroidales bacterium M2 | reverse complement strand
CCGACGTGCTACCATTACACCACAAGGCAGTGTTGCTCGGGGTTATTTCCCTTTTGCGAGTGCAAAGTTACAACGTTTTTTTTATTCTGCAAAATTTTTCGACACTTTTTTTCAAAAAAAATTTCACAAGCGCTCATTTGGGCCTTTCTCGCATGTTTTTTGCGGTACTTTACAAGCTCTTTTGAAGTGATGATGAAGTTTTTCGACCTTATGAACAATATAATTGGAGAAAAAAGTGCTAAATTTGCAAATTGAATAGTTTTATAAGTTTATGCTGCGTACTACTATAATATTAATAAGCATCATTGCCGCATTCATTTTTGTCGGCAATTGTCCCGGTGCGCATGCGGCAAAGACTGACAATCCTTTCGTCGTGGTGCTTGATGCCGGTCATGGCGGCAACGACATCGGTTGTCGTGGCAAGAGCCAAAAAGAAAAGGTTATAACCCTCGACGTGGCCTTGCGTGCAGGCAAGCTCCTTGACAAAAAACTTGGCGACAGCATAAAGATTGTATACACGCGCGACGACGACACCTTTATTCCCCTCACCCGCCGAGCTGCAATAGCCAACGATGCTGCAGCCGATTTGTTTGTATCGGTGCATGTAAATTCGATCGACCGCAAGAGCCGTGGACGTGAAAAGGTACATGGAGCGTCGGTTTATACCGTGGGCTTGCACAAAAGCGATGCCAACCTTGCTGTGGCTATGAGAGAGAATGCCGTAATTGAGCTTGAAAATGATTTTAGCGAGACTTACCAGGGGTTCGACCCGAATTCGTCGGAATCATACATTATTTTCGAGCTTTCACAAAACAGGCATATGGAGAAAAGTGTTGAATTTGCATCGATCGTCCAGTCCGAACTTGTATGTCACGCCGGACGAGCCGACAAGGCCGTCCGCCAGGCCGGGTTCCTTGTCCTGTGGGCCACACGTATGCCGTCGGTGCTCATCGAGCTTGACTTTATATGCAATCCCGCTGCCGAACGTTTCCTGGCATCCGACCAAGGACGACAGAAATGCGCCGAGGCTATAGCGAATGCCGTGCTGGCATATCGAGCCAAACACAATGTCAAACCGAAGAAATAATAAAAAAACTAACATACCACAAAGATGAAACAAATCTTTCGTAAAGAAGTACTGATAGGCCTGCTGGTAATAATAGCATTGGTCATCCTCTATTTCGGAATCAATTTCCTCAAGGGCGTGAACATCTTCAAGGCCGCCAATTACTATTATGCAAGTTATAATAATGTAGAAGGCCTTGCCGTATCTGCACCTGTTACCCTCAACGGTTACAAGGTAGGCCTTGTACGCGACATCAATTATGATTTCAACCGCCCCGGCCATGTGACAGTAGAGATGAGCCTCGACAAATCACTCAAGCTCCCCAATGGCACAAAGGCCACCCTCGGCAGCGACCTTCTCGGTACAGCGTCGATATCGCTTCAGCTTGGCAATGCTGCCAACGGTTTCTATAATATAGGTGATACCATTCCCGGCGATTTCAATGCCGGCATGATGGCAGCCTTGAGCGAAAACCTACTCCCTGCCGTCAACTCTATCGTTCCCAAGGTCGACACCCTGCTCACGAGCCTCAACACACTTGTTGCCGACCCGGCGCTTGCCACAAGCCTCAAACGACTCGATGCTATTACCGCCGAACTCAATGCCACACTGAGGTCGCTCCACCAGGTGACATCGCAACTTGCCCCGGTGGCTACTGATGTAAAGAGCATCACCGAAAATGTCGACACTATCACCGGCAACCTCGCCGCCGTGAGCGGACGACTACGCGAAGCCCCTGTAGACAGTCTCGTAAGCGACCTGCAGGTGACTGTGGAAAACCTGAAAGTACTCACAGCCCAGCTCAACAACCCCAACTCGTCGGTTGGCAAAGTACTGAACGACCCCGCGCTCTACGACAACCTCAATTCTACCGTAGCCTCGCTCGATTCGCTGTTTGTTGATATCAAACGCAACCCCAAACGTTACATCAGCATCAAAGTCTTCTAAGCAGAGATATTAATACACGGAGTGATGCTTATTTAAAATAATTTCAAATAAGCATCACTCTTTTATTTTAACTAAAACCTTGTCTGCAAAAGCATATACAAGCTATTCAAGGCGACAAGCGGTACAACCCGAGCAATACACACCGACATCACTAACAACTAATAATCAACTATTTACAAACACCAACCTCTCCCTTAAGCACAATTTAGCTAACTCTCTGTAATCAATGCAGTTGCACAATATTTTGAATTTGCAAATATTTTGGCGTTTGTTTTTTCAAAAAATAATTAAGAATTTTGTAGTCGCAAAATCAACCAATCAACGCTGATGAACCAGACACACCAAGACCTTTGGCAAGCTTGTCGCGACTTTATCAAAGACAATCTAACGCCCCAGCAATTCGACACTTGGTTCCGCGACATGACTTCTGTAAGTTATGACAACGGGGAACTCAAGCTGTTGGTGCCGTCTGTGTTCTTTATTGAGCAGATCCAGGCCCGCTACCTACCCTTGCTACGTGCAGGAGTAAAGAAGGTATACGGCACCGGCGTACACATCGAATTCCTCTACCCTCTCAAGAAAGACGACCCCCAGTCGATGAGTTTCCAGAAAGGCAGCGAACCATCGCCGTCGATTATGGCACAGAGCAAGGCACCGGCAGCAAACCCGTTTGCCCCGGTAAGCAAGAGCGACTTCGACCCACAGCTCAACCCTCGCTACACCTTCGAGAACTATTGCGAGAGCGACAGCAACAAGATAGCGCGTTCGATTGGCGAGGCAATAGCCAACAACCCCTCTCTAAAGACTTTCAACCCCCTATTTGTATTCGGACCTTCAGGCGTAGGTAAAACCCACCTGATACAGGCAATCGGTATCCGTATCAAGGAGCGTAATCCACAGGCCCGAGTATTATATGTAACCGCCCGACTTTTCCAAAGCCAGTATACAGCTGCCGCTGCAAAGAATATCAACGATTTCTTCCATTTCTACCAGAGCATCGACACTCTTATAATCGATGATATTCAGGATTTGCAGAATATGCCGGGTACACAGAATACCTTCTTCCACATCTTCAACCACCTCCACCAGCACGACAGGCAGATTATCATGTCGAGCGACTGCGCTCCGAGCGAAATGGAAGGTTTCGAAGCACGCCTGCTTAGCAGGTTCAAATGGGGAATGCAGGTAGAGCTCGAGCGCCCCGACATCGCTTTGCGCCGCAACGTGCTCAAGCTCAAAGCCGACAGCGACGGACTTCTCTTACCGGCAGATGTGTCGGAATTCATTGCATCGAATGTAACCCAGAGTGTACGCGAGCTCGAAGGCATCGTTGTATCGCTTCTTGCTCACGCTACCGTCCTCAACCGCGACATATCGCTCGACCTTGCCAAGAGGGTGATGTCGAATGCCGTAAAAATCAAGCGCCACCAGGTGAACTTCGAAATGGTAGCCGATGCTGTGGCGTCGCACTACGGCATCAGTTCCGACCTGTTCTTTACCAAGAGCCGCCGTCGCGAGGTATCCGATGCACGCCAAGTGGTGATGTACCTTGCCAAGAAACTTATCAAGATGCCTCTGACCACTATCGGCCAGAAGCTCGACCGCTCGCATGCCACAGTAATATACGGTTGCCAGACAATCGAAAACCGCATTACTACCGAGAAGAAACTCGCAGCCGACATCGACGCTATTGAAACTGCAATAGCTTCGCGATAAATTACAGGCGGCTGCAACATTTTACCACATATTTACGTTATAGAAATAGCTTGTGGATTCAGCCGCAGGCTATCTTCATTGCATAACACACAAATTCAACACATTATGGAAAATACACGCCCGCTAATACTTATCACCAACGATGACAGCATCAACGCACCCGGCATACACCACCTTGCCGAATGTGTGCGCTCTATGGGCGACGTATTTATAGTCGCGCCTGCACACCCACATTCCGGGCAGTCCGCCGCCATGACTGTCGGCGCTCCACTGAGAATATCAGAACTGCTGTCCGACAAAGAAGGTATACGCATCTTCACCGTCAACGGCACGCCTGTCGATTGTGTAAAGCTGGCACTTCATGCAATCGTTCCGCGCAGGCCCGATGTAGTATTCGCGGGCATCAACCACGGTTCGAATTCCGGTGTAAACGTAACATATTCAGGCACAATGGGCGCAGTACTCGAAGGATGTATCGAGGGCATACCGTCGGTCGGCTTCTCTTTGACACACCACTCCATGAAGGCCGATTTCTCGCTGTCCACAGCCTTTGTTGCCGCCATTGCGGGCAAGGTCATAGAGCAAGGCCTACCTGAGGGCATATGCCTCAACGTCAACATACCGGCACGCGTGATGCCCGAAGGTATACGCGTGTGCAGGTCGGCGCATGGCAAATGGGTCGACAGCTACCAGCGCTTCCTCGACCCCCAAGGCATTCCATTCTACTGGCTTACTGGAAAATTCGTAAATTTCGAGCCCGATGCAACCGACACCGACGAATATTGGCTACAGCGCCGCTATATTAGCGTAGTACCGGTGAGCTGCGACATTACTGCGCACCAGGCTATCAAAACATTGGCCGACAGATTCGACACCGATTAAGGCCTGTCTATCTCAACGAGGAAGGAAAAGTCACTGCCGGGCTGCGCCAGATCTACAATTCCCGATTTGATGCGCCCGTCGTGTGTATCACAATCCACAACACCCGATGCCGTCGCCGGTACCACAGTGTACTTGCCGCGGCATCCGTCGTATATATGGTCGCGATAAAGCCGATAGCACACATGCCCCATGGTCATACGAAGATTTAGCTCCACTACAGGAACGAGGCTGTAGTCAGCACCGCGCACCGACATCATATCTATACCGAGCGGGCCGTCGTAGTCCTTACCTATCAAGCTCTCGAGCACAACAGGAAGATGACCTATTACTGCATCGAGAACATCAGCACCGCCGAGCGATTCGCATATCATATCGTGAATATCGGCCTGCGGAGCAAGAATATTGCCCGCATACGAACCAAAGCCCGAGGTCTCGAAAAGCGACAAGCCCTCATACACGCACTTGCCTGCCGACATAGTATATAGGGCGGCAAAATCGCACACTTTATCATAGCGAGGCTCTATCATCAGCGAGCCTTGCCTGCGTATCGCCCCCTGCAACGACTGCTTTTGACGGTCTATTTCGGCAAGGCTAAGAGGAATGATACCGCGTCCCGACGATGACCACGGCAACTTGACAACTGCCGAGTCATACTCAGTCAGCCGTTCGAGCAATTCGTCGAACGAGCGCACTTCTACAGCCTTCGGAGCGAGCCGTAGAGGCAGCTCCTTTGCAAGTCTGTCGGCAATCAAAGCAGAGGTACGGCGGTGAGAAAGCTCCCTTATGCGGTCTAATTCAAGGTCAGAAGGCAGCGCATCAGTCGGCACTCCCCTCATCTGCATAGCCTTGCGCGAAGCTTTCGACCAGCCCCAGGGCATAGGCATCATATCATCCGAATATCGAGAATACAGCTTGGTAGCGAAGCCAAATCGCCCTGCCACGTCGTTGTACCAGCGGGCATTTACCCCGTCGGCTATCACATAGTCACCGGCATCACCATACCACAGAGGCAGTGTAGCCCCTGCCCTGCGCAATTTCACCGCTGCCGGAGGGGCAGTATACGATGCGTTATCCTGCGCAAGGGCAAGGTCGTTTTCGGGAAAAAAGAGGTGTAGTCCCGGCATCAGAACGAAACGCCAATCTTGACCGTGGCGTAGTGAAGATCCTTGAAATTATGGGTTAGCTCACCTATAACCTTACTCCTTTGGCGATAGGTATAACCAATGGTCATATAAGAGCAATAGCTCTTGCCACGAGCGAGGTTGATACCGAGGCCGGTAGAAGCATAGAGGCCGGTCTGCTGATGATTATGTTCAAGATAATTCAAGGCTACGCCTACGCGTACAGGCCAGAAGAACAATGTAGGGCGATTGACAAAATTTGTATGAAGGCTCGCAAAAAGGTCGTAGGAGCGACACGAATTAGACGTCACAATGTCGGCCTCGGCACCGATGCCTACAAAGTTGATCCAACCGCGCTTCATACCGAAATAGGCGCAGAAGTTCACATCGCTCATATCGCTGCCTGTCATATCTATCGAAGCGCCCACATCGGCACCCCAGGCAAATACTATCTTACGGCTATTGTCGACGGCGGGTATACTGTCGTTGGCATACGACGACGCTGCTATCGACAGCAAGAACATACATATCAAAAACAGCTTCTTCATACCGTTCAGCGCTTTACAAATACCATTGACGACCAGTCATCAAGCTCGCCGGCTTCGACAAACTCAAGCCCTGCAGCCTCGGCGGCGGCACGCACCACCTGACGGTCGGCAACATAGAAACCGCTCACGGCAATCAAGCCGCCCTGGCGCAGCGCTGCAGCGTAGCGTGCTATGTCGGCAGTGATGATGTTGCGGTTGATATTGGCAAGAAGATAGTCGGCACCAAAATCAGCAGGCAACAGCGAGGCATCGCCTTCGAGCACCCTGACTATGCCGGCCTTGTCGGCAAGGTTGAGAGCCACATTGTCGACCGCATTCTCTGCCGCGGCAGGGTCAATCTCGATAGCAAGTACCTCTGCAGCACCGCACATACACGACAGTATAGCAAGAATACCTGTGCCCGTGCCCATGTCGACAACCTTGGCATTGCACATATCATGCCCCAGTATAAACTGCATCATAAGCGTGGTAGTGGCATGATGCCCGGTGCCGAATGCCATGCGAGGATCGATAACAATATCATAGTCGGCACTTGGCACATCGGTATGGAAACTGCTGTGCACCACGACCTTGCCACCTACAACAATAGGCTTGAAATAGTGGCGTTCCCACTCCGAATTCCAATCTTGCCCGGGCACAAACTCGTGCGAGAAAGCGACTTCAACATCAAACGGCAGCTCAGCCACGGCGGCAGCTGTAGCATCGGCATCGAAAATCGGCGCAGCCACATAGGCTGTCATCGTAGCGCCCGGCATATCTTCGTCCTGCTCGAAACTCTCATATCCGGCATCGGCAAGGAAAGCCGCCAGCAAATCGCATGCATCTGTATTGGCAGGGCTGACAGAGAAGGCCACCCTGTAATAATCATTAATATTCGGCGCCTTTGCGCCCTCGGTTTTGCTCATAACAGTTGAATAAAATCCGCAAGACTGCCACTTTATAGAAAGTTGAGTCTAATAATGCACAAAGGTACGAAAATTTAGCCGTGCAATAAAAAATTATTCGTACTTTTGCAACAAATACCAAAAATGCGTATACCACGATGACGGCCGACAAGCATAAACCCTCGGACAGCCGGCAGATATTCGACGAGTATCTGCAGCGCACTTGTAGGCGACGCACACAGGAACGCTTCATGATACTCGAATGCGCCCAAAGCATATCGGGGCATTTCACTGCCGACGATATCATCACTCGCATGAACAGCGAAAACAAGCCGGTAGCCACAGGTACGGTTTATACCACGCTTCAGCTCCTTGCCGACTGCGGCCTTGTGACACGCCAACATTTCGACGACGGCGCCACTCGCTACGAATGCAACGAGCAGTCGCACCTCCATTTAGTATGCTCGCAGTGCGGCAAGATAAAGGATGTGCGCGACGATGCTCTCGAGACTCTGATACGTTCGCGACGCTTCACAGCCTTCACGCCTTCGTATATAGCATTGACGGTATATGGCACATGCTCGGCATGCGCAAGGGCAAACCGTGCCGCCGCGAAAAAGAAAAACATTAACAATACAATATCCAAATCTCAGAAGAGAAAATGAAAGCAGATATACTGTTAGGCCTCCAGTGGGGCGACGAGGGCAAAGGCAAGATTGTCGATGTCCTGGCTCCGAAGTACGACATTGTAGCCCGATTCCAAGGCGGACCGAATGCCGGTCACACTCTCGAATTCGATGGTCGCAAGCACGTGTTACGCTCTATACCGTCGGGTGTGTTCGGCACTGGAAGCGGTGTCAATGTCATCGGCAACGGCGTTGTTCTCGACCCCGTACTCTTCCGCGACGAGGCTGCAGATCTCGAAGCCGAAGGAGTCGACCTGCACTCTATATTACGTATTTCTAAAAAGGCACACCTCATCCTGCCAACACACCGCCTGCTCGACGCTGCAGGCGAACGAGCCAAAGGCGCATCGAAAATCGGTACTACCGGCAAAGGCATCGGCCCTACATACACCGACAAGATTTCTCGCCGAGGCCTCCGCGTAGGCGACACTATCGAGGCCGACTTCCTCAACCGCTACGAGGCACTGCGCAACCAGCATATCGCAGCACTCAAGGACGCCGGAGCTGAACTTCCCGCCAACTTCGAAGAGTTAGAAAAGACCTGGCTCGACGCTATCGACTATCTCCGTGGCTACCGCCTCACCGATACCGAGCACTTCGTAAACAAAGCATTGGCCGACAACAAGAGCCTGCTTTGCGAGGGCGCACAGGGCACTATGCTCGACATCGACTTCGGCTCATACCCCTTCGTAACATCGAGCAATACCGTAGCCGCCGGTGCATGCACAGGCCTTGGCCTCGCACCCGGACGCATTGGCAAAGTATACGGTATCTTCAAGGCATACTGCACCCGCGTAGGCAGCGGACCATTCCCAACCGAGCTGTTCGACGAGACCGGTGCCGAGATTCGCCGCATCGGCCATGAATTCGGCGCTGTAACCGGCCGCGAACGCCGCTGTGGCTGGCTCGACCTCGTTGCTCTGCGCTATGCCGTGATGATCAACGGCGCTACCGACCTGATAATGATGAAAAACGACGTACTCGACGGATTCGACACTATCAAGGTAGCCACCGCATACCGCCTGCCCGACGGCACCACCACTCGCGACTTCCCCTACTCTATCGGCGACAATGCCGAAGGCGCAGGATGCATGACCCCCGTATACGAGGAATTCCCCGGCTGGAAGACTTGCCTTGCCGACAAACGCACCTACGACGAACTGCCCGAGACATTCAAAAACTACGTGGCATTTATCGAGAGCGAAGTCGGTGTGCCGGTAACCGTTATCTCAGTGGGTCCCGACCGCACAGAAACCATATTCCGCTAATTTATAGAGTTGCACAAGCCAAGCTTGTCTCCTTTATAAACCGGTTATAGTTGACTAACGTTAGAGCCCCGGAGCTAATATCCAAACTCTAACTATCAACCGCCCATCCGAAGTGTGAAGTCTGCAATTTGAAAACTACAATGTTATTATCAAATATCAGGCATCACACTTCTTACTATTTAATACCTCGGTTTAAGATTGGCAAGCCAAGCCATTAAACCTTTAAACACAAACCTTAAACACCTACAACCATGGCAACTGTAAAACCCTTCCGCGGCATTCGTCCGCCACGCGAACTGGTGACCGAAGTCGCATCGCGTCCCTACGATGTACTCAATAGCGAAGAAGCCAGGGCTGAAGCCGAAGGCAATCCTCGCTCTTTATACCATATCATAAAGCCCGAAATCGATTTCGAACCCGGCACTGACGAACACGACCCCAAAGTATACGACAAGGCCGTGGCAAACTTCAAGGCATTCCGCCAGAACGGATGGCTCGTTCAGGACGATACCGACCACTACTACATCTACGCGCAGACTATGGACGGTCGCACTCAATACGGCATCGTAGTTGCTGCTGCCGTGGCCGACTATATGGAAGGCCGCATCAAGAAACACGAGCTCACTCGTCGAGACAAAGAAGAAGACCGCATGAAACACGTGCGCGTCAACAACGCCAATGTCGAGCCGGTATTCTTCGCATTTCCCGACAATGCAGACCTCGAAGAAGTAATACGCAGCGTCACAGCCAACGAACCCGAATACGACTTCGTTGCCCCCGACGGCTTCGGCCACACATTCTGGGTCGTAGACGATAAATATAACGAGCGCATCACCGCCGCCTTCGACGCTATACCCTACCTCTACATCGCCGACGGCCACCACCGCAGCGCAGCAGCTGCCCTTGTTGGCGACGAAAAAGCGCGTCAGAACCCCAATCACCGTGGCGACGAAGAATACAACTACTTCCTTGCTGTAGCGTTCCCTGCATCGCACCTCAAAATTATCGACTACAACCGAGTAGTACGCGACCTCAACGGCCTCTCGCCCGCCGAATTCCTCGAGCGCATCGAAGACAAATTCGTAATCGAAGACAAAGGCGAAGAAATATACCACCCGGCCGCACTCCATAATTTCGCACTATATCTCGAAGGCCGCTGGTACTCGCTCACCGCACGCCCCGGCACCTACAACGACAGCGACCCTATCGGCGTGCTCGACGTAACGATTTCGTCGGACCTCATACTGCGCGACATCATAGGCATCACCGACCTTCGCAGCGACAAACGCATTGATTTCGTAGGCGGTATACGCGGTCTCGAAGAACTCAAACGCCGTGTCGACTCAGGCGAAATGGCCTTTGCCCTCGCCCTCTACCCGGTGAGCATGGAACAGCTGATGAATATCGCCGACACCGGCAACATCATGCCCCCCAAGACCACATGGTTCGAGCCCAAACTCCGCTCCGGCCTTGTAATCCACTCACTCGACTAAGCATTTTTGTCACATCCACATAGCTATAATTATTCGAGGGCAGTTGCCAATGCAGCACTGCCCTCGTTTTTTTTGAATTATTGAATCTCAAACCTGACATCGCGCGGAAGACCGAATTTGTCGGGGTGGTCGAGCATGACGCGGGCGGTATCGTTTGAGGTGGCTATTGCCGCACCGTCGTCATACAGCAGCCAGATACATTCAGAGATTCCCGGTATCTGCGAGAAATCACCGGTTATACCGGCTCCGTCGGTCAGCACGGTCAACACCCGGTAACCGTCAATCCATTCCCAACGGAAATCAAGGTCTCGAGGCTGGGATTCAGGACCAAATTCCATATCATACTCGGCAAGCATCCTTATCGAATGCCGGTAGGCTCGTTGTAAGGCTTCTTCCGTGCCTTTGAGGGCGACTTTCAGCAGGGTCGCAAACTTATCGTTGACATCAATCATATCGGTTTTGCAAGATTCTGTTCTATAAGGTCATAGTTACCGGCATTTGCGTCGGTGCGTCTTTGGAAGGTGGCAGCAAGACTTTCCTTGCCATATTTTCGGGCAAAGCGCATGGTGTGGAGCGAACCGCTCTGTGCCGGACACTGCGCCAGTATCACTGCCTCCGACAAG
The DNA here is from genome assembly GCA_001689415.1 of Bacteroidales bacterium M2. Classification (GTDB taxonomy): domain Bacteria; phylum Bacteroidota; class Bacteroidia; order Bacteroidales; family Muribaculaceae; genus CAG-873. Next base: position 2,955 of record LUJM01000109.1, on the reverse strand, counting down.
GCTGCCTGTAGACGATTGCGGGCCACGAGGCGCGTGGGGTTGGCCTTGACACCGATTGTCTGTTCCGACAACAGGAGACCACCGTTGCGCAGTATGGAGTCCTCAAGGGACTTGTGTTCACGAGGGTGTGTAATGTCGAGACCGTTGCCTACGATAGCTATCGTGCCACCCTTGACATCAAGACATACCCGATGGGCGGCAGCGTCACATCCGAGAGCAAGCCCACTTACTACTACATACCCTTTACGGGCATACTCCGCGCCGAGCTGATAAGCCTTGGTGTTACCATCCTTGTCGGCCGAGCGTGCTCCTATTATCGCCACAGCTTTTTCTATTTCAAGCAGTTGCAGATTACCTTTGCAATGTATCACAGCCGGACAGTCGGCACCAATGGCAAGCAGGCGGGCCGGGAACTGTGAATCCTGACAGGATATGCTGACGATACCGAGTTTTTCCTGTCGGTCGAGTATCGAATTGGCCTTTGCGATATATTCCTCAAACTGCGGGTTTTCGTTATACAGACGGTCAAACTCCGCAAGGCCGGTCTTTAAGATTTGTGAGGTAGACATACCCGACATCTGTAATGCCATCACCTCGTCGATATTCAGTTTTTCCATATAATTTTATATCATTCGGAAGTGTCATACATCGATAATATATCCTGCATCCTCATTGGTCGGTCGCATACGGTGATTGCATCGTTGATTCTCAGGAAAGCAGACCATTCATCAGGGTCATCCGGGTCAGGTCCGTGCCCGGTGTCGCGAAGCCATATCAGGTATGCCCCAAGTCTGACTTTATCAGCCGGGAGCGGCATCACCGCCGATGCTTTTGCAGGGTCGGCAAGAATATTGTTGATATCGCCGACCAGACGGTCTTTAAGTCTCAGAAAGCACTGAAAGACCAGTTTACGAGCGAGAGCACCCATTACCGAGATGCTATCATGCTTTTGACTTTCGAGCGTCCGGGCCACACGCTCACGCCGGCTTATCACACGTTCCAGAAGCTCGTAGAGATGCCCCATTCCGGCATCCTTGCACTGGTGCCCGAAGTCATCGACAACCATGTAGTAATCTCCAACAATCAGACCGTCAAGGGCCTTGACATGCGAGTCGCCCAACAAATCATCAGCCGTGGAGCAGAGGGCCGATACATACCCGGTCTTATCCTTGACCGAACCGACAGCATCATACCGCTCATATTTGTCGAGGGTTTCCTGAGTCAGGGTATAGGTCTGCACACCGTCGAGACGCTTGCAGAAATAGGTGTGTTCCTCTCCTACCCACTGCGACAACTGTCTGCCGGGGTATAGACAGGGATTTACTATCACCACATCGGCTTTACCCGAATCACACTCCAAAGCCATGAAGCCGCCCAGCGAGGTACCTATGATTATTTCGGGCTGTTCGCGCTCGATCTCACGGTTGATTATCGCCAGAGAGTTGTCAGGGTCGGCATCCAGTTCAGGTGCCACCACCCGATAGCGTCCTTTGAACTGACGTTGCAACTGACGCTGCTTGGCCCCGTTGGCACCCGACATAAACCCGTGGAGATACATCATCACGGGCAATCTATCGTTTGTTTCGTTGTTTATTTCGTTCATGATAAGTCTTTGTTTTTCATATTGTTTGCAATCTCCGACAGGTCGGGCGGCAGGGAAGCGGTCGCCGGTTCTTCCGAGAGTCGCAGGCGACTGACTACTTCTGCTATCCTTAATGCCCCGGAAGCGTCCTTGCCGGCATACTTTTCGCATATTCTGCCCCATGAGGAGCCAGTCCGGTCCGAACAACCGAAATTTATCTGATGCCATCGGAACATCGAGCATTTTCCGAAGATAAGTTCCCCCTTGGGCGACACGGTCAGGATCGAAGGTGTATTGTGGTTAACTGACAATGCGTCCAGAATGAGATTTCCACTGTCGTCAAGTGCCAGGTCGGGATTGCGAGACCACCATTCGATATAGGAGCCCAGAGGTGACATATACAAACCGTCACCGATTCGGGCCATATACATTTCGGGGCTGTCAAGAATCTCTCTATAATGGCCGAGAAGACGGAAAGCATACTCCAGAAAAACATGATAGAAACCTTCCGACGCGCTGACCACGTAAAGCCGCACGTTCTCAGTCAGAGCCGAGTCGACCGACATTCCGAAAACCACATCATCCACAAGCGGCAACATGGCCAGAGCCTCCGACAACCGGGACATATCTCCGGCAGTCATTCCACTGTCGGGGCGACACACCAGCTTGCACACAAGCGACCTTCTATCCCTATGATAGATATAATCCCGTGGCCGCTCGTGCAACTCGTAATGTTTCATCTGCTCCAAGACATCCGACAGCGTGCTGCCTGAGTATAAGTGCGTAGTGCAGCCGCAGAAAAAACCTTCCATATAGGGTTTTAAATCGCGGTCATAATCCAGTGGAATGATACACCGTTCCGACGGTTGCTTGCCACATAACACATCTCTGATTTCCATAAGAGTCTTCAAACCCTCTGCTCTCGGATATGCCGGTGTAGATTCCATTTTGTTAGTATTATATTGTTTTGAGAGATTGAGTATTGTTAATTAAAATAAGACTATATTATAAATTGGTATAAGCAGAATACTCCACCTACACCCGCAAAGTTAGTAAATATCCATATACACAGATAGTTAAATCTTTTCTTGACTCAGATAAGGCTTGCATTTAACACTCTTTCTTGACAATTCACACTGCTGTCACAGCAATGTATACAATAAGAGAGCGGCAGCATGGTCTACCAAGACCTAAGCTGCCGCTCTCCTGAATGTATTATCGAATAATCTCACCGCCCTCGGGCAGTTGAGATTTGACCTACTAAAACATCTTATTAGAACAGTTTCTCATGATAATAGTTTTCGTCTATCATGATATTCTTATCGGTTTACATGAATGCATCTCCTAATTAGGGATACTCAGTTAATCGCCAA
>LUJM01000108.1 GCA_001689415.1 Bacteroidales bacterium M2 | reverse complement strand
ATAATTTTTTAACGAACTATTGTAAAAAGCAAATCGATATGAAAAAATCACTTATTATCTCCTCGGCGATTGTTGCTGTCGGAATCGTAATCCTGGGCCTTGCCCTAAAGAGCGGTATCGACCGATTCAGCGACCGCGACCGTGTGGTCACCGTGCGCGGTCTATGCGAAAAAGAAGTACAGGCCAACAAAGTGACTTGGCCTATCGTGACCAAGGAAGTTGGCAACGACCTTACGTCGATCTACTCTAAAATAGAATCAAACAACAAGGCTATCATCAACTTCCTCACTTCCAATGGCCTTGCCTCTACCGATATCACTGTAAACCCGCCCCAAGTCTACGACCAGGCGGCTGAGCGCTACGGCAACCAGGATGTGAGATACCGCTACCAGGTGACAAACGTAGTCGTTGTAACAAGCGACAAAGTCGACCAGGTGCGCAAACTTATCAACAAGCAGACCGACCTGCTCCGCCAAGGCATTGCCATTGTCGCAGGTGACTATAATTACCAGACAACATACGAGTACACCGACCTCAACAGCATCAAACCCGAGATGATAGCCGAGGCAACATCTAACGCCCGCCAGGCTGCCGACAAATTCGCGCAGGACAGCGACAGCGAATTGGGCAAAATCAAGACTGCATCGCAGGGCCAGTTCTCTATCGACAACCGCGACCAGTACACCCCCCAAATCAAAACCGTACGCGTAGTAACCTACATCACCTACTACCTCGAAGACTAAACAAATACAAATAAAAACAACACCAAGGCCTGGCGGTGAGCCAGGCCTTGGTTATAAATATACTAATCCACAGCGTTGTTAACGCACTCTTTCGTAGGGGCAGATGTACGATGCTGTTTGCTTAAGGGTCGTTAGATGCACGGTGCGGGAATCTAAAAAAAGTCGTCGGAGACGACGCAATCATGGTTAACCCCACGATGCTTGCTTCGTGGGGTATTGAACCACCCCTTAAAGAATGTCCTCGGAGAGGACGCCTTAGATATCATACGGCGTCCTCTCCGAGGACATCAAGCATGTTGCGCGTTGTCTAACCCCACGAAAAATCGTGGGGTTAACCACAATCACGTCCTCTCCGAGGACTTTTTTAGATGCTTGGTTTAAGGTTTAGGTAATAGTTTTTAATACCCACTTAAGTAAACAGCATTGTGCCGCGACCCTACGAGAGGGTGGTTTGATATGGTGTTGATAATCTGTGAGTTAGTATCGCCTAACCGTGGCTTGTCTCGGAGAGTCAAGCTCCTAACGCAAGTCTGAAAAAAGTCGTCGGAGACGACGCTCTCGCCTAAGGCACAGGCGTTTGCACCCTTGAGTATTTGCGGGTATGAGCATTATTTGATTTGAGTAGGTAGTTGACTCTTATAGTCTTTGTTCAAGATTATAGGTGGTAGTTGGGGCTGTTTCAGCTTATATGGATATTGTAATTGTTCTTGAAATGTTTTTAGATCATTATTCTTAAGCCAAGAAAGATCAACGTCTCGAAAATCATATAAGCGAAAAGTTTTATCATCTAAAACGAAATACCATGTGGCACTTGCCTCACATAAAATTAGGTTCATATCCGAGGAAACGCGATACGTCCTCATGCCCTTCTGCTTGAACAAATTACTATTGGCATTTTCTACAATAAAAGTTACCCCATCGACAGTTGTCTCCGCCAAATTCTTGTCTTCGTCGGATAGCATATCTTCTCTTATATTATAGCAATCGGCAATGATCGTCAGCTTTATATATTGTCTTTTTTTCTTGGTATACGGATTCGCACCAAGGCGGCACTCCAGATAGAGCAAGTCATTGTTTTTATTATAATTATTAGCCTTGGCTAACGGAATAATATATTGTTTCAGATAATTCAGAAAACTTTGATTAGTAATCGTTGCCACAGGAATACTTACTTCAATCTTATCATTTACGGCTTAAGTGATTGAAGGTACTATAATGAATAAGGCTAAAATTAATGCCCTAATATAGTTTGATATCCGGGTCGTATTCACTATAAATTGCTTAATATTCCTTTTGCAAAAATAGGGTTAATATTCTAATCTTCCAATTTTTAGAAGTATGCAAAATATGAGGCTATTTTAATGGCCGGGCTTGTATATTTCAAAATCTATTATAACTCCGTTATGCTTAACGCTTATTGTATCGGACCCCGAGGCTTTAAATACAGAATCGCCCACAGCCTCATTATTCGAAAACCACAAGGACCTTGATGTACCAAACGAAATCGGCTTATGATTTGACAATTGTAAATCAACGAAAGAGCTTGACACATTGGCCTTGACTATTTTTGCCTTTATCTCAGTTCCTAATAAATCATCGAGATTCTTGTGAGACCTTTTATCAAATTCAATTTGATTTAGATAAACAAATACAATTGCTATAACCGCACATATCATTACCTTATCAGATATTATATTGTTAAATGATTTGTACTTAGCGTGTTTTGCAACAATAAATGCAGTAGCAACCAATATGATAATAAGCTGAAAAAGGCCAAGTGGTCCAGACTCATAAAAGCCTAAAGTTACAAAAACAACAATCAAGCTGATCATGATTATTGCTTTTAATATATAAAACAAAGCTTTCATGGGCGTAAATATGGTTCAATGTCTATTCTTGTAGTGTTTGTTCGATTGGAGTAAAATCGCTGGTGGACGAGTTTGACTTATGTCACTAATTATCGCGTACTAAACGCCATGGAAAAGCATATTAAGGCAACAGCGATGCCCCCATAAATTATTTTTACTATTATGCTATCGGATTTATATCTCTGTTCAATTCTTAAATGCTTTCGCAAATAATATTTGTATACTCCATAGTCTAGCGATAAACACAACAAACCATCCAATATGATAAAAGTATTTTCAGGCATGTTGTAGTTATGACAAAAGTCATAAACTGAACTGATTAAAAAGAAATTTATAATCAAAGCAATTACCCCAGCCACACTAATTATTGTCGGCCATGACTTGCTTGTGTGAAAGACTCCTTCTAAAAAGACATAAACGGCGTAATAAAGATTATCAGCCAACTTATTGATAAATTTCAATACCCAGTTCATCTGCTTCCTATAGTGTTTGTTCGATTGGAGTAAAATCGTTGGAGTGCTGGTTTTACCTTATCTTAAATTAGTGGCGGATGTTGTCTTCCAGCCCAACTTGAGTGTATATTTCGCCATTATCGAGTGTATATCTGATTAAGCCATGTTCTTTGTTGAATACATATTCATCAACTATTACTGAATCCGAACTATTGCCACCCAGCAAACGTGTGTTAGATTGGTTAAAGACCAAACATTTCTTCTCACTTGCTATGCTTGGAGAGGCGGGATTTTATTGCCGGGGAGGGGCAAATGCTGTCGGCACGGTGCAGGAGTTCGACAGCCTCGGGCGTATCGCCCAAAAGTGTGGCAAGGGCTATCATTACACCGGTGTTGCAGGCATCGGATTTTAGGGCCTTGCGCCATGCCGATTCTGCTTCGTCAGTTTTGCCCTGGTAGAGAAGTCCCCAGCCCAGAGATTCGAGATACTTCGGCGAATCAGGCAGCCCTGCCAGCAAGTACAGCGCACAACGTTCGATCTTCGTACCGTCGCGTCGTTCGAGATAATAGTCAAGCAGACAGTCGCTTATTGGGCGCCGGAGATAGGGCTTGTCTTTGGCAACCCTTTCGAGTGCGTCGGCGTAGAGTCCATAACCGCTTGCACTCCTGAGGTCAGCCCTAAGATTTTCGAACAATGCCCTCAACGGCACACCGGCAGCAAGAGCCCGCTCTACAGCGCCCGGCACCGATGTGCTATCTCCGCGCATCAGGGCCGCTGTTATAAGTCGGGCATGGGCATCGACATCTGTTGGCGAATCATCCGTCACAAGGCCGTAGAGGGCCTGGGCGCTCGCCCATTCCTCCGACTCAAATGCTCTCGCAGCCTTGCGGGCAAGGGCCTCGGGCTCGGCTGAACTGAGCAACAAAGGCAGCGCAATGGATACGAACAATAAAAATATGCGCATATATCTCATTCTACTTCGGTTTTGCGGGCTGCAACTAATGTTTTGAGTTTCTTACCCTCGGGCGCTTACTCCTTCAGTCGCGAGTCGATAATTATAGTCACAGGGCCCGAATTGGTGAGAGCCACCTGCATGTCGGCTCCGAATACACCTGCAGCTACCGCTTTACCGGTGAGCCGGGCCATTTCAGCCTTGAACAACTCGTAAAGGCGCGTGGCAAGCTCGTGACCGGCAGCGCGGATATAGCTCGGCCTGTTGCCCTTGCGCGTCGATGCCGTGAGAGTAAACTGGCTCACAGCCATTACCTCGCCGCCCACATCAACTACCGAGCGGTTCATCACCCCTGCTTCGTCATCGAAAATACGCAGATTGGCAGCCTTGGAGGCAAGCCACAGGCAATCTTCGTCGGTATCGCCATTCTCCACACCTACCAGTATCATCATGCCTTTGCCGATACTGCTCACAAGCTGATTGTCGATTGTCACCGAAGCCTCGCTTACTCGTTGTACTACTATTCTCATCGTGCAAAAAATATAGTGTCGACAGTTATTTTTACCTCATATGGCGTAGCCTGCTCGGCCCTTGCCGGTGCCGATGACCGGATATAGTAAAACGACAGCTGCGGGTCCCATGACTTGAGAGAAGCCTGACGGGTTTCACCTGCCGGTATCACCAGCGGCAGCGATGCCTTGCGCTCGTGGAGCTGGCGGTGCGATTTGTCGAAGTAGGTGATAGTCACTGCGATAGCCTCGGTGGTGCGCTTGCTGTTGTTGGTGGCAAAGAATGTTTCGCGGCGCGAACGCAGCGGCTTGTCGTAGCCATTGATGTCGATTGTATGCGCCTCGGGCGATACTACGGTATCGGTTAATGCCGCTTTTTTGTCCGCAGCCATGGCACTTGGCTCCGCGGCAGGCTTGAGCCCGCGGCGGGTAGTGTTTTGGGCGGTCGTGGCCAGGGTCAGGATGCCGCAAATGAGGATAAAGAGTTTTGTTTTCATAGTTTTATAGGATAATCTATCGAGGTGCCGTCGCATCGCCATGCGCCCACAATGCCATGCGGCCGCTCATCGTTGCGCTCGATACCTACACGAAAAAGATACGGCACCAACCGCACAAAGTTGATCGATATCCCTTTGCGGTAATGCCGTAGCGACAGATGAGTGAAATCATCGTTGAAAGTAATCACAAAATCGCGGCGCCGACCTTTGCCTGCCGAGCCTCGAGCCTTAGGGTCGGAGAGCAGCGAGGCATCGAAAGTGCGCCTGTCGGCCCCGGCAGTCATCGTGCCGAATCCCGTACCGGCTTCCACCGACAAGTCATTGCTGTGCAGCAGGGTGAGGTCGTAGATTCCCGGCTGTCCGCCGCGGGCCTTGATTTCAAAAATCGTGCCCGAGGGCAGTCGCCACACCCCTTCGGGAGTGCCTTGCCCGGAGATAATGGTATCGAGCTTTATCCACAGCGGCTCACCCTTTGCCACAAGGGCAAGGAGCATAAGCAGCACTGCGGATAAAAGCCTCGTCATCAGATAGTACTGAATTTATATGCAAAACCTACCGACAGAATTTCCTTGATCTGTAGTTTCTTCCACGACGGGTCGTCGCATCGCGGCGTGCTCGAGTCGTAGCGGGCGTGGCAGTAGATCTGCGTGGTCAGGAATTTATTGATTTCAAATGCCAGAGTGTTCTCCCAATCGGCCTGCGCGGTCTCATAGTCGGTAAAGGCGAAGATTCGCGAGGCGAAAGTGATGTTATAGCTAAGGCGCCAGAAGATTTTGAACTCGGCTGTCGAACCGAAATGGTGCGAGGTCTTGCGGCCTGCTTCAATATTATACTTCGTCGGGTCGATGCGGTTGCTGATGCAGGTGCGCAAGGCATATGAAACCGGGGCCAGCGACGCGTCGAATGTAAAGGTCTTCTTGGCGTTGGCGTAGTTGTAGGTCATACCGATACCGGCTGTCAGCTCGCCCGGAGAGAGGAACGACGACCGAAGGTTGCGAGTATTCGACTGGTACGAATTGAGCAGCTGGGTCTTGAACTGACCGGTAAAAGAGTAGTACCAGCGTTTGTGAGCACGGATACCGAATGTGGTGTTGACCTGGAAAATATCGTCGGTGATATTGTAGCTGTGTATCGAATCGTCGGGAGCGCTGTTGATGCCGAGCTTATACTGAGCCGTGGTCTCGAAGAGCAGGTCGGGGTGATACTGGGTGTTGAGCTTCACGTTGTAGTAAAGCTGTCCGAGGGCATTGAGGTTGTTGTTGCCACCCTGATACCAGTTGGGCGACACATATGCCTGCGAGAACTGTAGTGAAGCCGAAAAACTGCGTATCCAGTGGCGCTTCTTGCCCGGGGCGAGGTCGATAGTGTTTACGGCATCGGCCTTGTCGATGATTTCCTCAATCTTGATTGTATGCTTTACAGGGTCGACAACGGCATGAAACACCTTCGGCGCTTCAGGTAGTAGGTTTATGTTGTAGCTAACGTTTTCAGGATTATTGAGATACAGCGCATAGTTGAGGTTCTTGATCTTGCGCTGCATTGCCATTTCTTCCTCTATCCATGCCATATATGGCTTGCCGCTCAACTCAGGGGCAAAAACCGGAGTCGTGTCGGGGTACTCATAACCGGTGAATACCGAAGGCAAAAACACGGTATTCGGTAGCTGGCGAGTAGAAATCAGATTGTCGTACCTGCTCATGTCGAGGGTATCGAGATATGCGTTCAGCTCCTCGATTGAGCGCACACGGTTTGTCACCATGCTATCTTTGTGGGCCTTGCTGGCTTTACTTGCACGGCTTGCCTTGCTTGCTTTGCTTGCACGGCTTGCTTTGCTGGCCTTGCTTGCGCGGCTTGCGGCACGCGCTAAGCTGTCGGCAATCGCCGACTCGCTCTGTGCTTGCCCTTCACCGGCTACACGTGCATTTTCGAAATATTGGGCCTGCGCCGAGGCCTCTATACCCAATGCCACCATTACAGCGGCTGCGATGATGCGTAAAGTCAGTTTCATGTTTTATGCTTTTTTAGCTATATATAGCGTACATACGCCAAAAGTGAGAGATTTAAACGAGGCTTTGTCGAAGCCGGCAGCATTCATAATGGCTGTCATGCTTTCGCGCTGCGGAGCTGCCGCGATACTCTCGGGAAGGTAAGAATAAGCCCTGCTGTCGCCCGATACGAACCTCCCGACCATGGGAATCAACATGCGGGTATACAATTTGTAGAGCGGGCGGGTAATCGGCGATACCGGCGTCGACAACTCGAGTACGGCCACCATGCCCCCGGGCCTAAGTATACGTGCCATTTCGCGATACCCGGCTGCGATATCGGCATAGTTGCGCACGCCGTAGGCCACAGTCACGGCATCGGCACTCGCATCGGGCAGGCCGGTATGCAGACAGTCGGCTTGCCGGAATGTCACAGCCTCGCCGTGAGCCTTCTCGCGGGCCTTTGCAAGCATGCCTTCGCTCAGGTCGAGACCTGTTACCGACACTCCCGGTATGCGCCTTGCCAAGGCCAGGGCTACATCGCCCGTGCCGGTGGCCATATCTACGATTTCGCGGGCGCCGCTATTGCGCACGGCTTTGACAAGCGCCCTGAGCCACAGCCGGTCGAGGCCGAAGGTCATGGCACGGTTCATAAAATCATACGCCGGGGCAATTGCGTCGAACATTGCCTCTACCTGTTCGGTTTTGGCTCGGTCGTCGCCGTAGGGGTTGACACGTTCTACGTTCAAGACAGTCTTGTGATTTAGAGATATATAGCGCAGAGTCTGAGGCGGATAGTCTCTGCCTCAGACTCCGTGCTGTATCAGAATTATTTACGATTGTTGAGGAATTCGAGCACGCCGGCTTCGATGCGTTTTTCGGCATCGGTCTCGTCGGCAGGAACAAATTTCTCGCCTGTAAGGTGCTCGAACAGCTCGATGTAGCGGTCCGAGATGCTGCGGCATACCTCGGGAGTCATCTCAGGAACAACCTCGCCGGGACGGCCCATAAAGCCGTTTTCCATAAGCCACTGGCGCACAAACTCCTTAGAGAGCTGGCGCTGGGGTTTGCCTGCCTCGAAAAGTTCCTGATAGGTGTCGGCGTAGAAGTAGCGCGACGAGTCGGGGGTGTGAACCTCGTCGATGAGGATTACCTTGCCGTTGTGCTTGCCGAACTCATATTTGGTGTCGACAAGGATAAGGCCCTTGTCGTTGGCCATTTTAGTGCCGATAGCGAATAGGCGGCGGGTATATTCCTCCATAGCCTTGTAGTCTTCCTCGCTCACGAGACCCTGGGCGATGATTTCTTCGCGCGAGATATTCTCGTCGTGACCGGCATCAGCCTTGGTGGTGGGGGTGATGATAGGCTCGGGCAGGCGCTCGTTCTCGCGCAGACCTTCGGGCAGTTTCACACCGCAGAGTTCGCGGGCACCGGCTGCGTATTCGCGCCATGCGCTACCTGCGAGGTAGCCGCGGATAATCATCTCTACGCGGAAACCCTCGGCGCGTACACCGGCGGTGACCATGGGGTCGACTTCGGCGAGCTTCCAGTTGGGAATCTCGGCCGAGGTGGCATCGAGGAAGTAGTTGGCGATCTGGTTGAGTACCTGGCCTTTATAGGGAATACCCTTGGGTAGCACAACATCGAAAGCCGAGATACGGTCGGTTGCGACCATCACCAGCAGGTCGCCGGCGATAGAATATACATCGCGCACCTTGCCGTGGTATACGGGTGCGTCTTGATTCGGAAAATGGAAGTCAGTGCTTGTAAGGGCCATGATTATGATAATGAATGGGTTATAATATGTATGTTAATTATCTTTCGTTTCGTTGTTTTCGCCGTTGTCTTTGGCCATGGCGTCGTGGCGCTCGTAGGCTTCGACTATGCGCTGCACCAGCGAGTGGCGCACGATATCTTTCTTTGCATACTCCACGCGGCCAATGCCGGGTACGCCGTCGAGCACCCTGAGGGCATGCACAAGGCCCGACTGTACCGACCGGGGCAGGTCGATCTGGGTCACGTCACCGGTGATTATCATCTTGGCGTTCATGCCCAGGCGGGTGAGGAACATTTTGATCTGGTGTACGGTGGTGTTCTGCGCCTCGTCGAGTACGATAACGGCATCGTTGAGCGTACGGCCACGCATAAACGCAAGCGGCGCGATCTGTATCACGTTGCTCTCCATATACTCCTTGAGCTTGATCGAGGGTATCATATCCTCGAGGGCATCGTAGAGGGGCTGCAGGTACGGGTCGATTTTGTCTTTCATATCGCCGGGCAGGAAACCGAGTTTCTCACCGGCCTCCACGGCAGGGCGCGAGAGGATGATTTTGCGCACCTCGCGGTTCTTGAGGGCACGCACTGCCAGGGCTATGGCGATGTATGTCTTGCCCGTACCGGCGGGACCGAGGGCAAAGGTGAGGTCGTTTTTTGCAAAACTGTCGACCATGAGCTGCTGGTTGGCATTGCGTGCGCTGATAGGCTTGCCGTTGATGCCGTAAATAATCACGCCGTCGCGTTTCAACTCCTTGGGGGCTTCGCCCTTAATGATATCGAGGATTGCCTCCTCGGTAAGGGTGTTGTAATGCTCGGCATACGCGCTCAGTTCCTTGATTTTAGCCTCGAAGTCAGATGTCTCGCGCTCCTCGCCGATTACACGTATCACCGAGCCGCGGGCTGAAATTCGCAACTTGGGATACAGATTCTTAATCAGCTGCATATTGGCGTTGTTAACGCCATAGAAACACAGCGGATCGACATTGTCGATAATAACTATTCGTTCGATCATAGACTTAGACGTAAAATCATGGCAAAGTTACGAAAAATTTGCCAATTAGAAACTCAGTTTCTTTTCAATGTTGTTGAAAATTTACGGTGCGGACACCACTGTACAATTACAACACTTGAAAATGGGAAAAGTTATTAGCAAGATAAATCTTCGGAAGTTACTCGGCCTTAATAGCTGTTGTATCGGTTTAATATGTGCAAAAGTAATGATTTTTTAAGGCAAACGATGATTAATCTGTGGATTTTTGTAACTTTGCGATGATTCAAAACCTTAGACCATGAAAAAAGAGTTAGCCTATGTCGCCATTTTGGCCACTTGTGCCATGGCTTGCACCCCGCGCCCGGCTGTCGAGGCCGATTACGAAGTAGTGCCCCTGCCCGGGGAAATAAGCCTTAGCGCAGATGCTGAGCCTTTCAGACTCAATCCCAAGACCCGCATCGTTGCCGATAGCGAGCAATTGGTCAATGCAAGGCTGTTTGCGGAGTATGTTGAAACCCTCACCGGGTTTACTCCTCAGATTAGCGACGAGGCTCCCGATAAGAATTACATCCGTCTGTGCTCGACACTTGGCGGAGACAATGCCGATGCGTATACACTGACGGTAGCGACCGACAGTATAGTGGTGAACGGCGCAAGCGATTCGGGTACATTCTATGGCCTTCAGACCTTGCGTAAGGCTGTGCCCGGGGCGGGGGATTACGATGTGCTTTACCCTGCGGGCACGGTAAGCGATGCCCCGCTGTTTGCATACCGAGGGGCGCATTTCGATACTTCGCGCCACTATTTCACTCCCGATTCGGTGAAGATTTTCATCGACATGATGGCGATGCACAATATGAACCGCTTCCACTGGCATATCACCGACGACCAGGGCTGGCGACTCGAAATCAAGAGTCTGCCTCGTCTGACCGAGGTCGGAGCCAAACGACCCAATACGGTTATAGGTTGGAACACTGCCGACTACGACAGCATACCTGTCGACGGCTATTATACTCAGGCCGAAGTGAGCGATATCATCGCCTATGCCGCCGACCGCCATATCACTGTCATCCCCGAAATCGACCTTCCCGGCCATATGCAGGCGGCGCTTGCGGCATATCCCGAACTCGGATGTACCGGCGGCCCGTACGAGGTGTGGCGACGCTGGGGTGTGAGTCAGGATGTTCTTTGCGCAGGAAACGACAGCATGTATGTTTTCCTCGACAAGGTAATGGACGAACTCACCGACCTGTTCCCGTCGGAATATATACACATCGGTGGTGACGAATGTCCTAAGGCAAGGTGGAAAGAATGTGCTAAGTGTCAGGCTAAAATCCGTGCTCTCGGTCTCAAGAGCGACCGTCACAGCAGCGCGGAGCAGAAGCTGCAGAGCCATGTGATGAAACATGTGGCCGACTATCTTGCCACCAAGGGCCGCAAGGCTATCGGCTGGGACGAAATACTCGAAGGCGGATGCGACACATCGACGGTTATAATGTCGTGGCGCGGTGTTGAGGGCGGCATCAAGGCTGCAAAGGCCGGTCACGATGCTATAATGACTCCGGCAAAGTATCTCTATTTCGACTATAAACAAAGCTACGACGAGGGTGAGCCGGGCGCATACTATGCGCAGCCTCTGCTGCTCGAGCAGGTATATAGCTACGAACCTATACCGGAAGAATTTACTCCCGAACAGGCCGAGCATATTCTTGGTGCTCAGGGTAATACCTGGTGCGAGTATATCCCCTCATTCCGTCACGCCCAGTATATGACTTTACCACGCTTCGGCGCACTTGCAGAACTGCAATGGACCTCGTCGCCCAAGGATTTCAAGGCCTTCAAGCAACGCCTGTCACGCCTTCGCAAGACCTACGATGCCGAGGGCTATAACTACCGCAAAGAGGAATTCGAGGAGTAATATCTCCACAAGCATCGTGGGGAAACCACAATAGCGTAGTCTGCGAGTTTTTTCAGACTACGCTTAGCTGATTGCCGTCAATTTGATATCCCTATTGCTGATGAAGCCAATGTATTTCGCATTGGCCGGGATTATCCAAGCGCATAGTCGTGCCCGGCTCTATAATGCCAGTGTTACACTCACTTATAAAGGTCATAAGATCATTATAAGTTCTGTAGCGGAAGGCAATAGGGTTGTCACCGGTATTGCTTATCTCTTGCTCCTCGAGTTTTAGAGTCGTACGGTCAAGAGCGAAGCTATCGGTATCGCGAATCCAAGAATATTCCTGATTATAATCTAAAAGGCGGGCAATCAGTCTGTCGACTGTTGTCAGAGGATTGCATTCCCAGAAAGAATCAGGATTATCGTGCAGACCTCTTGTCCAGGCGGCATTTGCAATGGCAAGATTGTGTTTGTCGAATAATTGAGCGAATAGCCCGTCCATGTTTTTCCCGTACAGAGGAATGTGCTTCTGTTCTCTAATATGGCCACCGACACAGACTTCGCCATGACAATCATCGTCATGCGCACCTGTTCCGCACATTATGTCTTGCTTTTTCTGCTTGCATACCGATTTGCAGAAAGCCTTTTCATTGCGCTCAAAGTGTAACAGAATCCACTCCTCGAAGCTAATTGAGGAAAAAGCGATATTCACATTAACTTGATTGGCATGTTCTTTTGCAAATTGGTGGTCTGTAAAATTGTCGTGATCGTATACCGCCCAAGCTTCGTTATATCCGTCATTTAGGATAAATAGGGATATTCAGTTAATGGCTTG
>LUJM01000107.1 GCA_001689415.1 Bacteroidales bacterium M2 | reverse complement strand
CAAGTATCGCTAATATTTTGAATACCAACGCCTAATCGAGGCTTATCTCGGACAGCCAAGCTCCTATCGTTGCCGTCCTCTTGCATTATCAACCCTTAAGTTAATAGCATTGTGCCGCGACCCTACGAGAGAGCGTGTTAGTTGGGCGCAATTAGCAGGTCTGCATCGTGCATCTAACCCTTAAGTTAACAGCATTAAGTCGGCGGCATGTCGCTACCGACCATCAAAAACCATTATCTAAACCTTAAACTCAAACCTTAAACCGGGACTCTACGTACTACGAGTTTATCGCCGGAGAGGTCGACCTCGAATAGAACCGGACGGCGGATATAGCGGCCATGGTCGTTGTAGTGGCTGTGGATCGACAGCAGCCAGCGCCCGCCAAGGTCGCGGAAAAGCATACCGTGGCCGTGGTTGGGAGGGGTGAGAGGTTTGGCTTCCTGAATCCAGGGGCCGGCGAGCTTGCCGCTCTGTGAATATGCCACGCCCATGGTGTAGACATCGTCGATCCACGATGTCCATATCATGCCGAGGCGACCGGTGCCGGTGCGGAAAAGCCACGGTCCGTCGGTAACGCGGCTACGTCGTTCCTTGCCGTTCTGCACCTCGTGACTCCAGGGCGAGTCGGAGGCCTTGAAAAGCTCGAAAGGCTCGCCGACCGAAGTCGACATATCGTCGGCAAGGCGCACAGCCTCCATAGTTCCGTCGTCGTTCATAAGCCATTCGCCGCAGAATACCATATACGGCACACCGTCTTCGACCCACAAAGTACCGTCGAGGGTGGCGCGGTCGGCGGGGCAGTAATCCTTGTCGGACACCGGCAGGTACGGACCGTCGGGCTTGTCGCTAACGAGCACATGCGATGCACGGCGCGGTATAGCGCCGTTGGAGTTATTTGCTATGATTATAGAATCGTTGGTAAAGGTGGCGAAATAATAGTACTTGCCATTATAGGGGTGTATTTCGGCAGCCCAAATCGCAGGGTGCTTGCCTGTCCACGATGTGGTGTCGGGGTACGCCACACGGTGAGGGCCGTCCCAACGCTCGAGGTCGCGGCTTGTCCACAACAAGCCCCCGGTGCCGGTCATATAATACATCTGCGTGGCGCTGTCGGCAAGTATACAAGGATCGCTGAGGATGATAGAATCGCGCGGCACATCCTTGCGGGCACCCCACGCGCACAGGGGCAGCAGGGCAATTACTAAAAGCAAAATATTCTTCATAGTCAATTAAATATCAATGCAGTAAGAATTAAACGCCACCGCCCTGGCACCATACGATGCTTTCTGGCGTACAAGGCCTTCGTTGAGGTATCGACCGGCATCCTCGTTGCTTGTGCCGAGGTCGAAGTACCTTATACCCTCGGGCATGGTATCGATAATATGCCTGTAGAGCAGCGGCAGAGAGCGGAGTCTGCGTCCGGCCTCGGTGCTGCCTGTATACTGGCTGTGAGCAACTTTATCGGTATAGTAAATCACACTACCGGCCACGATTTCTCCCTCGTATTCGGCAGTAAACAAGCGTATGTTTTCCGGAAAACGACTACGCAGCAGCAAAATCTCGTCGAGCGAATGAACAGGCCTTGCACCATGAGCCGTCGCGAGCCTTTCTTCGAGCACTTGCCAGAATCCGGCCCAGTCGTCCGACTCGCGCACCGTCACGCCGCTGCGCATGGCCTTGCGCACGCTCTGCCGCGCCGACATATCGAATGACAGCGGCTCCGACACGTCAATCACGCTCGATACCAAAGTCCTTTCGAGCCGACCACCGGCTCTCCAAAGGGCATATAAATCTTCCTCGGCGGGATATTTGTGATAGATATGAGGCACAGGCCTGTATATCAGCCTCGCAATACCCATGTCGGCCAACAGAGCAGTCATCAGCCTCCACACCTCGGTCATCGCAATCATATCGGCCCTCGGTGTCATAAGCCAGCCACCGTAGGTAAGGCCTCCATGACTGGTAACGGTGTCGCCGCAGCGATGAGCGGGCATCACGGCAATGATGCGTCCGGAATCGTCGCGGGCGATGAGCGACATATCCTCGAAGCGGTCGGCATGATAGTCCATGTAGTCGCGACGATGCAGGAATGTGCCGTTGCGGCTCTGCTCCACCACCATGTCCCATTCGGGCTTCAGATGCGGCTGATATGGCTCTACGGTCATTGATTTATCAGTTTTGGGCGTTGAACGAGATATATCTGGCAAGCTGCGCCTCAATTTCGGCATACCTCACTATCAGCGCATTGTGCTCGGCAAGGGTGTCGAGATAGGTATTGTATTCTGTCAGATACTCGAAGATTGTAAATATGCCCAAATCAAATGCCTTTTTGAGCAGTGCCGGGTAGTCGTTGGCAAGCACCTCGCGCTCGTTGGCGATGCGCTCATAGAGATGCCGCGCCTCATTGTAATCGGCATTGAGACGTGCCTTGCGCACGATGTCGTAGTCGAGCACGTCGAAGTCGGCGGCAATGGCCTTGGCCTCGGCCATACGTACCGATTTCTTCGGCTGCCACGAGGGCAAGGAAATGCCTATGCCGAAGCCGTTGAAATGCTTGCCGTCCTCGTAGTCGTGGGCATACGATAGTTTAAACGACGGCATGGAGCCGCGGCGTGCGACAGAAATATCGTTGCGGGCGGCTTCGAGCTCGGCCTTCTTACCGGCAAGGTCGGGGGCGGAGGCAAGCGATTGCTCGTATTCGGCAATCGGCCTCAGAGGCTCAACATTCAGGCCTGCGAGCGCCTTGAACTCGCCGAGGCAACCGGGTTCGATAGCCTCGATAGCGGCCTCGGCTCGCAGTACCTCGCTCTCGGCATTGGCCAAGGCTGTGAGTATCGACATCAACTGCAATTCCGATTTGCGCATGGCAAGAATGGTAGCCTCGCCTCGATCGTACGATTTGCGAAGGTTATCTACAAGCTGCTCGAAATTGCTGTGAGCCTCGCCGATTACCTTGAGGTTGGCTCGCGCCTGGCCAAGACGTATAGCGGCAAGTTTGAGTTCGAGGGCCTTGTCTACCACATTGCTACGGTGCAACAGTTCGAAGGCATTCGCTCTCAGTTTATTCGACTTACGCCTTGCGGCATATACACCGGGCCAGTCAAAGCCCTGCCCTACCGATACACCCCAGCGGTTGTCGCTGCTTTCGTCGGCAAATTTATAGTCGAAGTCTACATCAGGCCCCGCAAGGCTGTTGTCGACCTCGCCTTGTAGCCGCTCGGCCTGAAGGCGCGAGCCTTCGGCTGCGATAGACGGCGACTTGAGAGCTACAGAATAGCACAGGGCATCGAGGTCTGAGGCCTGTGATGAAATGGATATGAGTATGGCGAAGAGAGGGATTAATCCTTTTTTCATTTGTTTTCGTTGCGGTTTAGAATCCTGTAAAGGGCAGGAACAACATATATGTTTAGCAGCGTCGAACTTAGCAGGCCGCCAAGTATCACTATAGCCATAGGTGCCTGTATCTCGTTGCCGGGGGCGTCGCCGTTGACTGCCAGCGGTATCAGCGCAAGAGCCGAGGTCAGTGCGGTCATAACAATAGGCAGCAGTCGGTCCGACGATCCGAGGCCGATGCGGTCGGCAAGGCTCATGCCCTCGGTTTTGAGGTGGTTGTAGCGGCTCATCAGCAGCATACCGTTGCGGGTACTGATACCCATTAGCGAGATAAAGCCGATGATAGCGGGTATATTGACCTCGTCGCCGCAAATGGCAAGCATAAACACGCCGCCGATAAGCGCAAGGGGCATATTCACAAGAATCACGAGCGACTGCGACACCGACTTGAATTCGCCGTAAAGCAGCATGAAGATTATCAGCAAGGCTCCGAGCGAGGCCCACATAAGGGTGCGCGACGCTGCCTGTTCGCTCTCAAACTGACCGCCGTAGGCTATGTGATATCCCTGCGGCATCTCGATATTTTCCTCTACGCGGCGGCGTATTTCATCGACGGTGCTGCGAAGGTCGCGGCCTTCCACATTGGCCGAAACAAGCAGGCGGCGCTCTACATTCTCGCGGTTGACAGTATTGGGGCCGCTCGTCGACTTGATATCGGCAAGCTCGCCAAGGCTGATTTTACCCGAGGGGCTGTCGACCGTCAGGGCGGCGATATCGTCGAGGGTGCCTCGGTGTTCTTCATCAAGAATCACAGCCACATCATAGGCATAACCGTCGCTATAGACCTGCGATACCACTCGTCCGCCGAGGGCTGTCTCTATGGCGTTTGCAAAATCGCCCATTCTCACGCCACGCGCTGCAAGCACATCGCGACGAGGGCGTATCAGCAGCTGCGGACGCTCGGTCTGCTGCTCGATATTCACATCTACAGTACCTTCTACCGATCCGGCAATTTCCTTCACTTCCTTGCCGATAGCAAAGAGGCGGTTGAGGTCCGGGCCGAAAATCTTGATAGCAATCTGCGATTGTGCGCCCGACAGCATGGCATCGATGCGGTGCGATATAGGCTGGCCGATTTCTACCACTGCGCCCGGTATCTCGCCGAGACGGTGACGCAGGTCGGCGGCAACTTCCGCGCGGCTGCGTTTGTCGAGGGTATAGGGAGCTTCGATTTCCGACACATTCACGCCGAGCGAATGCTCGTCGAGCTCGGCACGGCCCGTCTTGCGGGCTACAGTCTTCACCTCGGGGGTTTCGAGTATAATCTGCTCTGCCCTACGGCCAATGGCATCGCTCTCATCAAGCGATATGCCCGGCAATGTGGACACGTTGATTGTAAACGAGCCTTCGTTGAACCTGGGCAGGAAACCTCGGCCAAGAGTAAAGAAGCATACCAGAGCGGCGACAAACAATACTCCTACGGCTACGAGCATAGCCCGGCTGTGTGCCAACATCCACGACAGCGAGCGGCTGTAGGCATTGCGCATGGCTCGTGTCACTGCCGGTTCGCGACCAAGTTCTTTATTCTCGGCAGAGTTGCCCAGGAGGTAGCTGCACAGCACCGGGGTCAGCGTCAACGCCACTATCGTAGATGCCGCAAGGGCCACGATAAACGCCACGCCGAGGGGTATGAGCATACGGCCTTCCATGCCGGTGAGGAAGAACAGCGGCAGGAATGCGGCGGTGATGATGAGCGTTGAGTTGAAGATAGGCATACGCACCTCGGCTGAGGCATGATATACGCAGTCGAGCACGCTCCGGCGCTGCCCCTCGGGCAGTTGAGAATTCTGCCGCAAGCGTTTGTACACATTCTCTACGTCGACTATCGCATCATCAACAAGGCAGCCGATCGCTATGGCGATACCGCCAAGACTCATGGTATTGATAGTATAACCCAAGAGATTGAGTATCAACACCGACACAATAATCGAAAGTGGCAGCGCTATGACTGAAATAAGGGTCGTGCGGATGTTCATCAGGAAGAAGAACAGCACTATTATCACAAACAGCGCACCCTCGAGCAAACTACGCTGAAGGTTGCTGATAGAGTTGTCGATAAAGTCGCTCTGACGGAAAATATCGGTCGACACATGCACGTCGGAAGGCAGCGTGGTCTTCATCGACTCGAGGGCGCGGTCTATTTCCTCGGTCAACTGTATCGTGCCTGTCGCCGGTTGCTTGGTCACAGTCACAATCACCGCAGGCTCGGCCTCTACAGAGGCTACACCGATACGCGGCAGACGGCCTCCGAGCTCTACCGACGCAACATCGCCAATCGTAACAATACCGCGCTCATCGCTGCGTATCACTGCCTGCGACAGCGCTGTGCAATCCGATGTGTTGATATCGGCCTTGATAATATACTCGTTACCGTACTGGTATACCACACCGCCACCGGCATTGGAGTTCAAGCCGTCGGCAGCCTCAAGGAGTTCGTCGAGACTAACGTCGAGCAGGCGCATACGGTCGGGATTGATTTTGATTTGATACTCGGGCGCATCTCCGCCGATCACCGCCACCTGCGATACTCCGCCGAGGGCAAGAAGGCGTGGGCGGACTACCGTCTCGGCAAGGCGGCGCAGTTCGAGCAAGGACGTCGAATCCGCCCTCAGACCTACAATCATAATCTCGCCGAGTATCGACGACTGCGGGCCCATAACGGGCTTGTCTACGCCTTCGGGCAAGCTTTCGGCTGCGGCATCGAGGCGTTCGCTCACTATCTGGCGGGCAGTATAAATATCCGTGCCCCAGTCAAATTCGACCCACACTACCGAGAAGCCGGTTGTAGATGTCGAGCGCACGCGGCGAACTCCGGTACTGCCGTTGACGGCGGTCTCGATAGGATAGCTCACCACCTTTTCAACCTCCTCGGGGGCGAGGCCGGGGGCTTCGGTCATCACCACCACCGTCGGCGCATTGAGGTCGGGGAAAATATCTATCTCCATGCGCATCAGTGTAACCAGACCGCCGATCAATACAATGGCGGTTAGGATAAGCACTGTAAGCCTGTTGTCGAGAGAAAAACGTATGATTCTGTTCAGCATCTCTTTCGCGCTTTAATGATTGTGGCTATGGCCTTCGGGAATATTGCTGCCGGTTTCGGCAAGGCGAACTGTAGTCACGCCCTTGCCTACGATAAGCGTGCCCGGCTCCACACCGCTGCGAATTTCTACGCGCATACCGTCGGATGCGCCGATTTCAACTCTGCGCTTGGCATAGCACTCTTCGTCGAGGCGCTCATATACAAAGTAGTCGCCCTGCTGCTCGGATAGAGCTTCGGCAGGCACGCTCACAACATTGCTGCGCGGCGAACCAAGGAGATATGCTGTAAAGGTCGTTCCGGCAACAAGTCCCGGCGTGCGTCCGGCATTGAAGTACACCGGTATATACGCCGCAGCAGCGCCCGATGCGGCTACAGGGGCTGTTGTAAGCCGTCGGCCGCCAAGTTCGCTCAGTTTCACGGCCTTGTCGCTATATGGCAGCGACACCACCGCATCGCTAAGAGTCGACGCCATTGAATAATACCGCTGCGGCAGGTCGATTCTCAGCACCTGCTCGCCGTCGGCGGCAACGGTGGCAAGAACCGCCCCGGCTTCGACATACTGGCCCTGACGCACGTCAAGCGACGTTACAGTTCCGGCTATAGGGCTTGTCGCACGGCCCGACGATGCTGCAGGGCTGTATGCGGCCTTGGCCTGATTGTAAGCGGCCAGCGCGGCATTGCGCTCGCCTATCGTTGCGAGGCGGTCCTTGTACAGCGCCTCTATACGTTCATATTCCGTGCGGGCGGCATCGAGTGCGGCCTTGGCCGACGCATTGGCATCGCCGCCGGTAATATTGCGGGCGTCGATTGTTGCCACCAAGGCTCCTTTCGACAATGTTCGCCCGGCTTCAATTCCGGGGGCGATTCTCACCACTCCCGCTGTCGGGGCTGACACTACGGCATCAGCACTGCTTGCAGTAAGCACCACGCCGGCTGCTCGTACAGTGCTCGAAAAGTCGCCGCACTTAACTGTATCGATTTCTACGCCGAACTCATCGGCAACTTCTTTGTGCAGCACGATTTCGCCCTTTCCATGAGCATGGGATTCGGCTTCGCCATGGTCATGGTCGTGCTTGTCGTGTTCGTGTTCTTCTACTTCTGCGGAATGATGGTGATGCCCATCATTTTCGTGATGCCCGCCACATGCCGTAAGCACGGCAATCAAAGGTAATATGATAAATTTGCGCATATCAATGTGTTTGTTGGTCAGGCAAAGTTACACATTATTATGCGAACAGACAACTTTGCGCCAAGATATGCAACCGGGTGTCAAAGCTCGCGAGCCTATACAGACCCATATACAAAAGGCACCCGAGCCTTCAAAACTGCCCGGATGCCTTGATGTATGATTTGGAACGTGTATTATTTCTTGAAGTTCAAACCGATTTCGAGTTTGGTTGTGCCGTCGATTACATCAGCGGCAGATGCAAGCATACCGGGAAGAACGTCGGCGATGAATCCCATGTCCTCATCAGCTTTCACTGCCTCAACGAGCTGGTTTACAAGTTCCTCGTTGCGAAGCAGGGGTACTACATTGGTCTTCAGCAGGGGAAGCAGGGTCTCTGTGCCGAGGTAAACGGTAAGCTGGTCGTTGGCCATTGTGTAGTGCATGGGCACGCCTTCCGACATCATCGGGGCGAGCTGCGCCATTACATTACCGAGCAGGTTGTTGATGTCGATACCGCCGGGTACTGTAGCAGCGGCACGACTGTCGGCTGCGATTACGGCCTGCGGGTTAAGGTAGAAGAGCATGTTGCCGTTGCCTTTGAGTACGTACTGGGCCATGTTCGAGGGGCTCTGAAGATATGCAAGGGTCTCCGACTCACTGTTGAGGTCGGCATACGATGCGATGATGTTGCCGTCGGTGCCAAAAGTTACATCACGAAGCATTTCGCACAATGCGTCAGGAAGACGTACCGACATATCATCGAGAAGAGGCATAGTCATGAGAAGCTTCAGGAGGTCATTCATTGCCATGGGTGTGCCCATGAAATCGAAATCAGCCGAGCTATCCCATACTGCATGGATAGGCTGAGTGTAGATTGTGCCATAATCGTCGCTTTCCCAATCTTCTTCCATGTCGAAGGGCTGGGGAACCCATTTGCCTGCTATTGTGAGGTCTTTGAGTGCAAGCTTGGTAATATCGAGCTTCAACTCTTTTTCGCTTACCACACCCGAGTACTCGTAGGTGCAATAATCATTGCTGCCCACGCCGGCGAAGGTAGTGTTGTCGCCTGTTACAGGGAAGCTGAGCACGGTCTCTGCGCTACCGGGGATAACGCCGGGGCCGGCAATCTTTTTGGCCAGTGCTTCGGGTACTCCGGGAATAGCAGAGAGGTCGAAGGTGCTGTTGAGTGTCAGTGTGGCAGCTTCGCCTTCACGGACATAGGTAGCTGTTTTGCCGATTACAGGCTCGCCATTGACAGTAAGGATGAGGCCGGTGGCATCATCATAAGTCTGGCTTGTTGTTTCTTTGGGATCGTCTGAGCACGATGAAAGAGAAAGGACACCGGCCACTAAGGCCATGCCAAGATACATTACTTTTTTCATTTGCTTTAAAAATGTTTTGCGGTTAGTTTTTTTTGCAAGCCGCAAAGTTAGCAATTATTATTTGCCGACGTGTTAAATTTTTGTGAAATCTTCACTTTTCGGCCAACATTTTTGCATTTTGGAGAATATAAATGCTGACACTCGTTCTATTTAGGGATACTCAGTTAATCGCCAAC
>LUJM01000106.1:485-4690 GCA_001689415.1 Bacteroidales bacterium M2 | reverse complement strand
GCCGCCCGTGATTTGCTTTCAAAATTGAAATCAAATCAAGACCAGCTGTTTACCACTGATTGGTATAAAGATAGTTCTAAGAAAAGCTCCTTCATCCTGTTCGTTAGAGATACTCTTGACAGGACGTTGCCGGACTGCTACGACCGGACAACATTCAGAGAGAAAAATGAGCTCCTATGTAATCAATTCATTGTCCGTGCATCTCAAAATGGCGGATACCTTTTCGCAAGTTAATACATTAATAACGGAAGAAACCTAATGAAAACAGAGTGGATTAAAGCCATAATAACTCAACTTGCTGCATTATTTTTGTTCATAGCATTAAATGCAGAAATAATGGGTTGGTTTGATGAATATATTTTACCAACTCTTTCAAGGATGAACGAAGGATCTATCTCATCAATAATTTTCGGTGTGATGTGTTTATCTACGATAGTCTTTTGGGTTAATAGATTTCGGTATCATTATTATGTAAAGCCCATATATGTCTTGAGTAGTATCAGCCTATCATCTGTTTACTGGTTTTACAGACTCTTTACAGATGAATATATTGTAACAGAATCAGATATTTTTCATATAGGTTTTTCAGATGTCATTTTTGGTGGTTTATTCCTATTTGGTATAATCTCTCTTTTAGTTGATTTCATTGAATTAGATGAGCCCACTTCAAACGAATCACAAAATGAAGATAAGGCTCTTTTGTTAGAGGATAAGCCTATTACTAAAAGAGAGCAAGATAGACTTGGATTCGGTGATGAAGTCGATACGTTGTATCAACGTATTATAGAACGAGAGACAACATCAGCATTAAGCATTGGCATAAATGCAAGATGGGGAGATGGGAAGTCCTCATTTATTAATCTTATGGAGGAAAAATTCCTTCAGAATAAAGATCTGTTTATCGTAATTCGATTTAATCCTCGCTATTCAACCAATGACAAAATTCAGTCTGCGTTCTTTGAGGAATTATACTCTGAATTAAGTAAATATGATTCAAGATTTAAGAGTTCATTCAATGATTATCTTAGGGTAATTGATGTAATGACTGATAACAAATACTTATCGGCGTTGTTTCAGTCATCCACGTTATTTAACCGAGTCAATGAAAAATCAAGGATTAATGGAGCAATAAGGCGTTTAAAAAAACGAGTTATTGTTATTATCGAAGATTTGGATCGTTTGACGGGAGATGAAATTGTTGAAGTCTTCAAATTAATTGATGGTAATGCGGCCTTCGATAATCTAATCTTTATCAGTGCTTATGACAAGGGGCGTATAAATTCACTTTTAGAATCAAAGGACGAATGGGCTGCATTCTCCGATAAATTCTTCACATGGGAACGCCCTCTTCCATTGCGATCATCACAACTATTATTAGATTTCCTAATTCCAAACTTAACAAGCGGTCTTTCATTTAATGATGAGGAGATAGAAGATGTCAAGAGCTCAATAATAGCAAACTCCTCATTCTTTACATTCTATCTTAAAAATTTAAGAGATGTCAAGCGGTATATTAACTTAGTTAAACCATCTCTCAAGAGAATCTATAAAGAAGTAAAACTAAGGGATTTCTTGCTTATAGAATTAGTTAGATATAGGTATCCAGATGAGCATAGAGTTTTGTATGAACAGAATTCCCATAAAGACAGCGAAACAAATTTTGAACGAAAAATAACCATTGACGGACTTGAAGACCAATATAACTCAAAGGATATTCTGAAAGTTTTATTCCCTGCTGATGGGAACAATTCCTATCGATCCATTAATTCGGTAGGTGGCTTCTCGATATACTTTCAAGAGCATTTATTTGAGCGTATCAGCAATGAAAAATTAAGCTCAATGTTAAAAAAGGAGCAAGATTATAGAGCGATTATCAATGAAGTATTAAACAATCAAGGGTGGAATCAGCTTAGAGAGTATCTGGGATCTCTCAATACCCTTGCTTTGCCGAGTTGGGAAGCTGTAGTTAGATATATTGATATTTATATATATCTTAGTGCACATTATAGCGAAACGTTATACTCAATTCTCAATGTAGGTATTCTCCTTGAAAAAAAGGTTGTAGAGAGACTATGTATAAAATTGGGGATTTCAATAGATGATTATAAATCTACACTATATGACAAGCTGATAGGCGGTAATAATGAGTATCCCTATGAAATAGTTAAGCAACAACTATGGGCGTATAAGAGTGGTGAATTAAGACATGAACTGGTTTTCTCTGAAGATCAATTGCTAATTATACTTAAAAAATCACTTAAGAATTTGATTAAAAATAATCCCGGTTATACCCCATTGCATAATAATATTCTTAGAGCTTGTATCGCATTTATTGACCCAACGAGTAAAAAGGTTACCCTTGATGTTGAAGCATGTGAAATGGTCTTGCATTCGATTGAAAGTAACCCGAATGAATATATCAATGATTTTGTTTATTTGGCAGGTGTTTCGTCTTCTCCTGATTGGAATAGTATTACCTGTGATCCATTCTGGAGGCAAATATTCCTAAGTGCAGAAAATTTAAAGGACTTTATTTTCAATGAAAAGCTGGATGCCTTACCCAATATCAAGAGAGTGCGTAACTTTTGGTCAATTTACGAAGCGAACAGCTATGAACCCATCGAATTCCAAGAGCAGGGCCCTGTTCAAGCAAAGATTGATTCAGACCTTGTAGCCGAGCGTAAACTTTTAGACGAGATTTTAGAGATTGAAACTCTTGTAAATTCAATAGCTATTTCACCGGATAGTTTTGTGGCTGCATACAAAGTTCTCAAAGACTCTTTAGAACGTCTGTCTTCCAATACTCTTTACATAAAGAAAAATGGTGACGTAAGAAAATCCATTCTGAAAAAAAGAGACGAATTAAAACTTTATAGAGAATCTGAACCCTTGAAAATTACACCAGAGATTATTGATAAAATTAAATCTTATGAAGATTATCTTGATGAACGTTTAAGACACTGAATATGTAGGATTATTTATGGATAGAGGACAGATAACACTCTTTAAACGCAGGAAGGCGAAACGAAGATATACATTTTTTAGACGATATGGATTCAGACAATAATATAATCATATATCAGGGTGAGGACGGCGAGACTCGCATTGAGGTGAAGTTTACTGGGGAGACGGTTTGGCTGTCTCAGCAGCAGCTTTGCGAGTTGTATCAGACAAGTAAGGCTAATGTCAGCGAGCATATCAAACATATATTTGAGGACGGTGAGCTTGATGAGGATTCAGTTGTTCGGAAATTCCGAACAACTGCCGCCGATGGTAAGTCGTACAACGTGACCTACTACAATCTCGACATGATTATTTCGTTGGGGTATAGGATTCGGTCGGTTATCGCTACGCATTTCCGCAGGTGGGCTACTGAGCGGTTGAAGGAGTATATCATCAAGGGGTTCACAATGGACGATGAACGGTTGAAAGGAAATGGCGGTGGTGCTTACTGGCGTGAGCTGCTTGACCGTATTCGTGACATCCGTTCATCGGAGAAGGTGATGTACCGTCAGGTACTCGACCTTTATGCTACTGCCGTGGATTATGACCCTCGCAGTGACATCTCAGTGGAGTTCTTTAAGATTGTGCAGAACAAGTTGCACTTTGCCGCTCATGGTCATACTGCCGCCGAAGTTATCTTTCATCGGGCCAATGCTGAGTCTCCGATGATGGGGCTTACTTCTTTCAAGGGCGACCATCCGACCTTGCGCGATGCAAAGATTGCCAAGAACTATCTCAGCGAGGATGAGTTGAAGATTCTGAACAATCTTGTGTCGGGATACTTTGACTTCGCCGAGATTCAGGCGATGAAACGACGCCCGATGTATATGAGCGACTATGTGCAGCAGCTCGACAATATTCTGTCTTCGACAGGCGAGGCTTTACTCAACGGCCCCGGCACAGTCAGCCATCAGCAAGCTATGGAAAAAGCCGAGCAGGAATATCGTCTGTTCCAAGTGCGCGAACTATCCCCCGTGGAACGAGCATATCTCGATACTATAAAAGCCCTCAATGCAAAAGCGAAAGGGAAAGGCAATAGTTCCGAAAAATAATGGGCGGAGCCGCCTGTTGAGGTTCGAGGGGAGGGTGAACGGCGGACTTCGGTTGACACCATTTGCACGTAATATGCACGTAGAATAAAATAAAAGCGAGATAACTGTTGATGTTTCAATGAGTTATCTCGCTTTTGGGGTGCCCAGAAC
>LUJM01000106.1:0-466 GCA_001689415.1 Bacteroidales bacterium M2 | reverse complement strand
AGCGCGTCTACCATTCCGCCACCTGGGCTGTTTTTGTTTTGCACGACAAAATTAGTACTATAATTTGAATTGGCAATGGATACGCGTCAATATTCACACTATTTAACAATGTGCTATCCGAATGTAACTATTCAGCGAATGGATGATATAGCCACCAAATCTTGAGGATATTGAATTAAGCTCTTACCTTTCAGTAATTTAATAGCTAATTTATTTGCAAATGTCAGATAAATTAGCTATCTTTGTATCTGTGAAACAACAGATTAGCGACATATCATCCATTCTATCCGGAATGTCAGAACAACTCAAGTCCATGCAGGGCACTATTGATTCCCAGCATGCCGAGATATGTTCGCTAAATCGTAATGTTGATAGACTTCTTAAGGAAAACCGTGAGTTACGCAAGCGTCTGGAGAAGTATGAACAGCCGCCGAAGGACTCCGGCAACAGCAGTACTCCGCCATCG
>LUJM01000105.1 GCA_001689415.1 Bacteroidales bacterium M2 | reverse complement strand
TATTTCAAAATACTTACGGATTTTTCTTTATTTAGCTTAAGTTTCCGCCCGGTATAGAGGGGCACATAGTAACGCAAGGGCGCATATTTGATGCTCACGTTTTTAATCTCTTAGATTAGTTTATATGAAAAAAGTTCTTTGGCTACTGCTGATGTTTTCAATCGCATTTTCAAGTATTTCACGCGATATTGTAATATTAGACGGCGGCGACAACACTCCTGTCGTTGGGGCATCAGTCATTTCTGCAAACGGAATGATAATTGGAACAACGAATAACAACGGCCGTATAGAAGTGAGGCCAAATGACTATCCGTTGTCAATCCGATGTATGGGCTATGAAGCGCACTCACAGTTAAATCAAAATGCGGATACTTTATTTATGGTTCCGGCATCATATACCTTAAACGAGGTAATTGTTACACCAACCGACAGACCTGTAACAAGAGTGCTTACATATGCCCGAGAATATTGCACCGGCTCTACGCCAAATGACACTTTACAGTTTTACTGCGAGTATATGTTGGAGTACTATTTTGCAGAAGGCAAAGTAAAAGGATACAGCAAATCACACGAATCATCACATCCGCTGGCAGTAAAGCGTTATGGTCGAATAGCAAATGCGAACGGCTTGGATAGTATTATGCGGCCCAAATATGACGATGATATTACGTCATTGTCATTTATGTCTAATATGGCATTCGTTCCATACCAAAAAAAGGAGTTGACCGATGCCATGAAAGCAGGCGCACTTGCAGATACAATACAAGGGAAGTACTTTCCGAAATATATCTATCGCCTGAACAATGGTAATTTTTCGATTGATTGCGATGCTTTGTCTGATCACAAGACCCATTCATTCAGTCCTTGGTTCTTTAAGATGCTGGGAATGACTATGGATATGAAACAAGGAAACTGGACTCTTATGTACAAACAGAATGATAGTGGTATTTATGGTATAACAGACTATGTTTATAATACCGGCAATATGCGTCTTATCGGAAAAGGAAAGCTGCTAAAGAAAATGCTTGGTATAACAGATGCAATAGAAATCAACTGCTACATAGAACAATATCCCGTAGAAATTGAACGGTTGACGGTAGATGAATATAAGGAGCAGAAAAAAACGTATTATGAGCATCGATCGGATTTCAAGATACCCGACAATATTCAACCATTGCCTCCAGCCATTCAACACCTGCTTAATCGCATCAACAGTCAAATTCCTACTAAAAAGCGCTGAAAGAGCCCTGCGTTTGCAGACGACGTATCACTTCATCCTGCCGGAGTTTAGTTTGTAGTCGTAGGAGTGGCGGCCTTCTGCGCGGAAATCGGCTGCGTAGCGGTTGAGAACTTCTTTAAATACTTCTTCATATTTTGGGATAAACAAGTCGTCGCCGGCGTTGAGGTGCTCGATTATCTCAATCGCCAATGGCCTTGTCACGTCAAGGTCGGTACGTCCTTTGTTGAACGAGGTGCCTTTAATCGAGCCCGGGCTTACATTCATAATCTTATTTTTCGACCCGGCCTTTTCGAGCTCGACATTCACACTTTCGATAAAAATCTTGAGAGAAGCCTTGGTTGCAGCATAGATGCTGAAGAATGGCGACGACATGAAGCCGGCAATGCTCACCATTACCGCACATTTGAAGTCAGCAGACGACGAAAGACGGTCGTAGAAATGGTGGATTATGCGTATCGGGGCTACAGCATTGACGTTGAAGCTCGACACAATGTGGCTTTCATCTACGTCGGCAAAAAGAGCCAGACGACCGAAACCTGCGGTTATGATAAGGGCATCAACGTCGCCGAAGCGGTCGAAAAAACTATAATCGGTATTCTCGAGATCAAATATATGAGATTCGAATTTATCGAGCATCGCCTCGTCCGCAACAGCGACACGGTCGACAATATGTATTTTTTCCACATCGTTATCCTCGGCCAATACATGCGCAAGAGAGAGGCCGATGCCGTTGGCTCCCCCAACGATAAGAACGTTCTTCATAAGTAACTCTCAAAAAGAATTAATACTAAATAATGCGGTGTAACTCGATATAGCAGGGAGTTACTTATAGTTTTAAGATTTATTACACGCCGAAGTTAGCAATTGTTTGGCAAACTACAAAACTTTCACAACATTATCATCAAAATAAGACATTTTAGAGAAAAAGCCAAGTATTTTTCACTCCCATAATCATACTTGATAAAATAATTTGCTATTTTTGCAACCAGAATAATCTATTCAATACTTTATGACGCAAATAACACCATAATATATCACACACATTATGACACACACAACACCACTACGCATGGTAATAGGCATAAGCGCCCTGGCATTGTGCGTATCGGCTTTCGGCGAAACGCTCACGCCAGAACAAGCGTTGAGCCGAGCATTGGGAAATGCCCCACGAGCACTTTCACAATCCGCTCAAAACAAAGAATACCGCCTCGTATACACCCAGGAGATGCCCCAAAAAGCAGTTGCGGGCGTATATATTTTCAGCTCCGAGGAAGCTTTTATAGCAGTATCAGCCGATGATTGCGCCCAGGCGGTACTCGGATATGCCGACACATCATTTGATACCAATGCCCTCCCCCCTGCCATGCAATGGTGGCTTGGCGAGTATGCCCGCGAAATCGAGGCCATGGCCGGTAGCGGCGCAGCAAGCTCGGCAAAGGCTACAGTCGACGACAAGGCTCCTATTGAGCCATTGCTGACCACGCTGTGGAATCAGAGCTCACCCTACAACGACAAATGCCCCATTATAAATGGCGGCAGGTCGGTCACCGGCTGTGTGGCAACGGCAATGGCCCAGGTGCTCAATTATCACAAGTACCCGGAAGTAGGCCGAGGAAGCAAGACAAACTCGCTCACCGGCGAGACTCTCGACTTTTCAACCATGCACTTCGACTGGGCAAACATGGCCAACGAATATGTGTCGAATAGCACACAGGCACAAAAAGACGCGGTAGCAAACCTGATGTATGCAGCCGGTATGTCGGTCGACATGCGTTATAGCCCTATCGAGAGTGGTGCTCTCAGCGATGACATAGCACCGGCACTGGTAGATAATTTCAACTACGATATAAGCCTTTTTACCGCATACCGTAATTTCTACGGACTTAAAGACTGGAATAACTTTATCTATAACCAGCTCAAGGATTACGGCCCTGTACAGTATTCCGGAGCCAACGCCAACAATGGCGGCCACTCATTTGTATGCGACGGCTACGGAGGCGACGGTTATTTCCACATCAATTGGGGCTGGGGTGGAATAAGCGACGGCTACTTCAAACTTACCGCCCTCGACCCCAACACCCAAGGCATCGGCGGCTCGGCTCTTGGATATAACTACAACCAGAGCGTTATTGCAAACGTGAGCAAGCCCCGCGCCAACTCGTCGTTGACACCTGTCATTTATATGCCTTCTGCTTTCGACCTCTCGCCTCTGACCGGTCGTGCTACCGGCGGTATAATCACAGTGAATTCGCAATATGCCAACTATAGCAAATGGGCTATAACCGGAGCTCCCGGCCTCAAGTTCACAGCCGAAGACGGCACTGTAGCGTATACCTACACCAACGGTCTTGTAAGAACAATCGCTTCTTTCGAGGCAGTGTATCAGGTAAACATGCTTACACCCAAACTTAAAGACGGCACATATACAGTTACACCGGTGTTTATGACACCCGACAATGTATGGCATGACGTGCGAGTAGAGGTCGGCGGCATTCAGAACTACAGCCTTACAATAACAGACGGCTTCATGACTTTCACCCCTGCAACCCTCGGCGCTGTAACAATAAAAGATGTAGCAGTACTGTCGACAGTTTATTTCAGCGAGGCATTCAAATTATCGGCAACGATAGAGAACAGCGGTGACGAAGAATACGTTGGCACAATCGAGCCCGCCCTTCTCGACTCCGACAAAAAGTTGGTAGCCATTGCCAAAAGTATCACGGTAGACCTCCCCGGTAAAGAATCTACACAGATTACGTATACCGGCACCTTCACCCAGATTATCAGCAATGTTTCCGGAGAATACGACCTTGTGTTCCTTGATGCTACTTCAGGCGACGTGCTGTCAGAACCGGTAGCAGTTAGCGTAAAGACATCTCCCGGCCAGACATCCGTAGCCGTAGAGAACCTCAAAATAGTAGGCACTGCCGATCCGGAGAACCTTGTATTCGAAGGTACTGTCAATTGCACCGCCGGATATTACGGTGGCCCGATAACTTTATTTATCTGCACAACACTCGGTGACGTACTTCAGACTATCAATAGTGAAGAAGATGCATATTTTGTAGCCGCAGGCGACAAAGTTCCCTATAGGGCTGTTGGCAAATTCACCGCAGGCACACCCGGCAAACAATATGCCGCTATCACAGGATTTATCGACGGTAACTCGATTCGACCTCTGATGAAGCAACCCTACTTCTTCACTCTCGCCGTTTCGGGAATTGAAGACGTAGAAGTCGAAAATGTAGAAGTAGAATATTACAACCTGCAGGGCCTCAAAGTAGAAAAACCTGAAAGCGGTGTCTACATCAAGGTTTCAGGAGGAAAAGCTGAAAAAGTGGTGTTCTAATCATCACCCTCAATAAGAACAATAGGCTGCGCTCAGCAAGAGTGCAGCCTATTATTTTTTGATAAGTAACTTTACTACTGGTGCGATAAAATCGCGTTAG
>LUJM01000104.1 GCA_001689415.1 Bacteroidales bacterium M2 | reverse complement strand
CTATGAATAATTTTTTAACGAACTATTGACATAACAAAGCGCGAGATAAATTGGTTCGGGTATAAGTATTATTTAACATTCGGCTCTGTAGGCTAAAAAGACTAAAAAGATACTAAAAGTGAAAACGCTTAAGTATCAATATTGTTATAATAGTAACTTATGATTAACGCTTAGACTATAGATTATGGGATCAAATACTTTTCAAACCAAACTTTTGTCGGTGCAGCGCAATCTGCTCAACTTCGCCTATGCCTTGACTTCGAACCGCGACGATGCTTACGATTTGCTGCAGGATACGACATTGAAAGCTCTCGACAGTGAAGATAAATATGTAGAAAATGTCAATTTCAAGGGCTGGATTTTTACAATCATGCGAAATCTTTTTATCAATAAATACCGCAAGGATTCACGGTCGGTAGTAGTTGTTGACCAAAGCGACGATCTATATCAGCTCGGTTTTTCGCAGGATTCCGGCTTCGAAACACCCGAGGGGGCTGTGAATGTAAAGGAAATCCAGTCGGTAATTAATTCATTTGCTGATGAATATCGTAGGCCCTTTACGCTCTATGTTTCCGGCTACCGATATGCCGAGATTGCAAAGCAGATGAATTTGCCCCTTGGCACAGTAAAGAGCCGCATCCACCAGGCCCGCATGAGGTTGCAGTCAATCCTGGCCGATATGCGTTATGATTGATAGGCTTTTAATTGACAACGAAAGTTTTGTGTGTGCTAAGTCGCTTGCTGATTTTAGTTTATAGGCTTTACAGATAAATTATACTTGCGATACTACGGTTAGCAAAATGTCTTCGTTTTCCGACCTCAAATGTTAAAAATTTGGGGTCGGAGTGATTTTTTATGCTAAAAATTTTCACATTCAAAAAATGTGGCGTAAATTTGCAGCACTTTTTGAAGCAAAATATGTTTTATTACTAAATCGTAACTAAGATGAAAAAGTTAGTTCTTATGCTTGCTGTAGTATTCAGCATGTCGTTCTTCGCTTGTGGTAACAAAGAAGCTGCTGCTGAAACTGAAGCTGCTGCTGACACTGTAGCTGCTGACACTGTAGCTGTTGAAACTGTAGCTGCAGTTGAAGAAGTAGTTGACACCCTTACCAACGACACTGTAGTTGTTGCTGAAGAGGTTGTTGAAGCTGCTCCCGTTGAAGAAGCTAAATAAATAAAGCCTACTCATAGCATTGCCGGGTGTGCCCCGGCTTGCTCTCCAACCTTTACTCGGCCGTCGGTTCATTCCGTCGGCCGATTTTATTTGTTGCCACTTCATTACTTTTTACTTAATATAAGTTAGATTATGCAAAATGACGGCAACGATAGGAGCTTGGCTCTCCGGATAAGCCACGGTTATGCGATGCAAATCCGTTGATTATCAACACTGTATCCAACCATCATCTCGTAGGGTCGCGGCATGCCGCGACCGGGTAGAAGTGCATTTGTTTGATTATCAGCCCTTTGTTATACATATTATTCATAAACAACGCCTTATACTGCGTATTTTGCAGTTGGTAATACGCTGATTATCAGGGGTAAATGCTTTTAACACCCGGTCGCGGCATGCCGCGACCCTACGAGATGGTGGTGGGATGGACGTACCAACCAGCACGTCAGTTTTGTGCATCCAACGACCCTTAAGTAAACAGCATTGTGCCGCGACCCTACGAGAGGTGAACTTGTATGTTAGTCAAAAAGACATATCTTCACCCTCAGTAAACAGCAAGGGGTGCGCCGGATTCGGTGCACCCCTTGACGTTATTGGAGCTGAGTATTAGAATCGATAGCTGAGGCCGGTCATTATGCGCGACATCACTACTACGCGTGAGCCTGACTGATAGCCCGGTACGATGCGGTTGGGCAGGAACGAGGCGTTGGGCTCGATATGGATATCGATGTTCGAGGGCAGGTTGTAGCGGAATTGGAACCCGCCTTCGAGAATTGGGCCTACCTTGGCATTGTGAAGGTTGCTGAAGCTGAGGCCTGCGCCGACTGTGCCGATGATATGGAAACGGCGGTCGGGATTTTGATCCATCAGCGATGTGATGTTGAGCAGGTAGTCGGCATGTATCGTGTTGATAAACGGACGCTTGGTCTTGCCACGCTGCGTAACTATATCGAATGTGTAGCCGATTCGTCCGCCCGAAACCCTCGAGAACCAGCGACCGACAGAGGCATCAACCGAGCCGCTTACCTTTCGCGGAGCGCTCACAAATGTGCTGCTGAAGAATGCAGGGCCACCGCTTATCGATACGAAATTGCGGCCGTCGGCGAGGGGAGTGTCTGCAAAGTTAGCTATGATGCCTGAGGGGGTGCCGAGCTTGTATTTAAGACCTACCATAACCATGAGCTCGGGGCTCCAGCCGGGCGATGACTTGCCGATCATGCGGCTGCCGGTGACCAGTGGCTCGAAGTAAAGGTCGAGAGCATCGGAAAGACGGAATGCGCCATGCAGGCCGACACGTCCGCCGACGAGGGGCTTGAGCGGACCACGGTGGTGGCCGATACCGGCAGTAAGGCCCACGAGAGCCGAGAGGTCGAATACGCGGTAGGGGTTGAAGCCTGCCATGCTCGAGGATATACTTAATAGATAGTCGGCATTGACGGTAAGGCTGAGGTAGTGGGGAGTTGCGCTGTATAATTCGCCCTCGCCGCTGATGCGCCAGCTTGAAATCGGGGTAAACCTGCTGCCGAAACCAACCTGGGCGGCTACGCCCTTGCCATAGTTGCCTTTATAGCGTTTGGCTGCGCCGACGGCAAATGTGAGGAAGCTGTTCTTTGCCTTGAAGAAATCTTCGTAGCTGCGGGGATTGTCGTGCTTGAAGTTGCCGATAGTGTAGCGGAGGCCGGCGTTCATCGACACGAAGGGGCCGTAGCCGCCACCATTGAGGTCTTGGTTGAATGACTTGCTAAACAGCTTTACTTCAGGCTCGATAAAAATACCCCAGTTGTCCGAGAGGCGGAAAAGGGCTGTGATGCCTGCCGCAACGCCTGGATAGAATTTTGCCTTGGCCTTATCTGAATAAGCCACAGCAGGGCCTATGTTGAGCGAGAGGTCGAATACCTGGTCGGGACGATAACCGCCGAATGCCGAGTTGAGATTCCATACAAAGTCGAGCGAGCCGGTGGCCAGATATCTGTTGGCAGTGGTGCCGAGCTGGTCGATG
Source organism: Bacteroidales bacterium M2 (assembly GCA_001689415.1). Lineage (GTDB taxonomy): Bacteria > Bacteroidota > Bacteroidia > Bacteroidales > Muribaculaceae > CAG-873. Next base: position 3,770 of record LUJM01000104.1, on the reverse strand, counting down.
CGGCCGAGCTCAGCCTTGAGGCGTATACCTGCAGTAGGCGAGAAGTATTTGCCAACGAAGAAACTGCCGAATCCATAGGGGTTCTTTCGCTGCGATGCCGCCTTGCGGGCAAATGCCCAAACGCCGCCGCCAACGCCGAAAAAGAGATGATTGTCGACCGAGTTGACGAACTCTGTCGCCCCTGCCAGGCGCTCGGCTTTGCTCAACAGTCGGTAGCCAAGACCGAGGTTGAAGCTGAGGTCGGTGCGGAACCTGCGGTAGCTGTCGCCTGCAAAGCGGGTGCCTGCGAGCAGGGTCATGCGAGGTTCGAGGTAGAGATAAAGATTCTGCTGTATGTTGATACGGGCCTGAATCGCAGCTCTAAGGCCTATTTCGTTACCCCAGGCGCCACGGTAGCGAATACGCTGGTATTCTGCGCCGAGAGCTCCTATTAGTTCCACCCTGCGCGAGGGATTGTAGCCTCGCAGCAGTGCTGAAAAATTCATCAGGTAGTCTGCTGATACAGAGCCGAAACCTTTCCAGCTCTGTCCGGATTTCTTAGAGTGAATACCGGCGTTGAAGCCGATTCTCCAGCCGTGAACAGGTGTAATCCAGTCACCGAACGATAATTCGCCTCGGAATCCGGGACGGAAACCATTGTTTGGCTTCTGGTTGTAGGTAGAAATACCACCACCGGCGGTGATAAAGAACTTGTCGCCGAAGCGCTTATGCTCGAACGAACTATTGCCGAGCGGACGCTGCAGCACATAGTCGAGCGCATTCATGCCCACTGATGCGGTGTCGTTGAGGGCCTTGCCCATTTTGGCCTCGGCTGAAAGGGGGGCGACGAGCCACAGAAGTAATGTGACCGCTGCTATAGTGCGTGTTTTTATGTTAGTCTTCATGATCCTTATTCTTCTGTTGTGCCTTCGTTGTAATTGTCGTCGGGCAGGTTACCGTCTTCGTCAAGGAGGTCGCATACATCGCCGTCGATTCGTGCAATCTCTATCAGCTCGGGCTTCTGATTAATCGCGTTTGCCAAGTGGGTGCTTGCTTCTACAAACAGGTAGGCGTTACTGATATCCGAATTTGCCATTCGATTTGCGGCGATAGCTTTCACATATTCTTCTTCGGCACTTTCGCCGAGGGCTGTCGATTTTTCGAATGCACGGCTGTTGTCTTTTAATGCAAGTAGCATCAGTACTTCGTTGAAGGGCGATTCCTCGGCGATTTCCTGCAGTACCGATGCGTACCTGCCGTTGAGTGCCGAGCAATATATCTTGGCTTTGTGGTACTGGGGCACGTCGGGCATTTCGTAGAGCAGCGAGTCGGCATAGCTGAAGTGGTTGTTTGCCATGCTTGCTACTGCCAGGTTGTGGCGGGCCTCGCCGGGCATCTTCTTTATCTTGCTCCAGTCGGCGAAGAATGGCTTGAGTAATTCCTCGTCGGCACAACCCTTGTCGATTGTGAGCGCTGTGAGGTCGGATGCCACAGCGATGAAATCGGGGTGTACTTCGAGGGCACGGCGCATTATCTCTTCGCGCTTGGCGCTGTCGGGCATTTCGGTGTAGTGCTTCCAGAAATGATATTTCGACAGTGTAGTGTAGTCTGATTCGTAGAGCGCTGCAATTTCTTCGTTGTTGAGCGGTCGGTAGCGCGACGAAACGATGTGGTATTCAACCTTGCGCAGACGAGGCAGGTATTTCTCGGCAATCAGCGATTTGTAGAATGGCAGCGAGCGCATGCGTTGCGATTGGCGGTCGATACTGCGGGGATTCTTGTCGATGATGTTGCGAACGGCATCGGCTTCGTCGATATAACCGTCGGCTCGCAGTAGGTCTTCTACCTGAGACCATGTGGCAACAGAGGCTTTCGACTGTATCTGGGCATTGTTACGCATCGATTCAGGTATAGATGCGAGTATCCTATTGAGGGCCGACTGCATACGGTTGTGGGCGAGTCGCTGGTTACCGGCGTATGAGCCTTCGGGCGATGCCGTACCTGAGATGTCGAAGCTCTTGAGCATCATGTCGGGGTCGTTCTGGATAGCTCGGAATTCCTGGAGCATCTTCTCCATTTCGGCTGCATTGTCGCCGAGGGAGAGGTCGAGATTAGATTTGCCGACGTTGAAAACCAGTTTTACCTCGCCACTTGTGTCGCGGAGCTGTACCTCGGGTTTGGGGATAAAGTTTTCGTCGGTGAGGGGCAGGCCGTTGAGCGAGTACGACAGGAATCGCAGGGGGTTGATTGTGCCTCGGGCAATCTGGGTCGTATCGGTGTAGATGATTCCGTTGTAGTTTTCCATCGACGACATAACCACGCAGAGGAAATCGTTTTTGGGATTGTCGACGTGGAGTTTGTCAACTATATATACTGTATCGTCGGTATTACGGCTTGAGCGTTTAACCTGTCGATACTTGTTGAGGGGGTCTTTGTCGGCGTCCCAGTCGAGCATTCGTCGCTGTGTGATGTCGTAGCGGCGGCCGTCGTATACAACCGGGGTGAGGTAGTTGAGGGTGCGGGTTGTGATATTGTAGATTGCGGGCTGGATAATCATGCGCACATTCGACGAGAAGAACTGGTGAGGAATCTTTGCCATTGTCTTCAGCGAAATCTCGTTGCCTTCGAGGATAAGGTCGGCCGGCGGAAGCACGAGGCCGTTGTTCTGATTCTTGCCGGTAACGACAACTTCACGGAGGCTTTGAGCATCCGGAAAGAGTGCCGCGTCGATTTTCAGACGGCCTTTGACGGGTTCTTCGAGGTCTTTGCTGCCGAGTACGGCGAAAAGCAACCTGCCGTTTTCGTCGATTGTTACATCATACTCGCCGAAAGAGTTTGTTGTGCCAAGCACTTTGTCGTTTTCGGCGTTGAATATAACTACGCCCTGTATAGGAGTGTTTGTTCCCTTCTGCACTACAATGCCTCGCACATTCATGTCGGCTGCGAAGCCGCATAGCGAGCTTGCCGCAAGCATGATAAGGGCTGATACGATAGTGATATGTATGTTTGTTGTTTTCACGATCATTCCTTGGTATTTGGTTCTACAAGTCGTTTTTGCTTATTAGCCCTTATTTGAAAATGTAGGCGAAAGATAGTCCGACCCTAATGGGTACAGGTCGTATGTGTGTATAGTTTTTTGACGGTGGCTCATTGTTGCCTTTGTAGTCTTTGGCGCTGATGTGGGCGAGACCTAAGCCTATTTCGGCTTCCATATTCCAGTGGTCGCTGAGTACGAGGGCATAACCGTATGAAATACCTGCACCGACAGCGTCACCTGATAAATGACGGTCTTTGAAACGTAGATTGAACATCGCTGCCGTTGTTGACAGGGCCACGAAGTGGCGTGCCATGGGGCGGTTGAACCAGTATCTCAGTTCGGGCTCTACCCTGTAGTTTGTCAGCTGGGTGTTTGCTATAGATACATGGGTCGGGTTTGCTGCTACGCCTACCTGAAGCGATAATCGGGTGCTAAGCCTTGCTTCGACAGTGAGGTTTGGCGAGAGTGTAAGCCAATCGATAGTGTTTGTTTTGAGTGCCAGTCGCTGTGCTTGTGCCTCTTGGGTGCTCAGTAGCGTGATAATGATAAGGGCCAAACTCAACAATCCTCGTTTTATGTAGCGCATAATTTGTGATGTCATAAAATTAAATCAGGTTTAGAACGACTTGCCTTCAATGCCGATTTTCAGAAACCGGGCGGCAATAAGATTTTGTTATATAACCGCACTCACTGTGCGATTGTTCATTTATGATGTGTAATAAATCGCAATGATTCGGTAAAAATTACCGAAGTA
>LUJM01000103.1:20138-78917 GCA_001689415.1 Bacteroidales bacterium M2 | reverse complement strand
GTCGTGGACGAAGCGGATGTATTGGCACAAGAGTTCGCGCGAGTCGTAACCCGGCGGGTCGACGATGAGTACACGCCGCATGGTTTTGTGTTGGCGGTAGTACTCGAGGGCAGCGATTATGCGCCGTTCGTGTTTGAGAAGCGAGCGGCCTAAGTATCGCTGAAATGGGGAGTAGTATTTCATAGATAGTTTTTTAGCCGCAAAGATAAGGTGGGGTTGGGGAGAGTTGTCAGGGAATTTTCAAAAGGAGTTTTTTTTAATGGAGAATGTAGAATGCATAATGCATAATGAGCGTGCCGGGCGGTGGGTCTGATTGGGCTAATAGGGCTAATTGGAGAGGCGTGGAATGTGGGTGCGGGTGTCTTCGCTAAAGCTCGACGCTTGGGATGAAAATTATGGCGGATGATTGGGGAGGGGTAGACAGAAAGACATAAAAACATAAAGACATAGGGCTTCTTTTGAGGGGTGAAGTGGGTGTTTAAAGTTTATTTAACGTATGTGTGCCATTGAGATGCACAACCTGTGTGCTAATTTTGCATCAGAAAACAAAAACACTGCATAATTATGGCAACCAAAGCTAAAAAAACAAAGAGCGAAGAGCTCGACCCCAAGGCAGCACGCCTTGAAGCATTGGCTCAGGCAATGGGCCGCATCGAAAAGGCATATGGCCGTGGCGCTATCATGAAGATGGGCGACGAGGTTGTAGAGAAGGTAGATGTTATCCCTTCGGGCTCGGTAGCACTCAACTCGGCACTCGGCGTGGGCGGTTATCCGCGTGGCCGTATTATCGAAATTTTCGGACCAGAGTCGTCGGGTAAAACAACTCTTGCTATCCATGCAATCGCCGAAGCGCAGAAACTTGGCGGTATCGCCGCAATTATCGATGCCGAGCATGCCTTCGACCGTTTTTATGCCGAAAAACTCGGTGTAGATATCAATAACCTTCTTATCTCTCAGCCCGATAACGGCGAGCAGGCTCTCGAAATCGTAGAGCAGCTGATTCGTTCGGCCGCGGTAGATATCATCGTAGTCGACTCAGTAGCAGCGCTCACCCCCAAGAGCGAAATCGAAGGCGAAATGGGCGATCGCAATATGGGTCTGCAGGCCCGCCTGATGTCGCAGGCCATGCGCAAACTCACCGGTACGATAGCACGCACCAATACTACATGTATATTTATCAACCAGTTGCGCGAGAAAATCGGTCAGATGTTCGGCCCGACCGAAACAACCACAGGCGGTAACGCGCTTAAATTCTATTCGTCGGTGCGTCTCGATATCCGTTCGCGCTCGACGCTCAAAGAAGGCGAGAATGTGCTTGGTCGCCACACCTTGGTAAAAGTAGTGAAGAACAAGGTTGCGCCCCCCTTCCGCCGTGCCGAATTCGATATCATGTTCGGCGAGGGTATCTCGCGCTCGAGCGAACTTATCGACCTTGGCGTAGAGCTCAATATCATAGCCAAGAGCGGTTCGTGGTTCAGCTACAACGGCACCAAACTTGCACAGGGACGCGAGGCCGCCAAGCGAGTGCTTGAGGATAACCCCGAATTGGCTGACGAAATAGAAAAACTTATCAGCGAGGCACTTGCCGAGCCAGAAACCGGCGGCAAGAAGAAAGTATCGGCAAGCAAGTCTGACAACGTGTCGGAAGCCGATGAGAGCATTGCCGAAGACAGCCTCGATGATGATGCCGAGAACTTCGACGACCTGCCCGAAGAATTCTCAATCGAAGAAGACTTATAATCGACTCAGACATATGAAAACGCAGCCCGGTAAATCGTTGCCGGGCTGCGTTTTTTAGTATTTCATAAAGGTTTCGTATTTTGGTTTTTATGTGGAAATTCGTATTTTTGCAAAAATATCTGATAATCATGAGAAAGTTACTTGCATTACTCTTCGCCGGAGCGGCGCTGACATCTTCAGCCGAAACGGCAGTCCTCGAAGCCGGCAAACCCGGAGCCGAGGTTTCGCCAACGATGTACGGCGTATTCTTTGAAGACATCAACTATGGAGCCGACGGCGGCCTCTATGCAGAAATGGTGAAAAACCGTTCGTTCGAATTTCAGCAGCCCCTGACCGGCTGGACTGCATTCGGCGATGTGAAAGTATTGGACCAGGACGGCTCATTTGACCGCAATCCCCATTATGTGCGACTGTCGACATCAGGCCACAGCGACAAATATACCGGACTTCAGAACGAAGGCTTCTTCGGTGTGACAGTCCATAAAGATTCAACCTACCTTTTCTCGGCGTGGCTTCGTGCTCCGCAGGGCCCGGCTAAAATCCGTGTAGAACTTGCCGATCCGTCGTCGATGGGCGAGACCCAGGTGTATGCCAAGGCCAACATCGAAGTAACATCGAAAGGGTGGCAGAAATATACCGCCGAACTCAAACCCAACCAATCGGTCAACAAAGGCCTCTTGCGTATCTTCCTTACCCACCCCGACAAGAACTATGTAGAAGCCGACCATATCTCGCTCTTCCCCGAAAATAACTGGAACGGCCTTCGCACAGACCTCGTACAGGCTCTCGAAGACCTCAAACCGGGCGTATTCCGCTTCCCCGGCGGATGTATTGTAGAGGGTACCGAAGTCGGCGACCGCTATCAGTGGAAAAATACCGTGGGCCAGCCTGAAAACCGCCCCACCAACCTCAACCGCTGGCACTATACCTTCCCTCACCGCTTCTATCCCGACTACTATCAGTCGTACGGTCTTGGTTTCTACGAGTACTTCCTTCTGAGTGAGAAAATCGGCGCAGCCCCCCTTCCCGTGCTCAACGTAGGCCTTGTATGCCAGTTCCAGAACCGCGACCCGAAAGCCCACGTGCCTATGGACGAACTGGAGCCCTATATCCAGGATGCCGTAGACCTGATCGAATTTGCCAACGGCGACACCACCACCGTATGGGGCAAGCTTCGCGCCGACATGGGTCATCCCGCGCCATTCAACCTCAAGTATCTCGGTATCGGCAACGAACAGTGGGGCCCTGAATATGTAGAGCACCTTGCTCCCTTTATCAAGGTATTGCGCGAGAAACATCCCGAAATCAAGATAATCGGTTCGTCGGGTCCTGACAGCGAAGGCAAGAAATTCGACTACCTCTGGCCGGAAATGAAACGCCTCAAAGTAGACCTCGTAGACGAGCACTTCTACCGTCCCGAAAAATGGTTCCTTGAGCAGGGCGCACGCTACGACAGCTACGACCGCAAAGGCCCGAAAGTATTTGCCGGCGAATATGCATGCCACGGCAAGGGCAAGAAATGGAATCACTTCAACGCCGCCCTTCTCGAAGGCGCGTTTATGACCGGCCTCGAGCGCAATGCCGACATCGTGGAAATGGCAACTTACGCGCCCCTCTTTGCGCACGTAGAGGGCTGGCAGTGGCGTCCCGACATGATTTGGTTCGACAACTCACGCTCAATGCGCACCTCGAGCTACTATATCCAGCAGCTCTATATGCACAACCACGGCAGCCGCGTACTGCCCTTGCTTGCCGACGGCAAACCCCTTACCGGTCAGAACGGAATCTTTGCATCGGCAGTTGTAGACGAACCTTCGGGCGACATCATCATCAAGGTAGCCAATACCTCAGACAAAGAGCAGCCTTTTGCTGTAGATTTCAAGGGCCTCAAGCGCAAACAGGTTTATACCAAGATAGTAAAAACCCGCCTCGAAGCACCCTCTGAAACCGCAGAGAACACCCTCGACAATCCCGAACTCATCGCGCCTGTAACCACAACCGAAGGCGCTGACATCAAAGGCCGCACCCGCTGGAGCACATTCCTGCCCGCGAAGACCTTTACCGTGTATCGATTCACCAAATGAGAAAGATACTTGCAAGCATGCTGCTGTGCCTGGCAGGGTTAGTCCCTGCCATGGCCACAGAGCCGGCTGCCGGTAGTTTCGAGGCTGGCAAAGGTACATTTCTGCTCAATGGCGAGCCTTATGTAGTAAAGGCAGCCGAGCTGCACTATCCTCGAATCCCCGAGCCATATTGGGACCAGCGTATCAAGCAGTGCAAGGCATTGGGTATGAATACCATATGCCTATATGTATTCTGGAACAGCCATGAGCCTCGTGAGGATAAGTTTGACTTTACCGGCCAAAACGACCTGCGTAAATTCGTAGAACTGTGCCGCGACAACGGCATGAACGTGATACTCCGCCCCGGCCCGTATGTGTGTGCCGAGTGGGAAATGGGCGGTCTGCCCTGGTGGCTGCTCAAGAAAAAGGATATCCGCCTTCGCGAGAACGACCCTTACTTCCTCGAGCGAGTTGACAAATTCCAAAAGGCAGTTGCCGAGCAGGTAGGCGACCTTACCGTTGCCAACGGCGGACCTATCATCATGGTGCAGGTTGAGAACGAGTACGGCTCGTACGGCACAGATAAAGAGTATGTCGGCAACATCCGCGACATGCTACGCCGTAACTTCGTCGACAAGGTGACACTATTTCAGTGCGACTGGTCGTCGAACTTCCTCAACAACGGCCTCGACGACCTTATCTGGACGATGAACTTCGGCACAGGCGCAAACATCGACCAGCAATTTGCAAAGCTGAAGAATGTACGTCCGGACAGCCCTCTGATGTGCTCGGAATTCTGGAGCGGCTGGTTCGACAAATGGGGCGCCAACCACGAAACACGTCCGGCCGAAAAGATGATAGAGGGTATAGACGAGATGCTGTCGAAGGGCATTTCATTCAGCCTCTACATGACCCATGGCGGAACCAACTGGGGACACTGGGCCGGAGCCAATTCTCCCGGTTTTGCCCCCGATGTAACCAGCTACGACTACGATGCACCTATATCGGAGTCGGGTCAGATTACGCCAAAGTACCATGCCTTGCGCAAGACCCTCGGCAAGTACTACAATGGCAAGAAACTGCCCGCTATACCCGTGTCGATCAAGACAGTGGCAGTGCCCGAGTTTAAGCTCAAGGAAGTCGCACCGCTGTTTTCGAATCTCCCCGAAGCGAAAGAAGATGCCGAAATCAGGACCATGGAAGAATATGACCAGGGATTTGGCTCGATACTTTACCGCACCACACTCCCCGGGCTCGAAGCCGGTAGCATCCTCACTGTAAACGATCCCCACGATTTCGCCCAGATATTTATCGACGGCAAATACATAGGCAAACTTGACCGCAGGCTAAGCGAAAAGAATATCGCCCTGCCCAAGGTAAAGGCCGGTGCGCAGCTCGATATCCTCGTAGAGGCTATGGGGCGTATCAATTTCGGACGCGCTATCAAGGACTTCAAGGGCATTACCGACAAGGTGACAGTGACTGAGCGCCGTGATAACCACGATTTTGTATGCAAACTCCGCAACTGGAAAGTCTACAATATCGAAGATGCCTACGAAACCTATACCGGCATAGGCGAGTACATGCCTATCGGTGCATTTACGCCCGACTCTGCCGGCCGTATGCCTCGTGGTGTATACCGCGGTACATTCAATCTCAACAAAGTCGGCGACACCTTCCTCGACTTCTCTACATGGGGTAAAGGCCTTGTGTATGTCAACGGTCACCCTATGGGCCGTATATGGGAAATCGGCCCCCAGCAGACCCTCTATATGCCCGGCTGCTGGCTCAAAAAAGGTGAGAACGAGATACTTGTATTCGATATCATCGGACCAAAAGCGGCCAAGGTGCAGGGTCTGAAAGAGCCCCTGCTCGACAACCTGCAGGTACAGAAACAGCTGTCGCACCGCATCGAAGGCCAAAGCCTCGACCTCAGCGCCGAGACACCGGTACTGAGCGGTAGCTTCAAGCCCGGCAACGGTTGGCAGGAAGTGTCGCTCGACAAGCCTGTGCGAGGCCGATATATCGCTATCGAAGCCCTCGATGCCATAAACGGCGGCGAAAGAGCGGCGATTGCCGAGTTCTATGTTGTCGACGATAAGGGCAAACGCCTCGTGCGCGAGCCTTGGACAGTAGTCTATGCCGACAGCGAGGATATGAAAGGCAACCGCTCGGCCGACAAGATGTTCGACCTTCAGGAATCGACATACTGGAGCACAGCCAAAGGCTCGGCATTCCCCCACGTGGTAGTGATTGACCTCGGGGCAGAGCATTCGGTAGGGGCTATCCAGTATTTGCCCCGAATGGAGGCGGATGTGCCCGGAGCGATACGCAACTATCGTGTGTTTGTGAGCGATAAACCGTTTACAATCAAGTAATATAAGTTTAGAGTTTATAGTTTAGAGTTTAGGTAATAGTACTCTAAGCTATAAACTCTATTATTCATTTGTCCCACAGTTTGCGGGACATCACTCGCAGCTAATTCTTGCGAGTTACTTATCTAAACAAGCTTTTAATCTAATCTTATCTCTGTCTATAAACATGAAAACCAATCTGCGTGTCAAATTATTCACGCTTGCGCTATTTACATTGTTGTTTGCTTTTCAAGCCTTGTCAGGAGAGCGTCGCGCGGTGTGGATTGCACCCGAAACTGCACAGGGACAGCCTAATACATGGTTGATTTACCGTAAAGACGTAAAACTCGACGCTGTGCCGACTGAAATGTTTGCCGATATCGCCGCCGATACAAAATACTGGCTTTGGATCAATGGCGAGCCGGTGGTATTCGAAGGCGGTCTCAAGCGTGGCCCTGCCCCCAATTCGATTTATTTCGACCGAGTAGACATCGCACCCTATCTCAAGGCGGGCGACAACACTATAGCTGTGCTGGTGTGGCACTTTGGCAAGAATGGTTTCTCGCACGTAGACAGCGGCTCGGCAGGTCTTTTTTTCGAAGCTATTTCCCCCGAGGCCGAGATAGTATCCGACAACAGCTGGCAGAGCGATGTATACGATGCCTATGGTGATACCGAGGCTCCTTATCCCAACTTCCGCCTGCCCGAGAGCAACATACGTTTCGATGCCCGCAAGGAGCGCCGAGGCTGGAATATGCCCGGATATAAAAAGAAACTCCCCGGAGCTTTCTATATTGCCGATGCGTCGAATTCGCCTTTTGGCAAGCTCGTAGAGCGCCCCATACCTATGTGGAAAGACTACGGCCTCAAGGCATACGAGAGCACTCGCCGTTCGGGCGACACTATTATCTGCCGCTTGCCCTACAACTGCCAGATGACTCCCTACCTCAAGGTCAAGGCACCTGCAGGAAAGACAATCGGCATGCAGACCGACAACTATATGGGCGGCTCGACCCATAACATGCGAGCCGAATATGTGACCCGCGACGGCGAGCAGGAATACGAAAGCCTTGGCTGGCTCAACGGTCACGAAATGATGTATATCGTGCCCGAAGGCGTAGAAGTGATCGACCTCAAATATAGGGAAACGGGATACGATACCGAATTCAGCGGTTCGTTTACCTGCAGCGACCCCTTCCTCAACGAACTCTACAAGCGCTCGGCCCGCACGCTATATATCACCATGCGCGATACATATATGGATTGCCCCGACCGTGAACGTGCGCAGTGGTGGGGCGACGAAGTCAACGAGCTTGGCGAAACATTCTATGCCCTGTCGCCGTCGTCTCACAAGTTAGCCGTCAAGGGTATACGCGAGCTTATGAACTGGCAGCGCAACGACGGCGTAATCTACAGCCCTGTGCCTTCGGGTAACTGGCACCGCGAACTGCCGTTGCAGATGCTTGCTTCGGTGGGCCTCTACGGTTTCTACACTCAGTATTTCTATAGCGCCGACAGCTCGTTTGTGGCCGATATTTACGAGCCCTTGCACCGCTATCTCCACGAGGTATGGCAGACCGGCGAAAACGGCCTCATGAGCAACCGCGCCGGAGACTGGACCTGGGGCGACTGGGGCGAGAATATCGACCTTGATGTGCTTACCAACTGCTGGTACTACCTTGCCCTCAAGGGCGAACGCGAATTTGCACGCATGCTCGGCAAAACCGATGATATTGCCATGATTGACAAGAAAATGGCTGCGATAAAGGATAACTTCGACCGCACCTACTGGACCGGAAGCGAGTATCGCTCGCCTTCGTATAAGAATCCTACCGACGACCGCAGTCAGGCTATGGCGGTGGTGTCGGGCCTCGCACCCGAAAGCCGCTATCCGGATATTATCAAGCTGCTTGATACCGAGTATAATGCCAGCCCGTATATGGAGAAATACGTGCTCGAGGCGCTCTTTATCATGGGCGAACCGCAGCGGGCAATCGAGCGTATGCACAAACGCTACGCCAAGATGTTGGGTTACAAGGATTATACAACCCTCTTCGAGGGCTGGGGCATCGGTGCCGAAGGCTTTGGCGGCGGTACTATGAACCATGCTTGGAGCGGCGGCCCCCTCACCCTTATGTGCCAGAAAATATGCGGTGTCGAGCCTACCAGCCCCGGTTTCAAGACATTTAAAGTTGCTCCACAAATGGGCGACCTCAAGGAAGCTTCCACAACAATCGATACCGTCAACGGAGTTATCAATGTGGCCTTGGTGAAAAAAGGCCGTCGTATATCTGCCACAATCACCGTGCCCGACGGCACAACAGCCGAGGTAATGGTCAAGGGCAAGCCCCGCCGCCTTGCCCCCGGCACGCACAAGGTGACAATATGATACACCCCCACCCACAAAAAAAGGAGCTTGTAATCCCACTGCAAGCTCCTTTTTTTTGAATTTAGAGTGGAGAATGAAGAATGCATAATTATCGCGCCCAGGGTGTTTCGCTAAAGCTCAACGCCTGGGACAAAAATATTACTTTTTTCCAAGTGGTAGGACTAATTGGGCTAATAAGACTAATTTGGGGGGTGTTGTCGGAGACGAGTTTCTTTAGGGGGGCGGTTTTGTATTTTTGGATAGGGGTTTTGGTATTTTGAGTGGGTGGTTAAACTTAAATTGATGATTATTTGTCTCTTTGGCAATTTGTGTGTAATTTTGTAGAGTTATAACCAATCACGTGATATGAAATATTTACTTTATGCCGCTTGTGCAGTAGCTCTGGCCGGAGCATGCACCAGCAACACGCGTCAAAATCCATTTCTGACGGCGTATACCACGCCCTATGAGATACCGCCATTCGACAGTATCGCCTACACCGATTATCTGCCGGCTCTTGATGCCGGTATCGAGCAGAAGAAGGCACAGATCGATTCGATCGTCAACAACCCCGAAGCTGCTACTTTCGAAAACACTATCATGCCTCTTGAGCGTTCGGGCGAAATCCTCGACCGCGTGGCTATGGTATTCTTTGCCCTCGACGAGTCGAATTCGTCGCCCGAAATGGTAGAGATTGCCGAGACATTCTATCCCAAATATTCGCAGTTCAGCGACGAAATGACCATGAACGATGCCCTCTTTGAGCGCATCAAGACTGTCTACGATAATCGCGAAAGCCTCGAATCCGACCAGAAGCGAGCTGTAGAAAACTACTATAAGAGCTTCGTTCGCAACGGCGCATTGCTCGATGCCGAGAAGAAAGAAGAACTCAAGGCTGTAAATACCGAGCTTGCCAACCTGTACCTGACATTCAACAAGAATCTTCTCAACGCTACCAACGCATTCGAGATTGTAGTCGAAGATTCAACCCGCCTTTCGGGCCTGCCCCAGTCGAGCATCGCACAGGCAGCCGAAGAGGCCAATAGCCGCGGCATGGAAGGCAAATGGGTGTTTACACTCCATGCTCCCAGCCGTCTGCCCCTGCTTCAGTTTGCCGACGACCGCGACCTGCGCCAGCAGATGTACCAGGGCTATACCACTCTTGCTTTCGAGGGTGAGAACAGCAACCAGCCCGTTATCAACAAGATTCTCCAGGCCCGCACCCGCAAGGCTGCCCTGCTTGGCTTCAAGGACTACGGTTCGTATATGACCGACAATGTAATGGCCAAGACTGTCGACAATGCCGAAAACCTGCTGATGCAGATCTGGCGCCCGGCTGTGAAACGAGTACACCAGGAAGTAGCTGAAATGCAGAACTATGCAACCAAGCATGGCGACAACATTACAATCGCTCCCTGGGACTACTACTACTATGCCGAGAAGGTTCGCAAGGAGAAATATGACCTCGACGAAAACGAGGTGCGCCAGTACTTCGCCCTCGACTCTGTACGCAACGGTATCTTCTCGATGGCCGAACGCCTCTATGGTGTCAAGTTCACCGAGATGCCCAATGCACCCAAGTATTATCCCGAAGTGACCGTATACGATGTTACCGATGCCGCTACCGGCGAGCATGTGGCAGTATTCATGACCGACTACTATCCCCGCGCTTCTAAGCGTCAGGGTGCATGGATGAGCGAATTCAAGGGCTCATGGCAGGACGAGGACGGCACATCGTCGCGTCCCGTAATCTACAATGTGGGCAACTTCTCTCGTCCGACCGGCGACACCCCCGCACTCCTGACTATCGACGAAGTAGAGACAATGTTCCATGAGTTTGGTCATGGCCTCCACGGCATGCTTAGCCGTGCCCGCCTCAAGAGCCAGGCCGGTACCAACGTTGACCGCGACTTCGTAGAACTTCCCTCACAGATTCATGAGCACTGGGCATTCGAGCCCGAGATGCTGCGTACCTACGCTCACCACTGGCAGACCGGCGACACTATCCCTGCTGAGCTTATTGCCAAAATCGAGGCTGCCGCAACACACAACCAGGGCTTTACAACAGCCGAGCTCGTCGGTGCAGCACTCCTCGACCTTCAGTACGGCAAATTTAATACCGACAAGGATATCGACATCGCCGAATTCGAGCAGCAGGTAAGTGAAAAACTCGGTATGCCCGCCGAACTCACATACCGCTATCGTTCGCCCTACTTCAAGCATGTATTTGGCAGCGACGGCTATGCTTCGGGCTACTACACATACCTCTGGGCCGAGGTTCTCGATGCCGACGGCTTCGAACTCTTCAAGGAAAAAGGTATCTTCGACCCCGAAACCGCCAAGAAATTCAAAGAGAATGTGCTTGAAAAAGGCGGCTCTGTAGACCCCATGGAGCTTTATGTCAATTTCCGCGGCCACGAGCCTTCGGTCGACGCCCTTCTGCGCAACCGCGGCCTTGCTCCCGAGGCGATTGTCAATCTCTCATCTAAATCCGGCAAATAAGCTAAAATTATAATAGTAACTTAAGTTTCGCAAGCTTGTCTTGCGAAACTTAAATATTTTGAGCATAAATGTATAGAAGTAATACCTGCGGCGAGCTGCGCCTCAGCGACCAGGGCAAGGAAGTAACCCTTGCAGGCTGGGTGCAGCGAGCCCGTAAAATGGGAGGTATGACTTTCGTCGACCTCCGCGACCGCTACGGCATCACACAGATTGTTTTCGAAACCGAAGACAGCCCCGAACTCACCGAGGCTGCCAACCACCTCGGCCGCGAGTTTGTGGTGCAGGTTAAAGGCAAGGTTGCCGAGCGCACATCGAAGAATCCTCAGCTCCCTACCGGCGATATCGAGATTATCGCCACCGAGCTAAATATATTGAACCCCAGCGAGGTGCCGCCGTTTACAATCGAAGATGAAAGCAACGGTGGCGATGACCTTCGTATGCGCTACCGCTACCTCGACATTCGCCGTACACCGGTTCGCCGCAACCTCGAGCTGCGTCATCAAATGACCATGGAAGTACGCCGCTACCTCGATAGCAAGGGCTTCCTCGAAATCGAGACCCCCATGCTGGTAGGTTCTACACCCGAAGGTGCCCGCGACTTCGTAGTTCCCTCGCGAATGAATCCCGGCCAGTTCTATGCCCTTCCCCAGTCGCCCCAGACACTCAAACAGCTCCTTATGGTGAGCGGTGTCGACCGTTACTTCCAGATTGTGAAGTGCTTCCGCGACGAGGACCTGCGTGCCGACCGCCAGCCCGAGTTTACCCAGATCGACTGCGAGATGAGTTTCGTAGAACAAAACGATATCATCGAGCTTTTCGAGGGCATGGCCAAGCACCTCTTCAAGGTAATCCGTGGCGTGGAACTCACCGAGCCCTTCCAGCGTATGCCCTGGGCCGACGCCATGAAGTACTATGGTAGCGACAAGCCCGACCTGCGCTTCGGTATGCGCTTTGTAGAACTTATGGATGTACTCAAAGGCCACGGCTTCAGCGTATTTGACAATGCAGCATACATCGGCGGTATCTGCGCTACCGGCGCGGCTCACTATACCCGCAAGCAGCTCGACGCCCTCACAGAGTATGTGAAGCGTCCGCAGATCGGCGCCAAAGGTATGGTATATGCCCGCGTAGAAGAAAACGGCAACGTAAAATCGAGCGTCGACAAATTCTACACACAGGAGACTCTGCAGGAAATGGCCAAGGCTATGGATGCCAAGCCCGGCGACCTGATTCTGATTCTCAGCGGCGATGACGTGATGAAGACTCGCAAACAGCTCTGCGAGCTTCGTCTCGAAATGGGTCGCCAGCTCGGTCTGCGCGACAAAGACAAATTTGCATGCCTCTGGGTTGTCGACTTCCCCATGTTTGAGTGGAGCGACGAGGATCAGCGCCTCATGGCCATGCACCACCCCTTTACACACCCCAAGGAAGAAGATATCCCCATGCTCGACACCGACCCCGCAGCAGTGCGTGCCGATGCCTACGACATGGTAATCAACGGCGTAGAGGTCGGCGGTGGTTCGATTCGTATCCACGACAGCGAGCTTCAGGCCAAGATGTTCGAAATCCTCGGCTTTACCCCCGAGAAGGCTCAGGAGCAGTTCGGCTTCCTGATGAACGCCTTCAAGTACGGAGCGCCCCCTCACGGCGGCCTTGCCTATGGTCTCGACCGTTGGGTAAGCCTTTTTGCCGGTCTCGACAGCATCCGCGACTGCATCGCATTCCCCAAGAACAACTCGGGTCGTGATGTTATGCTCGACGCTCCCGCTTGCCTTGACCAGAAACAGCTCGACGAGCTTAACCTTGCCCTGGTAGAGCCTAAAAAGAAATGAAACTTAGCGCAGTAATAGAAGCCATTGAGAGCTTTGCCCCTCTTGCCCTGCAGGAGAAGTGGGACAACAGCGGCTTGCAGATCGGTCTTCCCGACGGCAATGGCGAGGTGACCGGCGTGATGATTTGCCTCGATACCACCGAGGAGATTGTCGCCGAGGCAGCCTCGCGTGGATGTAATCTTATCGTGAGTCATCATCCGCTGATTTTCAAGGGCTTCAAGCATCTCACCGACAGCACGCCGCAAGAGCGTGCTGCCGCTGCGGCCATACGCGCCGGTATTGCAGTGTACTCATCGCATACGAGCCTCGATTCTACAATCGGCGGCGTGTCGTATGCCATGGCCGAGCGCCTTGGCGCTACCGTTGGCAGTGTCATCTCGGCAGCAGAGGTAGAGTACTACAATGTCCGCGTGATTTGCCCCCGCGAGGTGTCGTCGGATGTGCGTCTGGTGCTCCTCGACAGCGGACCTAAGTGCTCTTATTCCGATGTAGAGGGCGAGAGCATGGCGCAGCAAGGCGATTTCGACCCTGTTGCAGGTATCGCATTGCAGCATCAGCCGCTGACTGCTGTCAATGTCGAAGTCGACAGCCTCCGCCTTGGCTCAGTGCTACGCTCACTTGCCGGAATTCCCGACTACGGCCGAATGGATGTGGCTGTTACGCCCCTGCGACGCAAGGCTGATGCCTACGGCCTCGGAGTATATGCCACCCTTCCCGACAGTGGCATGACCGGAGCTGAGTTTGTAGAAGCCCTGCGTAAAGCCTTCGGTACAGCGTCGATCAAAGCCTCGGCAGCGTATAATCCCAACATGAAGATTCGCCGTATCGCCCTTTGCGGCGGTTCTGCGCCCGACTTCATATCGCGTGCCGCAGCAGCCGGTGTCGATGCTTATGTCACCGCCGATGTCCGCTATCACGATTTCGCCAACGCTGCCGAGATGCCAATGGCGGTGTTCGATGTGGGGCATTTTGAGAGCGAAACTTGCGCAAAAGACATTTTTTATCACGTTATTACAAAAAAAATTGCTAACTTTGCAGTCTATAAATCGGAAAAAGAAACAAATCCGGTAAAGTACCTGTAATCATCTATGGCAACAGATAAGAAACCCGAAGCTCCGCGCCCCGTCGAAGAGCGCCTCAAGACCCTGTTTGAGCTCCAGACAATCCTGACGGAAATCGACCGCATTCGCAATGTCCGCGGCGAGCTTCCCAAGGAAGTGCAGGATCTCGAATACACTATCACAGGTCTGCACTCACGTATCAAACGCTTTGAAGACGAAATCGAAGAACTCAAGGCGAAACGTGTCGCTGAGCTCAACAAGATAGAAAACAAAAAGTTACTCATCGAGCGCTATCGCCAGCAGCTCGACAATGTTCGTAACAATCACGAATTCGACAACCTGACCAAGGAAATCGAATACGAGACCCTCGAAATCGAACTTGGCGAGAAGAACGTAGGCGAAATCGAGCGTTCGATCGACAACCGCTTTGCCGACATCGAGAATACCAACCAGCAGATTGCCGACCAGACTCATATCCTCAACGAGAAGAAAGATGATCTCGACAACATCGTGAGCGAGACTCGTAGCGAAGAGGAGAATCTGATAGCCCGTGCCAAGGGTCTCGAACCCCTTGTAGACGAGCGCACTCTCGCAGCGTTCAAGCGCATCCGCAAGAATGCCCGCAATGGTCTCGGTATCGTAGTGGTTGACCGTAATGCCTGCGGCGGCTGCTTCAACCGCATCCCGCCACAAAAGCAGATTGATATCCGCACACACAAGAAAGTGATTGTGTGCGAATATTGCGGACGCATCATGATTGACCCCGAACTCGCAGCAGATGCAAAATCGCTGCTCCCCAAGGAATAAAAATCTAATCCGATAATTCAATCGCCCTGCTTCGAATCACATCGAAGCAGGGCGATTTGTGTTGTGGGGGGCGGTGGTGAAATCACGCACAAATCAGTTGACAAAGGTGGGGATGAATTGGATGCCGAGGACGGCGGCGATGCGGAAGAAGCTCGACAGTTGGATGTCGGCTTTGCCGTTCTCGACACGGGCAATGTAGCTCTGCTCTCGGCCGAGCATTTCGGCGAGCTGCTTTTGTGTGAGGTTTAGTTCCTTGCGGCGTTCGCGGAGCATATTGCCATAGAACCACGCGAGAGATTCCTCGTTGAACTGCTCGCGTGAGGGTGAGCCGTGTACACCGTATTTCTCGTCAAGCGTAGAGTTGGCGGTTGCGAGTTTGGCTAACTTTTTGTGGTCTATCATTGTCCGTTGAGGTTCTCTGAATCCATGGCGCAAATATAACTAATTAGTAATAATTGGACAAATAATTTGAGTGAAAAGTTCTCTATAAGCGATTTATACAACTGTGGTACTTATACATTAATCGCCCTGCCCTGATGTGATTCGAAGCAGGGCGATGGTATAAATATGCAGTCTACTAAAGGGCTTCAGGCACGCCCCTTTCGTAGGGGGGGTGAAAGAATGCTTGCGATAGGAGTTTGGATCTCCGAGACAAGCCTCGGCCAGTATCGCTAATATTTTGAATACCAACGCCTAATCGAGGCTTGTCTCGGAGAGCCAAGCTCCTATCGTTGTCGTCATTTTGTATAATCAGCTAAAGGTGAAATTTAATTGGTTATCAATGTGTTATATTTGCCTTTCAGACTAATGGGTAGTGTCTTCGACACTGATTGGCTTAGGTGAGATATCTCCCCAGCCAACTTCGTAAGGCTGGGGTTGTGTAAAGTAATGCTCTTCGAGCATTTTTCTTTTTAGGCCCGGGGTATGGTTTGGGTAAATGCGCAATGAGGAGTGGAGTATGCATAATGCATAATTATCGCGCCTGGTGTGTTTCGCTAAAGCTCAACGCCGGAGACAAAAATATTACTTTCTGCCAAATGGTAGGTATTTATTTTGAGGTCCGGTTTAGGTAATGGTTTTACAATGCGAAAGGAGCTTGGCTCCACGAGCCAAGCTCCTTTCGTTGAAGTCCTTTTTAAGGATGTAGCATTATGGTATCACTACTCCGCGGAGGCGGAGGGATACCTCTTCGGACTTGCCTGCGCCGTTGCGGAATTTCACGCGGATATCCTTGTCGGCCTCGCCTCGCTGTCCTGCAGGGTTAAAGGTAACCTTGATTTTGGCGCTCTCGCCCGGGAGGAGCGGTTTGCGCGGATAGTCGGATGCGGTGCAGCCGCATTTAGGCTTTACCCATACAATTGCAATGGCGGTCTTGCCGTTGTTGCTTATTTCAAATTCGTGAACGATCTGTGTCGCCGACTCCTTGACAGTGCCGAAATCGTAGGCCAATTCGGGTATTGACACGCCTACTTTCTCGCCGGGAGTGCGTCGGCCATATGCAGCGATGCTCACAAGGGCCATTATTGCGATAAGCAGTATGCGGAAATATTTCATATCAATTTTGATTTTTCGCTGAAATACGTTGCTAATACCTGGCTTGCTGCGGCAAAGGAGCTGCGCTTGTTGGCGTAGACATCTGCCTCGCACGATTCGAGCTGGCGCTGTATCTCAGGGTTGTCGTAGAAATGCTTGCGCAGTTGTTCGTCGATAGTCTCGTACATCCAGTATCGAGCCTGTTCGCGGCGTTTGGCATCGAAGTATCCGTTGTCTTTGACGAAGGCAAAATAGCGGTCGATCATATCCCAAACTTCGGGTATGCCAAGCTCGTAGTAGCCGGAGTAGGTGAGTACTTCGGGAGACCAGCCTGATGCCGTAGGCGGAAAGAGGTGCAGGGCCGAGCGATACTGTGCCTGGGCTAACTGCGCCGGGCCTACGTTGTCGCCGTCGGCCTTATTGATAACGATGCCGTCGGCCATTTCCATGATGCCGCGTTTGATACCTTGTAACTCGTCGCCGGCTCCGGCAATCTGAATGAGCAGGAAGAAATCCACCATCGAATGTACGGCAGTCTCGCTCTGTCCTACGCCTACGGTTTCGACAAAGATATTGTCGTAGCCGGCAGCCTCGCACAGAACAATTGTCTCGCGGGTCTTGCGTGCGACACCGCCGAGCGACCCTGCCGAGGGGCTGGGACGTATGAATGCATTAGGGTGCTGAGAAAGCTTCTCCATGCGGGTCTTGTCGCCGAGGATAGAGCCCTTGGTGCGTTCGCTCGAGGGGTCGATTGCTAGCACGGCAAGCTTACCGCCGTCCTTGAGTACGTGCAGGCCGAATACGTCGATACTCGTACTCTTGCCTGCGCCGGGAACGCCGGTAATGCCTATGCGGCGTGAATTGCCGGAGTGGGGCAGGCATTTTTCGATGACTTCCTGAGCCAGGGCATAGTGCTCCGGCGCAAGGCTCTCGACCAGTGTGACGGCTCGGCTGAGTGTGGTTACATCGCCACGGAGGATGCCCTCTACAAGTTCGGATGCAGGGGGCAACGGTCGGCGGCGACGCGCTACGCGGTAGGGGTTGACTATCGGCGGCTGGGCCACACCGCTGTTAACGGTAAGACCGCTGTACTGACTGTCGTTTTCGGGATGGTCCATTTCTTAATCAGAGTTATGTTAATGGCTCAGACGCTCCATTCCACGCCGTCCTTGGTGTCTTTTACCGAGAATCCGATAGCGGCGAGGCGGTCGCGGATAAGGTCGCTGGTGGCCCAGTCTTTGTTCTTCTTCGCGTTGGCGCGGATATCGAGCAGCAGGTCTACGGCCTCGCGGTATGGTCGGAGGCTGTCGCCGCTCTCACCTGCTTCGTCAACACGGATGCCGAGGATTTCCACAAGGAAGGTATCCATGAATTTGCGCAGGACGTCGATGTCGGCCTGTGTCGCTGTGGCTGTATGGTCTTTGACCTGGTTGATCAAGCGCACGGCATCGAAAAGCACGCCGATGAGCACGGGGGTGTTGAGGTCGTCGTCCATTGCCTCGTAGGCGCGTTTCTCAAGGTCTGACACGTCGATTGTCGAGGTCTCGGATGCTTTGAGTTCCTGTAGGCGGCGGTATCCGTCGAGCATGCGTCCGAGTGCAGTCTCGGCCGATTTGAGGGCTTCGTTGCTGAAGTCTACCGTGCCGCGGTAGTGAGCCTGTAGGATGAAGAAACGTATGGTCATCGGCGAATAGGCCTGCTCCAGCAGCTTGTGCGAGCCGGTGAAGAATTCGTCGAGGGTGATGAAGTTGCCCAGCGACTTGCCCATTTTTTTGCCGTTGATAGTGATCATGTTGTTGTGCATCCAGTATTTGACGGCGGGGTGTCCGCTGTGTGCCACGCTCTGTGCGATTTCACACTCGTGGTGTGGGAACTTGAGGTCCATGCCGCCGCCGTGGATGTCGAATGTCTCGCCAAGGTATTTCTCGCTCATTGTGGAGCACTCGAGGTGCCAGCCGGGGAAACCTTCGCTCCAGGGCGATGGCCAGTGCATAATGTGCTCGGGTGCAGCCTTTTTCCACAAAGCGAAGTCGGCGGGGTTGCGTTTCTCGCTCTGTCCGTCGAGCTCTCGAGTAGTGGCGAGAAGTTCGTCGATATTGCGGCCCGACAGCTTGCCGTAGCCGTAGTCTTTGTTGAATTTGGGAACGTCGAAATACACCGAGCCTTCGCTTACATAAGCGTAGCCTGCATCGAGGATAGTCTTGATGTACTCGATTTGTTCGATGATATGTCCCGAAGCGTGAGGCTCAATCGAAGGCGGCAGCACATTGAGAGCTTCCATAGCCTTGTGATAGCGGCCCATGTAGTACTGAACCACTTCCATAGGTTCGAGCTGTTCGAGACGGGCTTTCTTTGCGATTTTGTCCTCGCCTTCGTCGGCATCATGTTCGAGGTGTCCGACATCGGTAATATTACGCACGTAACGCACCTTGTAGCCAAGATGCGTAAGATAGCGGAAAACGATGTCGAATGTGATTGCAGGGCGTGCGTGGCCGAGGTGGCCGTCGCCATATACTGTCGGCCCGCAGACATACATGCCCACCATGTTTTCATGAAGGGGCTTGAAGGCCTCTTTCTGGCGGGTCATGGAATTGTAGATGGTAAGCATAGTCGATTGATTTTGCTAAGATTTGGAATCAGAAGCCCGACATAGATGTCGGCTCCTGATTCCTGAAAAACTATTAAGCCTCGAAGGGGTTGGGTATGCCGCCTTTAGTGGGGGCGTTTTTGGGCATTTTGCGCTCGATAGTGCCGAATGTGGCTTCGTAGCGCTGTACATTTTCGCTCAGTGCCGACAGGAGGGTTTTGGCGTTCTCCGGTGTCATGATGATGCGGCTCTGTACTTTGGCCTGAGGCATATTGGGGGCAACGGCGATGAAGTCGAGGAAGAACTCGTTGGGTCCGTGCGAGATTACTGCGAGGTTGGCATAGTGGCCTGCTGCCACTTCGGGTGTGAGTTCGATTTTGAGCTCTTGCTGTTTGGGTTTATTTTCCATATTTCAGTATTATTTTATTCTTTGTTGAAATCAATATAGTGGTCTCCGAGGGTTACGTCTTTGTAGTTGAGGCGTATGCCTTTCACGTTGGGGTCGTTCCAGGTATCGCTCACGCTGTAAGAGCAGTAGAAGTAGTACTGGTTGACTGCGCTTTCGGTGTTGGGTTTGAAGATGAGGTGGTACTGGGGTATTTCGTCGTACTGAGTGGTTTCGTCGAGAACCATTTCAATGGTTTTGCCTTTGAGCGATGTCGACGCAACGAAGGTAAAGTCGATATAATCACCCGAGCGGTTGATTGTTTTGATCGATACCGGATCGGTAGCCCAGTTGTCGGTTTCCTCGGCAGTTGCAGTTTCGGCCTGATAGCCAAGGCCGTCGGTAGTGATAGCTTCCTGAATAGTCACCGGTCCACTCACATACTGAAGTCCGTTTGCGGGGATGTAGCTGATAACTATACGAGTGCCGGCCTTGAAGGTGGTGGCGGGGAATTTCTGGTTGCTCGTAAGTGTAATCAGAGGTGAATCGTCTTTTTGGCGGAATGTCATTGTCGCGCCTGCATCGCTGAATGTTTCGAGGGTTACAAAGTCGACGAAAGTCTTTTCGTATTCGTAATCTTTGTTGCAGCTGCTGAATACTGCTGCGGCACCTACACAGGCACAGATGAGTAAACTTTTGATTTTCATTGTAGATTAAATATGTTTTGATTTGGTTTCTATGCCGACAATGCGACCGTCGGCCATACGAACAATAGTATCTGAATCGGCTGCAAGTCCTTCATCGTGGGTCACGATTACAAAGGTTGCGCCAAGTTCGTCGCGTAGATTGAAAAACAACCGGTGGAGTGACGCCCGGTTGGCCGAGTCGAGGCTGCCCGAAGGCTCGTCGGCAAGTACCACACGGGGGTTGTTGATGAGTGCCCTCGCCACTGCTGCTCGCTGGCACTCGCCGCCCGACAGTTCCGACGGCCTGTGAGTAGCACGGTCGGCAAGCCCGAGACGGTCGAGTAGTTTTGCTGCCTGCTCGAGCGCCGATTTGTGGTTTGTGCCCCCGATTAGGGCCGGCATGGCCACGTTTTCGGCGAGGCTAAACTCCGGCAGCAACTGGTGGAACTGAAAAACGAAGCCGATATTGCGGTTGCGAAAAGCCGACAACTTGCGGTCGGTCATCGTTGTCACGTCCACACCGTCGTATAGCACCTTGCCTCCGTTTTCGGGCGCAGAAAGCGTGCCGATAATCTGCAGCAGGGTTGTTTTGCCGGCGCCGCTGGGGCCTACAATCGTGGTAACTTTGCCTTGCTCGATATCAAGGTTGATGCCCTTGAGTACTTCAAGGGCACCAAAGCGTTTGTATATGTTGCTTACGCTCAACATCCGCCGCAGCATCCTCCTTCACCGCACGAGTGGTCGCCGCAGTCGCCGCTGCCGCAGTCACCACCGCCACAGCAACAGCCGTGTTTGGGGTGGAGTTCGTCGTCGGTCGGGTCGCGCACTACGAGTACTTCGCCTTCGAAACGCACCTTGTCCTGTGCCAGTGGGTGGTTGAGGTCGATTACAACATCTTCGGGAGTTAGTTCGAGCACCACGCCGTCGATGCGGAATCCGTCGGGGGTGCGGAGAGGAACTATTTCGCCGGGTGCGAACATCTCTTCGTCGAATTTACCGTCGACAGTCATGCGCTCGCGAGGAATGCGGTAGATTTCGTCCTGTGAGTAGGGGCCGAAAGCTTCCTCGGACATGGCGGTGAGGTTGAATTTGTAACCTGCTTCCTTGCCTGCGAGGTCTTTGTCGAGGGCTTCTACGAGGCCGATAGTCACGCCGTCGATTACACGGTCGGGGTCGTCGGCGGTAACTTCGTGTACCAGTTCTTCGCTACCGTCTTGGTTGATTCGGTAGAGTTTATATGCTATTTCGAAATATTTTCCGGGTTCGATTTTCATATCTTGTGAATTAGTGTGTTTGACAATAGATTATTTTGCAACCTCGCGAACCTTGAGACGTTCGCCTGCATCGTCAACGATCGAGCGGAAGTAGCGTTCGTTGTAGCCGCCGAAGGTGGGCTGCACGGGCATGCCGTCGGCACTGCGCTCGAATTTGCCGTCTTTTTCTTTCTTGATGTTGCCGTCGAGGAACTTCACAAAGAGATAGTCGCCAAGGTCTTTGTAGCGCTTGGTCACATTTTCGGCAGCACGGTCGGTGAGGCTGTTGAGCTGTTCCGAAGCCGAGGCAAAGTCTTTGCCGATAAGTTCTACGCTCATACGGGCTACATCGGTGGCAAGACCGTCCTCGAGCTCGCCCTGTACACGGCGGATGTCGGGAATCATCTGGCTATAGCGGTTGTATGCCTGGTTTGCAACATAATTGTTGACCCAGAACATCGAATCCCACGAGAGTGTGAGCAGGTCGGCGGTTTTCTCGTCGAGTGATTTGGGCACGGTGGTATTGGCACAGAATACGGGCACGTATACGCATGTGTTTGCATCATCGACGCCGAACCACAGTATGCCTTTCATTGCATCGTGGCGGTCGTTGTTCATGTCGGCAACGAATGAGAAACCGGTTTGCTGAGTGGCAATGGCGCGTTCGTGTGTGTAGGCCTGGCCGTCGACGATGTATTCCATGGGTCGCCAGCGGTATGGGCAGTCGAAGGGGCCCGCGCCGATATCGTTGTTCATGTCCAGGTGGGTGCCTTCGAAGTGGTCGCGCATCATATCCTTGAGGTCTTTGACTGCAAGGGGTTTGGCGGGTTTCACCCACAGAGGCATGGGCTCGCCGCGGCCTTCCATAATCCAAGGAATGTACTGGTCCATAGAGCCTTTGTCGGCATATCGGTTGAAGTATGCCCATACGCGGGCATCACAGCCACGCAGAGCACCGGCATCGGTAACGGCATAGGCACGAGAGAAATCGAAGTCTTCGTCCTTGCCGCTGAAGTAGCCCTGTTTGCGGGCGAAATCAATCACGTCGGGCGAGTAGATTGTCTCTTTGTCCTTGAGGGGGAATTTGTGTATGCGGGCATGGTTGGCATGGCCAGAGATGTATCCGTCGGGAACGCGTCGGGCAACCCATACCGCGCCTTTATCGGCTTTGCCTTTGCCGATAAGTTCCATTACCCATACCTCGTTGGGGTCAGCGATAGAGAATGACTCGCCCGATGAGGCATAGCCGTAGTTTTTGACAAGGTCGGTCATTACTTTTACGGCCTCGCGGGCAGTCTTGGCACGCTGCAGGGTGATGTAGATGAGCGAACCGTAGTCGATAAGGCCCGAGCCTTCGAGTTCGGGACGGCCGCCCCATGTGCTCTCGGCGATAGTGAGGCCGTGTTCGTTCATATTTCCCATGGTCGAGTAAGTGTGTGCGACTTCGGGGATACTGCCGAGGTGTCGGCCGGTATCCCATTCCACAACTTCCCTCATTGCGCCTTTGGCATGGTCGGCGGCGGGCTGGTGGTAGAGCGCTCCGTACAGTGTGTGGCTGTCGGCAGCGTATGTTATCATTGACGAGCCGCTGTCGGTAGCACCGGGGGCGGCGATAAGGCTTGTGCAAGCCATTGCGGTGGCGCCGGCAGAAAGGAGCGCCAGGGTGGCAAGTGTTCGTAATTTCATATTATTCTAACGCCAATTTTATACTTTTATTATCTGTTTGAGTGCCGGATACCAAATATAACCTTCTACCGAGGGCCTTCCGAGCTTGTGCAGTAGCTCTACATAGTGGCTTACCTGCACTCTGTGACTCTCGCGGATGCCACGGGTGAATTTGTAGTCAACAACGACCACAGAGCCGTCGGGACGTACCACCACGCGGTCGGGACGGAACGATTCGTCGGCATCGGGTACGTATATCGAGCGCTCGGCATATACCTTGCAACCGGGGTCGAACCACTCGGCTACTGTATCCCCTCCGGCGGCAATGGCTTCGGATAGGATAGTATGATACTCGGCGGCTTCCCCGTCGGGAACATCCTCGCGGGCGCATTGCCATGCGAGTGATTTCTGCAAGTCGCCCACTGTTCGCATTGTGGCAAGGATGGCATGCATGTTTGTGCCGCGCCGGGCAGCCTCTCGCATCTCAGGTGTGCCCTCGAAGGGTTTTACCGAATCTACGATTTCTTTGTCCTCTTCATCGCCAATGTCAAGGTCCATTGCCAGTGCGTCGTCGATGCTCACCAGCTCGCGTGTGTCGCTGCGGTATATTATCGAATATTCACCGGCCTCGATTTGTCCGCCCTTGGGTTTCTTTTCCTCTTCAGGCTTGGTGGGGTGGCCAAGGGTGTATGTTTCGGTCAGGGAATCATAACCTTGGCTCAGGTCGACGGTGAGGTCGGTTGCCGAGCCGGGTACCGACATGAGGTCGTGGATGTATTTGCCGATGTTCTTGGTATTGGTGTGTATGATAAGTTCTCGCGAGGCACGGGTAAACGCCACGTAGGTCGCATTGAGATTGTCGATTATCTCGGCCTGGCGGTCTTGGTCGATGATGTCGGCCACCGGAGATAGCGATTTGTCGCACAAAGGAGATTGTGCCTCTACGCTAAGCCTCAGTATCGGCGGTTTGATATCGGCGGGAAACCGTGTGAATTGCTCCATCGGTATCCAAAGGGTGCTTGACGAATGGTTCAACTCCCAGTCGCCGAAGGGTATATGCACACAGGCTCGCTCGAGACCTTTCGATTTGTGAATGGTCATCACTTCTACAGCGTCGAGGTCCGACGATGCTTTGATAGCCCATTTGTCCTCGTTGCGGTCGTAGGCTTCGATAAAGTCGGCCAGGGACGGCTCGGCGCTTTCGGCCTGTTTTATAGCTAAGTCCTGTAGGGCGGCAATGTATGCGTATTCTTTTGTGCGCTGTTCGGGGCTTAGCTTGTGAGATATGATAGCCTCGACCAGGGCTACAAGGTTTGCCGGATTTTCGGCGCGTATGCTTTCTATCTGGTCGGCAAGAGCCCCTGCGGCTTCCGCTCCTTCCTGAAGGGCGAATTCGAGTGCGTCTTCGGGCGAATAACCTTCAGATTCGTAGTGGCTGTAGCGAGTGATCATGAGCACTACGTCGGCTCGCGACACGTAGTAAGATTCGTCGTTGGGGCGGGTAAGCCAGCGGCTCTGGTAAGATCTCGATATCAGTTTGAGCATGCTCATCACCGAGCGCACGGCAGCACTGTTGCTCAGCAGTAGCGCCTCGGACGATAAGACCTGGATGCCGGGATAGTTGGAGGTGAGATGCTTCACAACCTCGGAAGCCTCGGTACGTTCGCGGCAAAGAACCATGATGTCGGCCCAGCGGTAGCCTGCATCGTGCTGGCGTATTATATCTTCGGCGAGCTTATTGAGTATGTATTCATTGTCGGGCGTGTCGGGGTCGGTGTGGAAGTGGATGCGCACGTAGCCTTGTTGCTCTGCGTATTTTTTCGACGGAGTCTGCTTTACATTGGCATAGTACTTGGCATTGAAGACATTCCTGAGGCAGTCGAATACCGTGTTGTTGAATCTCACAATATCGCCCGAGCTGCGCCAGTTGGTGTTTTCTTCAGGCTTGCTGCCACGAATAACGCTCTCGGCAGGAAAGTCGTCGGTCTGTACCTGGTGTCCGAGCAGTTCGCTGTCGGAGTTGCGGAAGCGGTAGATTGATTGTTTCTCATCGCCGATGATGAGGTTGTCGAAACTCTGAGAGAGACTGTTGCCTACTAGGGGCTTGAGGTTGTGCCACTGAACTCTTGATGTGTCCTGAAACTCGTCGATGAGTAGTGTTTCGAGCTTCATGCCGAGTCGCTCGTAGATAAATGGCATCTCGGCATCTGAAATAATGCGTTTGAGTAGCTCGCCGGTGTCGCTCAGGAGTACGGTGTTGCTGTCGCGGAGATACTTTTCGAGAGTCTTCATTGCCATGCCGATAAATTCGAGCGTGCCAAGCGAACTGCGGAGTTTATCGTAGATTTTCTTCAGTTTGTATGCCCTCGGCAATTCATCGCAAAATTCCTGTGCCAAAGCGAGGATGCGCGGCATGTCCGGGGCTGAGCCGTATTTCTTTTCCATACCCCTGCCGAAAATCTCAGAGTCCGCCCTGCCGGGGGCGAGAGCTTTGATTTTGAAGTCCTTCAAGCCTATTTCAGCGCTACAGTTTATGACTGTGTCGAACCTGTCGTGCAGGCTGCCGAAAACCTTGTCGGTAATACCTGCGGTAGAAAGAAGATTGACTATTTCGGTAGCGAGGGCTGCGCTGCGCTCGTATACATTTTGCGCCGCATTGCGCAATTCTTTGTCGAAAGCGTTGATGCGTGAAGGGTCTTCGAGATATTCGCGCAGAGCCTTGGAATATTTGCCGAAAGTCTCGTCCATCGACTTGTGCATGTCTTTGGCCAGATTGCGAATAAGCGAGCCGTCGCGCTGGAAGAAGTTGAACGACTTGCCGGAGCGGACACGTTCGAGGGTGTAGTTGCTTATCCACTCGATTAGTCGGTCTGCATTTTTTGGTGCGTCGTAGTTTATCTCGTCGAGCATCAGCGATATGCTCTGTGTGATTGCGTCGGATGCATCGATAGCAAGACCGTAGTCGCCTTGCTGGTCAACCTCGCGAGAAAAAGTGCGCAGCACGCTCTGGAAAAATGAGTCGATAGTGCTGACGTTGAAGTTGGTGTAGTCGTAGAGTAACTCGCTGAGCGCAGTTGTAGCAGCCTGCTGCAATTCGGCGGCAGTGCAGCCGTACTCTTTGATTAGTCTGGCTGCATAGTCCGATTTAGCGACAGCATCGTCTTCGGTGAGGCTGTTGATTTGCTTTACGATACGTCGCTTCATCTCGTCGGTGGCGGCGTTGGTAAATGTCAGGGCAAGAATTGCCCTGTGCCTCCTTGGCCTTCGGTGGCCGCCGGGGGCATACTTGTCGCTGTTGAGCCTGTAGTCGCCGTTTTCGACTTTGACGCCCAGCAGTGTCTTGATATATTCATAGGCCAGGGTAAAAGTTTTGCCCGAGCCCGCCGAAGCTTTGTATATAGTCAGCATGTCAGAAAGCGTTTTTCTCGCCAACAATGGCGTTGATGACTGTGCGGACCATTATTTTGAGGTCGAGGAAGAACGTCCAGTTTTCGATGTACCATACATCATGCTCTACGCGACGCTCCATTTTCCACAATTCGTCGGTTATACCACGATAGCCGTTGACCTGAGCCCAGCCTGTGATGCCCGGTTTTACGGCATGGCGCACCATATATCTGTCGACAAGCCTTGTGTATTCTTCGGTATGCTTGAGCATATGCGGGCGCGGTCCTACTATCGACATTTCTCCCTTCCATACATTTATGAACTGAGGAAGTTCGTCGAGCGATGACCTGCGCAGGAAATCGCCGAAGCGGGTCTTGCGAGGGTCGTTTGCCGTTGCCTGGCACGAATCGGCCTTGGCATTGACGCGCATTGTGCGGAACTTGAGGCATTTGAATGGCCTTCCGAGATATCCGGTGCGTTCTTGCTTGAAATATACGGGTCCCTTGGAGCCGGTTTTGATAGCTATGGCTATGGGTATGTAGATAAGCGGGTATACACACAGGAATGTCGAAGATACCACGATATCAAATGCTCGCTTGATACTGCGGTTGATGATGTTCTTGAGCGGGTTGCGGCGTATTGCCATTACAGGCAGAGAGCCGATGTTGTGTAGCTCGAAACCTCGGGTGAGTGTGTGCGGAATCTGTGGCACATAGTAGAAGTCAATGCAGTTGTCGTCGGCTATCTTGATTACTTTCGATAATGCCTTGTGCTGTCCGGAGAGCGTAAAGTATATCTGTCGTATATCGTTTTCGCGGACAAAGGATTCGAGACGGTCGAGCGGCAAGGTCATGTCGGGTTTATAGTCCTTGTTGGCATTGTCGTCGAAGTACGCAAGAATCCTGAATCCGAAGCCCGGGTCGCAGTCCATGTTGGCTGTAAGTCGCTGGGCTGTAGGGCCTGAGCCTATCACCGCCACTCGGGTGAAGTTATAGCCGTAGCGGCGGTATGTCTTGAGTGCGAATTTGCCTAATATCTGGAAGGTTGGCAGGCATATAGCCATTAATCCGAAGAAAAAGATATAGGCTTTGACAGGTACTGTGTTGATACTAAGGAACTCGCACAGCGACAGGAACAACAAGGCGTACACACCAACCTCGAGAAGGCTCGTGCGTAGCTCACGGTCGAGATGAATGGCACGGTTTTCGTGCCTGTGACTCCATGCAACTACTACAATCGGTATGCAACATACCTCGACCAGCAGCCATAATTCCTTGAAGTATTGCGAATGTGCTTTAATCTCATGGAAAACGGATACTGTGAGCAAGAATAGCAGGTTGATAACAGCTATGCCGCCCAGAATGAAAAGTGAAGGTATATATCGTCCGCGACCTGTACTGCGTTCGGTTCCGGTCATTATCAGATTTATAGAGTGAAGAGGGGTGTTGATAGCAAGAAGTCAGGATGCAGTGGTTGGCATGGGCGCAAACCCGTCAACACCTGCGTCCTAACTTCTTACTCAATTATAGTTTCTCGTCGAGGATTTTGATTTTGTCTTCAATATCCTTGATGTCGGCCTTGAGGCGTTCAATGCGGCGCTCTAAATCGTGGAGCAGCGAGCTGCCGTTTTTCGATTTTGTCGAAAGGAAGCCGAGGTTGTTCTCGTAAGTGCGCAGGTCGTTGCGGCGGTTTTCGAGTGCGCGTACCAGGCGTTCGCGTTCGTGGTACAGCTTGTCGTTGTCGCCTTGGAGCGAGTTGACGTTGGCAACGAAGCGCTCGCGGTTTGCGCGTTTTTCGGCCATATCGAATTGGTGGCGCACAGCATCAACAGCCGAGCGGTAGGCCTGATATAGTTTGTCTTTTTCGCGGAAAGGCACGTGGCCGGTTTCGTTCCAGCGCTGCTGCAATGCTTTGAGCTGTTCGATAGCTGTGGCCTTGTCCTGTGTTTCTTCGATAAGGGCTGAAAGCTGACCGATGATTTCACGCTTGATTTTGAGGTTGTTGGCCTCGATAGCGCGTGTGCCGCTGCCGGCTTTTTTCTTCTGGTCGAAGAAATAGTCGCAAGCTTCGGTGAAGCGGGCCCATAGTGCGTCGCTGTACTTCTTGGGTATTGCGCCGATCGATTTCCATTCTTTCTGCATAGCGATGAATTCGTCGGCTGCAGCACGCCAGTCGGTGCTGTCCTTGAGAGCTTCGGCGCGTTCGACGAGCTGCTGCTTGTGGGCGAGGTTGGCGCTGAGTTCTTCGCGGGTTGAGCGGTAGAACTCGGCTTTTGCAGCGAAGAAAGCATCGCAAGCGCGACGGAAACGTGCAAAGAGGCTGCGGTTGGCCTTTTTAGATGCGAAGCCCAATTTACGCCAGTCTTCCTGGAGTGCTACAATTGAGCGAGTGGTTTCTTCCCAAGCAGCAAAAGTCTTGAGGGTGGTGAGGTCGATAGCCTCGATTTTCTGGCACAGCTCGGTCTTGGCAGCCTCGTTTTCGGCCTCGCGAGCCTTGCGGGCTTCGAAGAATGCCTGATAGCGCTTGTTGATTTCGGTAGAAGCTTCGCGGAAGCGGCCCCAAATATCCTCGCGCAGTTCTTTGGCTACCGGGCCTATCTGGCGCCACTTGTTGTGGAGGTCCTGAAGGCGGCGGTATGCGGCGATAACATCTTCGTCGGCAAGCAGGGCAGTAGCCTCGGCGAGCAGGGCTTCTTTGTCTTCGAGGTTCTTCTTGAAGTCATAGTCGCGAAGTTCCTTATTGATTTTGAGGTTGTCGGAGTAGTGCTCGCGAGCTTCCTGGAATCGCTTCCAAACCGAAGTCTCCTGCATGGGGTCAACATCGCCGATAGCGTTGAACTCGTCCTGCAGTTCGCGATAGCGAGCGAAAGTACGGTTTACATTGTCGGTGTCTTCGGCCAATGCGTTGATTTCGTCGATGATAGCGTTTTTGCGTTCGAGGTTTGCAGCCTTGATAGCTTCCTGCTCGGCCACCCATGCAGCCTTTTTCGATTTCAGTCGCTCGATGATGAGGGTGAATTCGTTGTTTTCGGGCATGGGCTCTGCAGCTTGCTCGCTCTCGGCAGCGGGGGCCGGTTTATGGAGCATGCTGTAGTGCTGGCGCAGTCGGCGAATGTCGTCCGTGCTGATTTCCGATGCGTCTTTTGCTAAAAGCGCAAGCGCTTGAGCCATAAGGCTTTCGTCGGTGTCGGGCTGGCGCTCAGCCTCGAGCTCGGCATCGGCTTCACCTTGAGCCATAATCTCCTCGACCTCTACGGCGGCTTCCGGGTCGGGGGTGACAGTCACAGCCTCGGCCATTGTGGCCGCAGCTTCGTTGAGAGTTTGATCTTTGGTCTCTCCGCCGGGAACCAAAGAGGGATCTTGCATGTCCATAAACGTGTTTTAAAAAAAGGTTAGTCGGCGTCAGAATCTAACGCCGCCCCAAAAATACAAAAATTTATTTAAATGTGCAATGAAAGTTCCGGAGTTATTGGCAATGTTTATCCGGAGTGACTTTTGCACGTTTACGAAACTACACCTCTTGTGGAATAGAATCTCTCGAGTGCTCCTGTTTGATGACTGGCCTTGGTGGCTAATTTTTTTTGGCTGACTGTTTTTTTTGAGTCAGAATTATGTAGCTCTTTAAGCATACAGTCGCCAATAATGAGAAAGATTATTGTGGATAAAATTACTTACATCTTGTGTAATTAAAAATATTTTTATAATTTTGTATGTGAATTGACTTACAGTATGTGTAAACCAATTAAACAAAGAGGGTGGATATATCGTTTCAAAATAAGAAGCTCGAAAAATTGCTGGATAACCCTTCCAAGCTAAAAAGAGAACTCGGACCTTTGAGGGCGAAACTGTTCCTTATGAGGTTGGGAGCTTTGGTTAATGCCTCTACTCTTGAAGATGTACGGCATTTACCCGGTAATTTTCACGAATTGAAAGCAGATCGTAAAGGTCAATGGGCATGCGACCTTGACCAACCCTTTCGCCTGATATTTGAGCCACACGAAGACCCTATACCTACCGACGCCTCGGGTAGATATGTCTGGCTTGAAATCAAAGGCGTCGAAGTTATAGAGATTACAAGCTATCATGGCAAATAAAGATATGGCACAGACAAGACCGTTTTTCGACCCTGCAAAGTTGCCGGTCGTTTATCACCCCGGCGAGACTCTTGATGAAAAATTACAAGAGTTGGGGATGGGTGTGAAAGAATTTGCCACGAGGGTTTCAAAACCCGAAAAGACTATTATTGCAGTCTTAAAAGGCAAAAGTTCCATAACACCGGATATGGCAGTCGCATTTGAGATGGTGACCAAAATACCGGCTCATATGTGGCTTCGCTATCAAAAGAGCTATGATGAATTCATAGCCCGCAAAAAGAGAGAAAAATCTCTTAAAGAAGGACTGCATTGGGCAAAAAAGTTTCCCTATGCAGAAATAGAAAGCCTTGGGTGGTTCTCGGGTATAACTGATGCAAATGGAGTTGAAAAGAATATTGTTGATACTTTATGCACATTTTTCGCTGTCAGCTCACCTAAAGGCTGGGAAGATTTTTATCTCAATCAGCGACTTCGTGTGGCTTTCAGCATTTCTCTTTCTGAAGCTTGCGACCCTTATGCTCTTTCCGCATGGCTGCGACAGGGCGAAATACAAGCCGGAGAAATATTCATCGAGATAAAATACACGGCCAAGCTTCTCCGAAGTATTCTTAATGATATTGTTGAGATTCGAAAATCCGGAGCCTCCAACTATCAGGAGTTATTGGTTTCGCTGCTTGGCAACGCTGGAGTTAAGTTGGTTTTCACTGAAACGCTTTCGTCTGCTCCCGTAAAAGGATGTGCAAGATACATCTATGGAGTGCCTTGTATTCAACTTGCTAAGAAGTTTGAAAGTGAGGGTGATTTCTGGAATACACTCTTCCATGAGATAGGACATATCTTACTTCATGGCAAGAAAGACATCTTTATGGAGAATGTAAGTTATGGTGATAAAGACCCGGAAAAAGAGCGAGAAGCCGGAGAATTTGCAGCTCTATGGATGAATCAATCCCCACTCGGTAGCTAATTTTCAGTGGCTGACTGTGGTGGTGCCGGTCTCGCTTTGTCTGTGGATTCCTGATTTACTATTATACTGGAATTATGATTGCGACGGCTTGGGCGGCTATGCCTTCGCCGCGGCCGGTGAAGCCGAGGTGTTCGGTGGTGGTGGCTTTTACGCCTACGCAGTCGATGTCGATGCCGAGGTCTGCGGCAATGTTTGCCCGCATGGCATCGATGTGGGGACGCATCTTGGGTGCTTGCGCTATAATCGTCACGTCGACGTTGCCGGGCCGGAAACCTTTGTCGGCGAGTAGTGTGACCACATGCCGCAACAACATTCGTGAGTCAGCCCCACGCCAGCGTTCGTCGGTGTCGGGGAAGTGAAGCCCTATGTCGCCAAGGGCTGCCGCGCCGAGGAGTGCGTCGCTAAGCGCGTGTAGTGCCACGTCGGCATCACTATGGCCGAGGAGGCCTTTTTCGTATGGGATATCAACACCGCAAACAATGCACCGCCTGCCTTCAACAAGGCGGTGAACGTCAAATCCGTTTCCGATTCTAATAAATTTCGCGTCCATGAGCAGGGATTAATCGGTGGTTAGCGGCGCTTGCCGAGGAGATCGCGGAGACCGTCCATGTCGAAAGTGAGTGAGAAGCGCAGTGTCTGGTCGAGAGGCGATGTCTGTGCGGTTGCCATCATGTAGGATGCATCGAGGCGTACAACATTGAGCGAGAAGCCTGCGCCGAGGCCGAAGTACTGGCGGTTGCCTTTGTACTGGCTTTCGTAGTAGTAGCCTGCGCGGAGGAAGAACTGGTTGTTGTAGGAGTACTCTGCACCGAGCGACCAAGTGATTTCGCGGAGTTCCTCTTTCATGCCGCCGGGGGCGTCGTTGAATGATTTGAATATGCCTGTGATGGGCGACATATTGCGCCAGTCTTCGAGTTTGGTGATATACTCTTCTTCGCCCTCGATGCCGTCGGCAAAGTCGCTGCGGCGGGGTTTGGCCGGCACGAGCAGCTTGTTGAGGTCAAGGCCAATGGCAAGGGTGTGGTAGTCGGCAAGGGGGAACATGAATGAAGTGCCTATCTTGAGGTTGGTAGGCAGGAATGCGGGGTTTTCGCCACCGTCGTACGATACTTTTGTACCGATGTTCGAGATGTTCCAGCCCCAAGACCACTGACATTCGTTGCGGCCGATGATAGGGTAGGTGGTGTAGTAACCGGCGATGTCGGCGGCAAATGCCGATGCGCCTGTGTTCTGGTCGCCTGCATATGAATCACTGAATCCCAAAGCAGAATAGATGTAGCGGAAAACTACGCCCATTGAGAATTTCTCGGAAAGTTTACGCGAGTAACCGACGTCGAACGACATTTCATAGGGGTTGAGCGTCTGTCCTACGATGCCTTGTTCCTCGGATGTGTTCACCTCGCCGAGCGAGAAGTAGCGTAGCGAAGCCGATACAGCCTGGTTGTCGCCTGAGCCTACTTTATAGTAGCCCGATAGGTCGGCAAGGAAGATGTCGTTGACAAGTTTGCGCAGCCACGGTGTGTAGTTGAGCGATACGGCAGCCTGACTCCACGCGAATGCGTACTTCGAGGGGTTCCAGAACTGTGAGTTGGCATCGGGGTCGGTAGCCGCGCCAAGGTCGCCCATCGAAGCGCCGCGTGCGTCGGGGGCGATGTTCAGCGAGGTAACGCCGGTTTCGATAGGGTTGAATTCGTTTTTACCATCACCTGCGGCATAAGTGCCAAGTGCGAGGTTGACAGCTAATAAGGAGAGTATGAGTCGGTAGATCGGTTTCATCTGATAGCAAAAGCGCTTTTTTGTAGGGGCGCTAATGGTATAACTCTTTTTTTTGCAGTTTATTGCCCTGCAATAGAATTTTATTGTCTATTCAGTGTATACTACTCTTCTGAATTGAGAAACAGTCGGGTGTATTCTTTTTCGAAGTTAGGGGTTAGAATGTCGTGGCCTATGGCATCGAGGATTTCTGCTTGAGTCCAAAAGCGGCCTCCGTCTAGTTCGTCGGTGGGGCAGGGTATGTCGTCGATTACGGTCTTGAAAGCATTGACGAGCTCTCGCTCGCGGTCGGACCGGAATATGTAGCATGTGAGTGGCTCGGCGATAAAGTCTTGGATGCCAAGTTCTTCGCGAGCTTCTCGACGTAGGGCGGCTTCGATGGTTTCGTCCGGATCAACGTGGCCACCTACAGCTGTGTCCCAGCGGCCCGGTTGTATGTCTTTCCACATTGGGCGCTTCTGCAGGTAGAGTTCGCCACGACTGTTGAATACGTGGAGGTGTACTACGGGGTGGAGCAGCATCGACCCGCCGTGACATTCGCCGCGTGTGGCTGTGCCTATACGGTGGCCTGCCTCGTCGACAATCGGTAGTAACTCTTGTGCGTTGTCCTTCATTGATTGTGAGTGATTTGCGTTAGACTTGGGGTTCTGAGAGGCTTATCATAAAGTGTCCGCCTTGATAGTCGAATTTTACCAATTCCATGGCGGCAAGGCTCGCGATGGCATCCTCGGCAGTTGCTACGGCTATGTGCAAGTCGAGTGCGATTCGGCGGGTGTCGTCAATCCCGGGGTGTGAGGCTATGTAGTCGAGAACCGCTGTGTGAGGGTCCTGGAGGGTGAATGTGGCCGAGCTGTCGTCGTTGCGAATCTGCCATGCGCGTACCATGAGTGGGCGTGCATGGATGTTCTCGTCGGCGATGCGGTAGTATGCCCTGCTGCTGCCGTCGGGTTCGATTGCATATACCGGTTTTTCGGGGCTGGCTTCGATAGATGCGACTATCACGTGGATATTACCCTCTATGCGGTATGCTTTGAAGCTTACTTGCTGTGCCGGGCGGCAATATCGCTCGGCGGCCTGCTCGACCACGTAGATGTCTTCTTCGTTTCTTACGCCGGCGATAACGCCATTGTCCTTGACGCCAATGAGTAAGCGCCCGCCGTCGCGATTGGCAAAAGCCGACAGCGAGCGTGCTATCTTGCGGGCGTCGCTGATAGCGAATTTAAAATCCTGGGTCTGATGTTCGCCCTGCGCAATCCATTCTCGCAGGAGTCGGGCACCGCGTATGGCTTGCAGGTCTTTCATTTACAAGATTTCGAGAAGGTGTTCGAGAGCGTGGAATGTGGCCTTGGGGGCTGCAGTCCAGAAGTCGTTGTATGCGGCAGCATTGCCACCTTCGCCGGGGGTGTCGCTGATTACGCGGAGGCATACAAATGGCACCTCGCGCATGTGGCATGTCTGTGCAATGGCGGCAGATTCCATATCTACGGCTATCGCGTCGGGGTAGAGGGCAAGTATGCGGTCGAGGTCTTCGCGCCTGTCGACAAAGATGTCGCCCGAGGCAAGGAGGCCTTCTTTAGCGCCGAGAGCCTTGCGAGTGTCCTGCGAGAGAGGGCATTTGAAGCGGGCGGGGCATCCTGCAGCGGTGCCCGGTTCGGTGCCCGGTCCGCACCATACATCGTGATACGCCACTTCGTCGGCCAGAACTACGTCGAGAACTCGGGCCGGATGCTCGGTAGCGCCTGTTCCGCCAGCTACACCGGTGTTTATAACCATGTCGGGAGCATAGGTGTCGATCAGCGCGGCAGCGCCCAGGGCGGCGTTTACCTTGCCGATACCGCATTTTGTGGCGATGATTTTGTGGCCGGCCATTGTGCCGGTGTAGTATTTGCCGCCTTCGATTTCTTGGCGGTCGTTGAGCATCGGCAGCAGGAGTTGCAGCTCCTTGTCCATGGCTACTATAATGGCGATTGTCATTTTTGTCGGTATATATTGTCATGGGCCTAAGCCCATTCGTCGAATATTATAATCAAGCAACCGGCTTAACGCCACGCCAAATGGCGCCGAGCGTTAAGCCGGTCGTTTTGTACTGGAGTATTATTATTTCTCGAACTTCTTGACGATAACGGTAGCGTTGTGTCCGCCGAAACCGAAAGCATTTGAGAGGGCTGCACGTACGGTGCGCTTCTGTGCTTTGTTGAAGGTGAAGTTGAGAGAATAGTCGATATTTTCGTCCTGGTCCTCGGGGTCGTGGTTGATTGTGGGAGGCACGATGTCTTCCTCTACGGCCTTGATCGAGAACATGGCTTCGAGAGCGCCGGTAGCGCCAAGGAGGTGGCCGGTCATCGATTTTGTCGACGAGATGTTGAGTTTCTTGGCAGCGTCGCCGAAGAGCTCAACGATAGCTTTAACCTCGCTGACATCGCCCACGGGGGTCGAAGTGCCGTGTACGTTGATGTAGTCGATGTCTTCGGGAGTCATGCCTGCATCTTCGAGGGCAGCCGACATTGCCAGCTTAGCGCCGAGGCCTTCGGGGTGGGTTGCTGTGAGGTGGTGAGCGTCGGCCGACATGCCTCCGCCTGCGATTTCGCAGTAGATGTGTGCGCCACGTGCGATAGCGTGCTCAAGTTCCTCGAGTACGAGTACTGCCGAGCCTTCGCCCATAACGAAGCCGTCGCGGCTCTTGCTGAAGGGGCGCGAAGCAGTTGTGGGGCTATCGTTGCGTGTCGAAAGTGCGTGCATAGAGTTGAAACCGCCTACGCCTGCAGGGTAGATTGCGGCTTCTGCACCACCGGTTACGAAGATGTCGGCTTTGCCGAGACGGATGAGGTTGAAGGCGTCGATGATTGCGTTGTTAGATGAAGCGCAAGCCGAAACGACACCGAAGTTAGGGCCGTGATAACCATACTCCATCGAGATGTGTCCGCTTGCAATATCGGCAATCATCTTGGGGATGAAGAAGGGGTTGTATTTAGGACCTTTGTCGGCGTTGAGGGCGTAGTATCCGGCTTCTTCTTCGAAAGTGTGAAGACCGCCGATACCTGCGGCAACGATAACTCCGACACGGTTTTTGTTTATAGTGCCTTCGGGCGCATCTTCGAGGCCGGCGTCTTTGACGGCCTGACGGGCAGCCACAAGGGCATATTGAGCGTACAGGTCGAGCTGGCGCATTTTCTTGCGGTCAAAGTGCTCTTCGGGTTTGAAGTCTTTGACCTCGCATGCGAATTGAGTCTTGAAAAGACTTGCATCAAAGTGTGTGATAGGTCCGGCGCCGCTGACGCCGGCTTTGGCGTTCTCCCAAGTTGTTGCAACGTCGTTGCCCAGAGGAGTAATGGCGCCAAGGCCGGTAACTACTACTCGTTTGAGTTCCATATATACTGATGTGGCTAAATAAGGAGGCTACAAAAGAAAAACCGCCGCTGTTTTCATGATAGAAAATCCGCGGCGGCTTAAATGTTTTTAGGTGTGCTGACGCGGTAAGCCGCTTAAGCAGCGTGAGCTTCAACGAAAGCGATAGCGTCGCCTACAGTTTTGATTTTCTCAGCTTCTTCGTCGGGAATGGTGATACCGAATTCTTTTTCGAAGTCCATGATGAGCTCTACGGTGTCGAGGCTGTCGGCGCCGAGGTCGGTGATGAATGCTGCTTCTTCTGTTACTTTTTCGGGCTCTACACCGAGTTTGTCAACTACGATGCTTTTCACGCGATCTGCAATTTCAGACATGGTTGTTTAAATATTTGAGATTAATAAAATTCACTTTTTGCGGTGCAAAGTTACAAATTATTCCAAATATACGGAAATTTTTATCGATTGAGCTGGTGCTCTAAGTGCCTCTTGGGTATGTAAATCGCCTCTACAGAGGTGTGTAAGGCGATTATGTCGAATAGTGAAATATTGTTAATTAGGCCACTTTCCGTGCTCTAAACCGCTTTTTTGTTCTTTGTGAGCGAGCGTAGGCCCTTGAGTATCCTGGCTATGAAAGGATAGCGGTAGCCTTTTGCGTCGACAACGATAAGGTCGCCGTGGACGTTGAAGGTGTGGAAGCCGAGCTCGAGCCTTGCCGAAGGTGATTTGTACACAGCCACTTCGCTAAACGACAGCTTGCCATCGCCGTCGCTGTCGATGCGCTGCAGCGATATGGCGGCGCCGTATTCGTCGCCGATTTTTTCCTGCGCCGGGCGGTAATATGTGTCGCCGACTTTGAATATGTCGCCGGCGTTGCGTCCGGTGTTGCGCTCAAAAACCACGGTCTGTAAGTGCTCTGGATGCCCATGCTCCATGGTCAGTACCTCGAGTTCGGCACCGTTTGGCTCGGGTAGCGATGTGGTGAGCATGTACTTGCGCCCATGGATTTCGCAGATGATTGCATCGGCAAGAGGGCGGTCTGAAATCTTTTCTACCTTGGTGCAACGGTCTGTTGCGGGGTCGTAGTGGTAGAGGGTCAGATTGTCGGCTGTGCCGTTTTCGGGATAGATGTATATTTCGTTGCCCTTGCGCATAATAGCCGGGAAGCTGAGGTGGCTGTCGAGCTCGAGTATCGGGCGTATTTCTTTGAGCTGCATGGTCTTGCGGTCGGCGATAAGCCTCGATATGCGCCCGAGTTTGGTGCTGTATACGAATTCTTCGACAAGAAACTCTACTACCTCGTCGTCGGCCCGAAGAATGAACGGGTCGGCAAACCAGCTCTCTTTGTGCTTGTGTTTCAACCACCTCAGACGTAGCTCTTTGCCTTTGACGGTGTCATCGACCGGGGTATCGCATAGGGCTATGTTCCAGCAGTTTGCCGTAAGCCCGCGGTATGTCTTGATAATTTTGGATAGCATTTTATTTTTTCCTGATTACGGTAAGTCCGTCGCGAATGGGCAGGATGATTTTGTTTACAGCCGTGTTTGCTGCGATAGCATCGTTGAAGGCGCGTATGCCGTCGGTCTGAGGGTCATGCGCGTCTTTGTCGAGCACCTTGTCGCCCCATAGGGTATTGTCGGCGAGGATATAGGCCCCCGAAGGCATGGCGGATATGAGAAGGTCGAAATATTCGATGTAGTGTCGCTTGTTGGCATCGACAAATGCCATGTCGTAGGTATTCGTCGCCAATAGTTGTGGCAGTACTTCGAGGGCATCGCCGATATGGAGTGTGATGTCGTCGGAGTGTCCGGCTTCGGCGAATGTGTCGCGAATGTCGTCGGCATATTCGGGGTCTACCTCGATTGTGTCGATGTGGCATGCTGCGGGCATGGCTTCGGCCATGCAAAGTGTTGAGTAACCGGTAAATGTGCCTAACTCTACTATCCGCGTAGGGCGAATCATGGCAATGAGCATAGCGAGTATACGTCCCTGGGTGTGGTCGGTGCACATGCGTGGGTACAGGCGCTCGAGGTGTGTGCGGCGGTAGAGCGCTCGCAGATGCGGCGGCTCGGCGTCGATATGGCGTTCGATATATTCGTCGATAGTCATTTGTCTGTTAGTACTTGAGGGTGTTTTGGTCAAAGCAACCATACAGCTGCGTGGGTGAGGGCGATAACGGCTATAAGTATCCAGAATACTTCGGGCCTGTCGGGCATGGATTTCCATGCGCAGTATGCACCGCAAATGACCGCAAAGGGGTATGCCCAAAGCAGTTTCTCATTGAAGCTGTCGGGCTGGCATTGGGCTATCAGCCAAGGCATTGATATGATAGGCAGGCATATGATTACGGCTATGGCCGTAGCCCATTTCGGTGCGTTCATTTCGATGTCTTGGCGGCTGCCTTGTCAGCCAGATATGCCTTGACGGTCTCTTCGATGCCGCGTTCGAGCGGGAATTCGGATTTGAAGCCGAAATCGGCCACGGCATCGGCCACCGAGCAGTTCCAGTTGCGCTGGCGCATGATTTTGAACTTGTCGCGGTTGAGGGTCGAGGGCTTCAGGCTGATGTGGCTCCATTTCTCGGCTGCATACGATGCCACATATGCAGCCCACAGCGGAAGTTTGACGGGTATCACGGCCTTGCGGCCGAGGGCTTTGGCTACAATCTGTCTGAATTCGGTCTGTGTGTAGGCTCGTGGCTCGCTGATGATGTATTTTTTATGGAGAGTATTGTCGGTTGCGAGTGCATCGAACATGGCTCCCACGAGGTCGTCGACATATATAAATGTAAGCAGTTGCTTGCGGTAGCCCACGCCGAAGTCGAAGTGGCGGTCGATGCACTGTATCATCATCAGGTAGTCCTTCTCGTGTGGGCCGTATACTCCGGTGGGCCTGAAAATGGTCCAAGGAATCTCGGGATGCGTCTCAAGATACATCTCGGCCTTGATTTTCGACAGGCCGTAGCGGGTGT
This sequence comes from Bacteroidales bacterium M2, assembly GCA_001689415.1. Lineage (GTDB taxonomy): Bacteria > Bacteroidota > Bacteroidia > Bacteroidales > Muribaculaceae > CAG-873. Next base: position 39,553 of record LUJM01000103.1, on the reverse strand, counting down.
TGGGGTGCGGCACGGTCGACGAGTCGATAGGGGTATAGTTTTTCTCGTCGGCCAGACCGAGTGCGCTCAGCGAACTCATGAAGAGGAATTTGCGTGGCATGAGCTTGTTGCGCTCCAGAGCCTCTGTGAAATTGCGCAGGTACTCGAAGTTGATGCGGTTGAAATCGCCGAAATTCAGTGCCTTGGTAGCTCCGAGATTGTAGATAATCATATCCCAGCCGCCTTCGGGAGCTGCTTCGCGAAGTTGTCGGCCAAGTTCCGATGGGCTGTCGTAGTCAAAGTCTACGATGTGCAGTGCAGGGTCGGTGAGATAATGTCGGCTTGTGGATTCACGCACGCCGGCATAGGTGTCGAAGCCCCGGCGAATGCCTTCGCTGCATATGAAGCCGCCTATAAATCCGCCGGCTCCGACTACGAGGAGTGTTTTATTTGTCATATCAATTCGCTGATTATAGCCTTTTTATAAGTTGCCATTGTGGCCTTTGCGAAAGCATCGGCCGAGAAACGGCGCACATGCTGCTTGCCGAGTCGCACAGTCTTGTCGTAGAATACGCGGTCGTCGAGCAGGTGCTCTGCAGCCTCTACGTAAGCATCTACATCGTCGGGGGCTATGTATATGCCTCCTTCACCACCGGCTTCTTCGAGGCACGAGCCTGTGCATGCTATTACCGGAGTGCCGACGGTGAGCGACTCTACCACGGGTAAGCCGAAACCTTCGTAGCGCGAGGTATACGACGAAATAGCCGCATCGGCATACAGTGCCGGAAGGTCGCTGAAAGGCACATCGGGGTGTAGCACCCTGTCGGCGAGACCGTGCGACGAGATATATCGCTCTACTTCGTTGGCATAACTGCCCGACATACGTCCTACGATAACGAGTTTCACGGACTTGGGAAGGTGCTCGAGGGCCTTGACGGCAAGCAGCTGGTTTTTGCGTGGCTGCACAGTGCCTACGGCCAGGATATAGCGCTCGGGTAGATTGTATTTCTGCCTTACTTCCATGCGCTTGGCAGTGTCGATGTTGAGGGTGAATATGGGGTCGATTCCCTGATATATTACATCGATTTTTTCGGGGTCGATGTCGTAGTCGGCTATCAGGTCGGCTTTTGTGCGTTCGCTGATAGCTATCACCCTTGTGGCAATGCGGGCCGAGCGGCTGTACTTGAAGTCGTAGAGCCTTCGGTCTATCGCGCTGTAGTCAGCCTTGACGCGCCTGTAGATGAGGTCGTGGATAGTGACTACGGTAGGGCATACACCCTTGATAGTGAGGGGAAGCTCGTTGCTGAGTCCGTGATAGATGCTTACTTCGTCGTTTCGCAGCTGCAGGGGCATGTCGATAGTGCGCCACCACGAGCGCATCAATGGCATGCTCAGCTTCGGTACGAATAAATCGATATTGGCTCTGTCGAGCAAAGGCTTGAGCCTGTCGTTCTCTTTATCGACAGGAGAGTACAGTCTGAACTTTGTCGACGGATATGCCATCGACATTATATTAAGGTAGTATCGACTATAGTTGCCAAGGCCTGTGGCATTGAGCACCGCCCTTTTGCCGTCGACACCGACAGTCATGCTGTTTTCGCCTATACTTTTCTTATTTGCCATATACGATTTTCTTAAGTTTCACAAACACAGCTTGGTTTTGCCTCTCCAAGTCGTTGCGGTAGATTGCCGTTTAATTAGTCAGATGCTCTGTCAGAGCCTTTAGAGCGAGAGTGTAGCTTTGCCAGCCGAAACCGGCTATGGAGCCGATGCAGTGCTTGGCGATTACCGATTTGCAGCGGAAGTCCTCGCGGGAAAGAATATTGGATATGTGTACTTCTACCACGGGCTTTGTTATGGCCTCTACCGCATCGGCGATGGCATATGAGTAGTGGGTATATGCCCCGGCGTTGAGCACTACACCTGCGCATTCGTTGTCGAAGTGCGCACGGTGCAGAGCGTCGATAATCTGTCCCTCGCCGTTGTTCTGCTCTACGACGATGTGGCATGGGGCATTTGCCTCGATCCATGCCGTCATGTCGCTGTAGCTGCCGCTTCCGTAGATGTCGGTGCGGCGTATGCCGGTGAGGTTGATATTGGGGCCGTTGACGATTAGTATGTACTTCTCGCTGTTCATCAGTGGAGTTCAACTTTGTGAGTCGGGGGTAAATCGTTGTTGCGACGTTCTACAGCCTCGATCACCTCGTGGGTGAGGTGTACGAATGCGAGTGCCGATGTGGTGTTTTCGAGCACGATAGGCTTGCCGCTGTCGGAATGTTCGCCTACTGCAGCCACCAGGGGTATACGGGCGAGAACCGGAACGTCGAAATCTGCGGCAAGAGCATCAACATCTTCGTCATGGCCAAAGAGGAAGTATCGTTCGTCGGGATGCTTCTCGGGGGTGAACCATGCCATGTTGTCGACAAGTCCGAGTACAGGTACGTTGATTTTCGGGTCGCGGAACATCGCTATGCCTTTACGGGCATCGGCCAGTGCTACCTGTTGGGGTGTTGTCACAACTACAGTACCGATGAGACCGAGGGTCTGTACGAGAGTGAGGTGGATATCGCTTGTGCCGGGGGGCATGTCGATGAGGAAGTAGTCGAGTTCTCCCCAGTCGGCCTGCTCGATAAGCTGTTTAAGCGCGTTCGATGCCATAGCACCTCGCCATACGGCGGCATTGCCCGGATCGATAAGGAATCCAATCGACAGCATCTTCACGCCATAGGCTTCGGCGGGGATGATGAGGTTGCGGCCGTCGACCTCGTGCATATACAGTTCGGCGCCCTCGAGGCCAAACATCTTAGGCAGCGACGGGCCGAAAATATCGGCATCGAGGATGCCGACTTTGTAGCCTTCGGCAGCAAGAGCCACGGCAAGGTTGGCTGCGACAGTACTCTTGCCTACGCCGCCTTTGCCTGATGAAACGGCTACTATATTTTTCACGCCCGGCAATACCGGGGGCTTTGGTGCGGCCTCTTGTCCCTGACGGACGGCGGTGTTGATAGTTACCTCGGCTTCGGGTTCGCGAAACTTGATAGCGGCTTCGGCAGATTTGAGTACCGATGCACGGAAGGGATCGGTGGGTTTGTCGAAGATGAGCGTGAAGCTCACTTTGTTGCCGTCAATGCGGATGTCGTCGGCTATCATGTCGAGCTCGGTCAGCGATTTTCCGCTACCGGGGTAGCGCACTGTTGACAGGGCTTCGGTTATAAGTGCTGGGTATAGCATATTGAGTGTGGAGATTTTATGTTTAGTCTTTTTCTTCGAATTGCCCGGGCATCTGTATGTAGCCACGAGAATAGCTGCGGTAGGTGTCGGGTTCGATTGTGTCGGCTTCGGGGGGCTCGGCAAGGCTGTCGGCATTGTCGAGTTTGAATGCCAGGTATTTGATAGTGAGGCCGCGGTCGAGCCACTGCTGTTCGTAGTGTGTGCGGATGTCGACCAAGGGATGACCGGCCTGATATTCAGAATATATGTCGGCCGACGAGGCGAGGATATCGAGTTTGTTGAACTCGGCCATCATCTTGGTGTAGGCATACAGGAACGGGCTGTCCGATTTGAGGTGTATAGTGCCGCCTGGAACGAGGATGCTGCGGTATAGAGCCAGCATACGCGTGCCGGTGAGGCGCTTGTTGACCTTGCGCATTTGCGGGTCGGGGAAGGTGATCCAAATTTCGTCGACCTCGCCGGGTGCGAAGAACGAAGCGAGCAACTCGATCGAAGTTCGCAGGAAGGCGACATTTGTCATTCCGTCGCGCATGGCCTCTGTGGCCCCGGTCCACATTCGAGCGCCCTTGATGTCGATGCCGATGAAGTTGCGGTCGGGATATCTACGAGCGAGCCCGACTGTGTATTCTCCTTTGCCACAGCCTAATTCGAGCACTATAGGTTTGTCGTTGTGGAAGAACTCAGCTCGCCAGCGACCTTTGAGGGGGAATGGCGTTACCGCGAGTTGTCCGAAAGGATATTGCAGTACGAGTGGATTGCTTTCAAGTTCTTTGAATTTGCGTAGTTTATTCTTTCCCATCAGCGTGAGATTTTTAGATTTGCCACTGTGGAGTCGGCAAGGATGATATGGATTATCAATATACGGGCAGATTGCCCCGAAAGGTTTAAGGTACACATTCTGTTGCTCGGCCTGGCCGATATCGCCGTTTTGCCGTCGGGGCTGTAAACCGACACTTCGGTGATTGGGCTCTCCGGCGATTCGATTGCGAGTATATCGTCGTGCAAGGTGTAGTTCAGATCCTTGGTCACGTCGGTGTTTTTGATGCTGCTTTGCGCCTCGTCCAATATCAGAAAATCCTGCCATTGGGGGCTTTGGCGGAATTGTGTTACCATATCCTTTGCGGTAAGGAGTAGTACGGCGGGCCGGTCTATCCCTGCCCAGACATCGTTGCCGATACTTGGTACTGATTTCAGCGCAGTAGCTTCGATAGATGTCAGCCCGGTCATGCCTTCCATTGCATTGTTGCCGATTCGCTCGAGGGTGGCAGGTAGTGTGATTGTCGATAGTGACGAGTTGCCTTTGAGAGAGTACGCCCCGATTTCGACGAGATTGCCTAAAGATATGTGGCCAATGCCGGTATCTTTGAGGGCATAGTCGGGCAGCGATGTGCAGGTCGGCGGTATGCTGACCTCTCCGAGTGCGTGGCAGTCGGAAAGCAAGCCTTCGCCAAGGGTTTTAACGCTTTGAGGCAGTAGTATGTTTTCGAGGCTTGTGTTTTGTGCAAATGCCCGGTTGCCTATGGTGTTTACTATTGTATTTTCGAGGTTGATGTTCTTGAGCCCGCATCCTTCGAAAGATGATGCTCCGATGACCGAGATATCCTTGCCGAATACAGCGGTATGCAATTGCGTACAGGCGGCAAAGGCCTTTACGCCTATTTCAATCGCTCCTGTCAGGTCTGCTGTCGAGAGTGATTTACAGCTTCTGAAGGCGTATTCGCCGATAATTGCCCGGCCTGTTATTCGAACCTCGCCAAGCGATTTACATGAGGCAAAGGCCCCGGTACCAATTGTGACATTGCAGCTGATATTAAGCGATTTCAAGCCGGACGATATGAATGCCGCATCGCCGATATGCAATGTGCCGTCGGTAGGGAAATGGATAGTTTCGATATGCGAAGCGGCAAAAGTACCGCCGGGGATTGTCGCAGCTTCGTAATGAGCCTGGCCGTGAACCGGGATGCCACGGTAAGCCTCGATTGTGCAGCCCGACAAGTCGAGCTCTTTCAGATTCTCCAGTTCGTCGGCAATGAAGAATAAGTCGGATGCATCGACAGAGCCTTTTATGCAAAGTCGGTCTATTGTCTTGTCGTTCAATGTCGACACAAGTCTCCCGGCCACACAGTTAATCTCTATAGCTGTGGCTGCAAACGCTGTGAAGCACAATGTCAATAATATTGCGATATACTTTTTCATGCGTTTACTTGATTACAGTTACGTCGACAGCCGGGGTGGAGCCTCGGGCAAGGTCGGATTCGAGAATAACCCATGCGCGATAGAGACCGTCGTCAACAGTCTTGCCGTTGAGGTCTTTGAGATTCCAGGTGTATGGGAATGAGGGAGCGCATACCGATGCAACAGTCTCGCCGTCGGCACGTGTTATTATCAGTCTTCGGGCTTGAGAGCTTGTGTTGATGTCGAAGACGGCCTTGTCGCGAACCGGGCCGTCACTGTCGAGGATGAGCTCCCCGGTAAGAGCCTGGTTGCAGACATTGAAGTTGAGGTAGTCGATGCTTACTTCTCCGGCATTGTTTGGCACAATCAGTTGCAGTGTGTGCGGCCCGAATGCCAGGTTGGTGAGCTCGAGCTGTATGTGTGCAATGCCGGTGCTGTCGTAGCTGATACTGTTTTGTAATGCAGGGTATGACGTGCGTCCGTCGAGAATGATGTTGAGTTTGTTGCGCACACCGGTGTTTCCCATTGCGATGCCCGACGGAGAGGGGGCTATCGACGCCCTTACCGTGATATTGGGTGCGACGGTCTCGGGGCTTGAATATGCTTCGGGTTCGATATAAAAGTCAATAATTTGTGGCGGTGTGCGTTCTATTGTCATATCGTCGGAGTCCGGGGCCTTGATTGCCGGACCTTTGCTTATACCGGCTGCATATTCTTTGCGTTTCGGGTCTGAGGCTGAGATTACGATTCGGTATCCGGCATCGCAAAAGTACGCATCGGGGAGAACTATGTCGGTATCTATGATTCCGCCCCGAACCACGGCATGGTATTCGGCCATAAGGTTGTCGTCGAATACCTCGGAGATTGTGTAATCTATCTTTGCGGTAGGCTTGCGTGTGATAGTGCCGTCGAAAACTTCGATAAGGGCATCGCCGTCGAAGGTGTCGACTGTCCGGCCGCCGTCGTCTATGATGCGGGCTTTGATGTTAAGCGTGCTGTGCGAGGTTATAGCCGTCTGTGCAGGGCTGTCTACAACGATTCCGTATCGCGCGAATGGCAGGGCCACTGCCGGGTCGCCGGTGTAGTTGAAGCAGAGGGTATTATATCCGCAGTCGCCTTTCATGCGCCCCTCGTCGATAAGCTTGTTGCGGGCATTGCGAAGGATGTCGGCTCCGGTACAACCGGCCTTCGCGCCTGCATAAGCGAGCCCGACGCTTTCACTTAATATGCGGTTGTAGTTCATGTAGACCGAACGGCAAGAGGCTATACAGCCGATAGCGCCCCCCTCAGCCGACAGGGATGCGGCTTCGGCGAGATTGTTTTTATTAGAGTCGAAAACATTAGTGCTGCACGACGAGAACATCATCAATACCGGGTCGCGATATTTGGATGTGCGGGCATCGCTGATACTGTAAATACGTTCGCCTGCCAGTGCATTTTCGCTGCTGTGGCCGTTGTAGTGGAAGAATCCGGCTCCTCGGCTGAAGCTACTTGATAGCAAATCACGCACAGCATTGCATGTGCCGCCACTTACAGGGTAATATAGTATGTCGGCACGTACGACGTTTATGCGGTCGTTGACGGTGAGCATGGTGTCGGTCATTTCCTTGGCATGAAGGAGGTGGATGCCGTTGTTGTCGTTGTCGCTGCATCGTACAAAGCGCAACATCGAGGCCGGTGACGGAGGCGACTGGGTATACCGCCGGATTTTATCATTTACCTCGCGAGCCTGCAGCATGTCGGCCGGGGCAAGTCGGCCTACTGAAATCATAGTAGGCATCTCGCCTATCTGCTCGGGATTATAGTCGTCGCCGAGCATGCCGTAATACATGTCGCTTGCATAATTGGCACCGCTGTCGCGACATACTGCCGCAATAGCACATTCGTGAGTGAGCAGGTAGTCGCCGGGGGCATGGTTGATAAAGCGAGGGTCGGCGGTGGCTCTGCCGTAGAGCAAGAGGTATTTTAGCTTGTCGTGGCCTCGGTCGTAGAGCATCTTGACAAAGCGACGCAAGGCCGCCGGCGATGATGTGCCGCAACCGAATTCGTTGATTATATCATTTTGGCTCGCAACAAGGACATCAAGACCGTCGGCACGGTGAATGTCGGCGAGCTCGTTGGCGGCCTGTAGCATGCTTTCTACGGTGATTATCAGCATGTCGGGAGTCGCTTCGGCATGAAGGTCGGTGTTGCGGACTGTCCCGGCATATGAAACGTGGCGGTGCGGGGCCGATGGGTTGAACGCGACCATACGCACAGCGCCGTCGGTAGCTGCTAAGTACCGATTATCTGCGGTAGACTTTGCTGTGGCAAGAATCCTGATATTGCCCGGGTTGCTTACATCCCATACTTGGATATCTTTGTCGGCTCCGTCGATTTCTACCAGTCTGTGATTCTGCTGGCTATGATATGTGAGCATAAGTTCCGACCGGTCAGTGTCAAGTATATTGAATCGGGGATATACGATATATGACCTGTCGACTGCCGCATACAATGGCATAGCCGATGACGGGATGCTTACTTCAGCGCGTATTTCACAGTCGGCAGATGTGGGTGTGAGCATCGCACGACCTTCGCCACGAGTGTACAGGATTGCAGGCAAGGTGTTTGCTGCGTGCGTGGGATAGCGGCGGTTCGATGCTGTAACGTTGTCCGAAAAACTCAAGCCTAATGTGGTCGGGGTGGGGGCGTTGACAGCCGTTTCTACCCAATATGCCACTTTGGGTTGTTGCTCTTTGTCCCGGCCGAGATTGCGGATTGAAAAAGTATGGCTGTCGCTTTCTCCTTGAGCAAGGGCTTTGCCATGAAAAACAGTGCCGCCGTTGAATCCACTGACTTCGTTTTCGACAAGGTCGATGCAGTAATGCCACGTGCAAGCTTCGCCTGTGAAGTCGATGTCGGTAACAGATGTGTTGGTTGTGCTCAAAGCCTTGTCTGAGAGGTAGTAATATGCTTTGGAGGCATAGGCGTTGCGCTGAATGTCGAGAGCGTAGGTCGATAGGTTTTTGATTGTGGCCCTTACCGTGCCTTCGGCATAGAAAACAAGCCTGCCGTCGGCTGTACGTACCGAGGGGGTAGGCGGTATGTCGTCGGGAATGTTGCTGTCGAAACGCTGATAATCAGCCATAAGACCTCCGTAGCCGTAGACCTTGACAAGCTCGGGTTTTTCGAAGCCCCATTCGCGCAACTGCTCAGTCGAAATCTCGTATACACCTGTTGTGTCGACGGCAATCTTGACCCAGTGGCCGTCGGCAAGGGCCGAAGACTGAGCGTAATATGTAGCATCATACGCCCACGCCCCTATTGCCGTAAGGATAGAGAAAACCAGCGTGAGGTATCGTAGGTGCCGTAGGTGCATAGCGATGAGTCGGCTTACTTGAATTTGATGTCGAGCGAAGGCATACCCATAATTTCGGCGCTGAGCATGGTGTCGAGCGAAGGTGCCCCCAAGTCGAGAGCTTTGTCGCCGAAAACTATCATGTCGCCGGTTTTGAGGGTCATATAGCGAGATACGAAGTGCACGGCCTCGTCGGCTTTGAGGTCGCTGAAACACAAGGGCATGCTTAAGGTGACGGTATTGTCGTCGTCGAAAGTCGCAATGGAAGCATTGAAACTCTTACCGGAGAGTGAATCGATGTCGAACCATTTGCCCGGAGCAATGGCTCGGTCGCAGAAAAGCGGAGGTATAGGACCGACGGTGCGCGGCATCAGCAGATGCACGGCTGCGATTTCGTGATAATGCTGCCGTGCGAAAGCGGGCTTTATGTTCATGCCCAGGCGGCTGATACGTATCGCCGGTGCGACAATTGATTGCCATTGCTCTACCGGATCGGGCACGAAAACCGGTTCGCCGGGCCTCAGCACAGCCGAGTCAGCCCCGCCGATAGCTTCAGTTTTTCCGTTGAGGGTGCGAAGCAGTATGGTTTTCATTCCAGGTTGAGTAGCGACAGACGGTTGTACATCACAGCCAAGTGCGAGTAAATCGAGGTATTGGAGATTACCACGCCCTCGGGAACACGAATTCGCGAGGGTGTGAAATTCCATATCGCCTTGATTCCGGCTTGTGCGAGTTCGTCGCTCACTGCCTGGGCACATGTTACGGGGACTGCGATAATGCCTATAATGGCGTTGAATTCCTTTACGATAGATGAAATGGCATCAGGCGCAAAAATCTCAACTCCATTGATATGAGTGCCTATAATCCGTGGATTTATATCAATTCCGGCCACGATATTGAGACCGTAGCGTTGTAAGCCGGAGTCGGCTATAAGTGCCGCGCCAAGGCTGCCTACGCCCATGATTATGGCGTTGTGGCAGTGCCCGAATCCAAGGAAGTCGCGTAGCTTTATTTCGAGGGCCTCGATCTGATAGCCGATGCGTGTTTTGCCTCGAATGCCCAAAAATGATAGGTCTTTGGCAATCTGCGAGGGGTCGACATCAAGTGCCTCGGCAATACGTGTTGTCGATATGTATTCAGTGTCGTTTTTGTTAACAGTCGACAGATAAGCCAGATACCAAGGTAGCCGCCTGAGCGTTGGCTCGGGCAGCTGTATTGTGGATGGTGTTGTCTTTTCAGTCATAGCGACCGCAAATATACGAAAAATTCGCCAAAGTTGGAAGATATATACTTCGGGAGCAAGGATAAAGGTATTCTAAAGTGCTTGATGTAGCTTCGATGATAACAGAAGTCTCTTATAGATAGAGGTCTTGAAGGGAATTTTGCATTTATCCTTCTGACATATTAGACTTGACGATGTTATAAACATATTCGCGGTTTAACCAGAAAGCTTTTTTAGGCATCATTTCCCCTTGAGGAGTAGGAGTTAAATCAAGACTGTTCTTGGCTTTAGGTCTAACGTGACATATCAGTTTATTTGAAATTTTAAGAAAGGAATCATATATTCCAACCTTTACTTTTTCCTTAGTATCTTCCCATACCTTTTGAGCGATTGCCAAATCATCGGAAGGCATTGTCCAGAAAAAAACTTTATCAAGTACCAAGTCTCCTTCGTTCCCACTCTTAGATTTGGTAAATACCACAAATAGAAAACGCTGGGTAAGGGTATGATATAATCTGGATTCTTCCCAAACTTCTTCGTCCGCGATTTCGATATAGTCAATGGCGTCAAAGACCATAGATTCATTTAATTTGCCCGAAGGCTGTAATCTTATAGTCTTCATTTGAATATTTCCTTTTTCGAACTCAGCAATCTTTGCAGCCTTAACTCCAAGAATAGCGCGACACGTATGAGGCCCTACAGCCTTGGGATTGTGAGTAATCTCTATGTTCAGAACTTTGCTTATTTCATCTATAGTCAACCCATAAAAAGGTTTAAACCTACGTTCTATTAGCTGTTCAAAGGTCTCGCCATGGTTATAATCAGACAAAGTCTTTACGGCATTCTCTAATTTCGCTTTACGCTTTACCATGCGTTGTCGTTGCATATTTGTCATCTTCATTCCGGACATAAAATCTTGATGAGCAAGAGTGTCAAGAATAATACTGTTGAGGTAAGCAGTTTTCAATGAATATGCACGTTGTGGAGCAAGAATAGAGCTGAAAGGTTGCTCTCGCATTTCTGCACCTGCTTTAGAACCCTTGGTGACGGCTCCAAGATAGAATGTATCTCCTTCGGAAAGTTCGTGAGCCTTTCCGGATTTGATTTTCGCGTGTATGGTATTCCAGTCATCCTGAATAATCTTCAAATCTTCTGGAGGAAATTCCCATAATCTCACTATTTTGAAAAACAAATCATAAATGTCTACGCCTTGCTCATGAAGGTAAAACATGAGCAATAAGCAAGCATTCTTTTTCCAAAAACTACTTGTCTTAAACTCTTTTCCGGCTTCTTCAAGGTAATTGATGATGTTGAGAACCAGACGTTCCTTCGGGACATAGCTGCCATTTGAAAGAGCTTTCAACGGAGTGCATTTTAGTTCAACACCGGCTTGCTCAAAGTCCGGCGTAGGATTGCTGTTTGGGGCATACTCAAAATGTATATCTTCCATTGCCTGTCCCATACCGCCTTTACCTTTACGTTTGGCAAGAGTTCTATCAGGATGCTTTTGACGTAGTGAGTGACCAAGCATCAATAGCGCATGCCTGAGTATATCGTCTTTAGACGTATGGTCATACATTTTCATTTTTCATAGTGTTTAAGTAGTTCTCTCCCGATAGCTTCTACGATTCCTGTAACGAGGGCATTGCCCATTAAAAATGCGCGTCGAATATCCGAAGCCCCCTCTGTATGGTTGTCCGGGAACATATTCAAGCGTTCCAACTCTAGTGGGAGTAATCTACGATATCGTCCTGACGCAGTCTTTATCACATGTTTAAAACGCGATGCGGACGCTCCTCCTTCTCCAGTGATAATTGTTCTCGAAGGCTTATCTGCAGAGTCTGGAAAGGCCATAGCTCCCTCCGAATATTGATACTCATATCCTTGGGCGGTTTTTCTTGTTTCAGATTTACTGCCTTTAAGATATTGCCATTTGGGCATGTCTGCTTCCGAAATAAAATATTCTGATGGTACAGATTCTTCATCGACAAGTATGTCTCCCAATGTCAAACATTTTCCTTCATATACAGCATCTACATCAACTGAATATACCTCTCGATTCGACATGAATCCGGCATTCAGAAATGGGCTGATTGACGATTTTTCTTTGTTAAAGCCAGCTGAAACTTCTGGCAAATCTCCATTTATCGTGAAATTTGAAAACTTTTCTTTTTTCCCAGTTCGAGGAACGCAGGGGAAAGATTTAGCAATGATACCATTGGAAACTACCCATTCATGGATGCTGCCACTGTGCTCGTAGAGATTTAAAGAACGAAGATAACCAACGATATATGTGCGGCATCTGCGTTGTGGCATCCCATATTCTGAAGCATTGATTACTCGCCATTCTACATCATATCCTAAATCTGAAAGAGACGCAAGTATGATCGCAAAATCTCTACCCCGCTGTGAGGCGGGCGACTTGAGAAGTCTATCGACATTTTCGAGTAAGAGAAACTTGGGCTTGTGTTTACAATTAAGCAAAATCCTGCATATTTGCCACCAAAGAACACCCTTTTTGCCTTCAATGCCGGCTGAATTCTTAAGTGTAGTTGCTACTGAATAATCCTGACACGGAAAGCCCCCACATAATAAGTCCGCATCAGGAATTGAATCGACATCAACAGTTGCGATATCTTGATTGGAATGCCCGTCGTAACCAAAATTCTTGCAGTAGATGAATGAAGCATCCTGTCTTTTTGTAGAGGGTTCCCATTGGTTACTCCAAATTGTTTTGTAATGAGATGAAGCTCTTTCAAGACCTACGCGGAATCCACCGACTCCTGCAAAAAGTTCAATAACTCGGATATCTTCTTCAGTTGTTTTGATATCACGAGATGAGGATAAGTCGAAGCATTCTTGCAAACGAGAGTATTGTCTGCAATAATCTGCTATCGGGTCACATACGCCTGCTATATTGTTTTTTGATGAATCTGATTCTGAATACATTTATCAATAAATAGACAAAGAAACCATAGAAAGATTTATTAGACCAAGACCTTTTGATCTGCAAATGGATTAGGTCGCTACTGTAAAAGCGTATGAATTTGAGCGAATATCATTTGCTTTATAGAAGGAAGCTTACTTATCATTACTCTCGTAGTCGTTGATGCGTTTGCGCCAGAGGTCGCTGACTGTGACGGGGCGGGTGGTGGAGAGGTCGATGTTGACCATGATTGTGCGGGCCGAGCATTTCACGCGCCCTGTGCTGCTGACGATGCGCTGGTCGAGTACCATTGAGCTGTCGGCAATGTTGGTTATGGCAGTGAGCACTTCGAGGCGTTCGTCGATTTTTGTCGGCTCGATGAAATCGCAATTGATGTTGGCCACTACGGGGGCGGTTGGTTCGCTGCCGAAAGTGTCGGTCATAAACTGCCTGAAATAGGCGTACTTGCCCATGTCGAGGAACTGCAGGTATATGCTGTTGTTGAGGTGGCCGAACATGTCGATGTCGTTGAAACGTATCTGTACAGGCAGGCGGTGGCGAAAGTTGATTTCGGGTAGTTTATTATCTTTCATTGCGTTATTTCGTGTGGTATCAGTGTATTATGATATTGTCAACGGCATGTCGGGCTGCAAGGCGGTTGATTTGCTCTATCAGTGTTTCGCGCAGGTAGCCGAGTTCTTCTTTGAGTGGTGCCGAATCGATATATACGTGTAGCTTCTTGCCGTCGAGGACTACGCGGCGGGTGTAAGAGGCAATATGACGGCCTACAATCTCGGGCCACATGGCCTCGACCGAGCGGCGTTCCATAGCCGGTCGCAGGCCGGTGTCGGTAATCATCTTGTCGATGATTTCTCCTATCTGCAGTGGTTTCGCACGTCTCATGCTTCGATTTGTGAGAATGTGCCGTGCTCAACCTGCCACAGACGGTAGTCGCCTGATGCCCCGAGGCTTGCAACAGTTTCGTCGAGGTGGCGGCGGTTGGTGTCGGTAATGAATATCTGACCGAAGGTGTCTGAGCTGCCAACGAGTGCTATGATGCGTTCTACTCGTCCGGCATCGAGCTTGTCGAAGATATCGTCGAGTAGTAGCAATGGCTTGATGCCGAGGCTTTCGCGCAGTAGTTCGTACTGGGCGAAGCGGAGAGCGGTGGTAAATGTTTTCGACTGTCCCTGCGAGGCAGTGCGGCGCACAGGCATGGCATCGACAGTCATTGCGATATCATCGCGGTGGGGGCCCGAGGCGGTGTAATGCAAGGCGCGGTCGCGGTTGCGGAGTTTGGCAAGGTGCACCGCCAGACCGTCGGGATATTCGGCGGTGACATATTCGAGCCCGGCTTCCTCGTTGCCGTCGGCAATAGACTGATAATAAGGCCTGAAGATTGCTTCGAGTTCGGCAATATTTGCTTTGCGGCGGGCTATGATGTACTCGCCCGCGACTTCGAGCTGGGCCTCGAGGGCTTCGTACAGGCCGTCGTCGGCCACTTCGTCGCGAAGGAGGCGGTTGCGTTGTTCGAGTGCGCCGTTGTAGCGTAGCAGAGCCTCGAAGTAGCGCCCCTCGCGCTGCGATATTATCTGGTCGATGAAGCGTCGGCGTTCGGACGGCTCGCCGCCGGTGAGTTCCATGTCGGCCGGAGACAGCAGCACGGCCGGAAATGCGCCAAGGTGCTCGGCAATACGCTGGTAAGCCTTGCCGTTGCGGCGGAAAATCTTGCGTTGGCCGGGACGAATGGCCACCTGCAGTTCCTCGTCGAGTCCGCGGCGCTCGTAGATTGCCCTCAATGTGGCGAATTGCGCACCGCGATGTACCAGCATAGGGTCGGTGGCACCTGTAAAGCTGCGGCAGTTGCCGAGGTAGTAAACGGCATCGAGAAGGTTGCTCTTGCCCATGCCGTTATTGCCCAAGAAGCAGTTGATCTTGGGCGACATATCGAGCAGGGCGCTCTCGATGTTCTTGAAGTCGGTAAGTGCGAGTTGGCGTAATTGCATTATGCTTATCCTCTACAGTTTTCGGGCTTATTTCTCTCGGGTAAACTTGGTGTCGAAGAAGTGGAGGATATATGGAAGTGAATTATTCCAGTATTGCCACGAATGCTTGCCGGGGCGGCTGGTGTAGTCGTGAGGTATCCCGGCTTCGAGCATTGCCCGGTGAAGGTCGTCGTTTACTTTGGCGAAGAAGTCGTCGTAGCCACAGTCGAATGTATAGTTTACCCCGGCGGTCTTCATCTGCGGAATCAGTGCGGCTACCGAGCTGGCCTTCCATTTGGCGGGGTTGGCCTGGTAGGAGGTGCCGAGAAGTTTGGCCATACCCCAACGGTCGGCAAACTTGGTGATGTCCATGCCGCCGCTCATCGAGCCGGCGCTGCTCCATATACCGGGGTGCAGGGTCGCGAGCCTGAATGCGCCGTGGCCACCCATGCTGAGACCCATGATTGCGCGGTTGGCGCGGTTGGCAATTGTGGGGAATCGCTTGTCGGTATCGGCTACAAGGTCGATGGTGATGAAGCTCTCCATTTTCATCGAGTCGGTGTCCCAGTACCAGCTGTTGCGGCCGTCGGGCATCACGAAAATCATCTTGAAGCGGTCAGCCATTTTACCGAGGTCTTTGACACGGGTAATATAGTCGGTATGGTTTCCGGAATAGCCGTTGAGAATGTAAACGGTGGGGAAACATTCGTCGCCTACGCGGTCGGGCACTACGGCAGTCACGTTTTCATCGCTGTCGAGGAAGTCGGTCTTGACAGAGTATTCGAGTGTAGTGAAGGCTTGCGCTCCGAGCCATGCCAAAGCCGCGATAAAGGATAATAATATTCTATTCATGTGTGGTAGGATTAACCGTTATTGCAAAGTTACGAAATTTTGTCAAAAAATCGTTGCATAGTTTGGAGTTACTGAATTTTTTCTTACTTTTGCCATTGAGAAGTCCGGTTCTGAGCCGGAATGTTCCTTAAATCACCCCTAAACCTATTGAAAATATGGCAAAAGTTTACGGAGCGGTAACCATCGAGAGCCAGCGATGCAAGGGATGCGACCTTTGCGTGATAGCGTGTCCGGCCGATGTGCTCCTGCTTCAACCGAAAGAGGTCAACGACCGCGGCTATCACTACGCCTTCGCCGCAAACCCCGAGAAATGTATAGGTTGCGCTGCTTGCGCCACGGTATGCCCTGATGCGTGCATTGAGGTTTATCGTGTCGTAGACCGCGATGCCAAGTGATCTAACCCCGTAAAATCCTCACCGATATATGGAAGAAGTAAAATTGATGAAGGGCAACGAAGCTATAGCCCACGCCGCTATACGCTACGGTGCCGACGGCTACTTCGGCTACCCCATCACTCCGCAGAGCGAAGTACTTGAAACCCTTACCGAACTGCGCCCCTGGGAGACTACCGGCATGGTTGTGCTGCAGGCCGAGAGCGAGGTTGCCGCTATTAATATGGTTTATGGCGGTGCTGCCACCGGTCGTGCCGTGATGACTTCGTCGTCGTCGCCCGGCGTGAGCCTCAAGCAGGAAGGTATCAGCTATCTCGCTGCATCTGAGCTGCCTGCCCTTATACTCAATGTGATGCGTGGCGGCCCGGGCCTTGGCACCATTCAGCCTTCGCAGGCCGACTATTTCCAGGCTGTAAAAGGCGGCGGCCATGGCGACTATCACCTGATAGTGCTGGCTCCTGCAACTGTGCAGGAAATGGCCGACTTTGTAGGGCTCGGCTTCGACCTTGCATTCAAATATCGTACTCCGGCCATGATTCTTGCCGACGGTATCGTTGGTCAGATGATGGAGAAAGTGGTACTGCCCGAGCAGCGTCCGCGCCGCACCGACGAAGAAATGCGTCGCCAGTGCCCGTGGGCAGCTTGCGGACGTGGCGACCGTGACCACCGCAACGTGGTGACTTCGCTCGAACTCGACTCTGCCAAAATGGAGGTCAACAACCACCGTTTCCAGGAAACCTATCGCCGCATCGCCGAAAACGAGGTGCGCTATCAGGAATATTTTACCGAAGATGCCGAATATCTGATTGTAGCCTTCGGTTCTATCGCCCGTATCTGCCTCAAGGCTATCGAGGATGCCCGTGCTAAAGGCATCAATATCGGCCTTATCCGCCCGATAACACTTTGGCCTTTCCCGACTGCCGAGATTGCTCGTCTGGCAGGCCGTGTAAAAGGTATACTCACAGTAGAGCTCAATGCCGGACAGATGGTAGAGGATGTGCGCCTTGCAGTAGAAGGTGCAGTGCCTGTATATCACTTCGGCCGTATGGGCGGTATGATTCCCAACCCCGGCGAAGTGCTCGATGCCATGGCCGGCCATTTTGAAGATCTTAAATTCTAAGGCGCTATGACACAAGAAGAAATAATTCGCCCCGAGAATAAAGTGTACAGCCGTCCCGATCTGCTGTGCGACGTCCACACCCACTATTGCCCCGGTTGCTCTCACGGTGTGGTTCATAAACTCATTGCCCAGATTCTCGAAGAAATGGGCGTGGCCGACCGTGCCATAGGTATCGCTCCGGTAGGTTGCGCGGTTTTTGCTTATAACTATATCGATATCGACTGGATCGAGGCTGCCCATGGCCGTGCGCCCGCTTTGGCCACCGCTGCCAACCGCCTCAATCCCGGTACTCTGGTATTCACTTATCAGGGCGACGGTGACCTGTCGGCTATCGGTACGGCAGAGACTATACATGCCTGCAACCGTGGCGAGAATATCGCTATCATCTTTATCAACAATGCCATTTACGGTATGACCGGCGGTCAAATGGCTCCGACAACCCTGCTCGGCATGAAGACTGCCACCACCCCCTATGGCCGTGATGCCGAACTCAACGGCTATCCCCTGGCCATAACCCCGCTTTTGGCTCAGCTCGACGGTACATGCTTCGTAACCCGTCAGGCTGTTCATACCCCTGCTGCCGTAAATAAGACCAAACGTGCTATCCGCAAGGCCTTCGAGAATGCACTTGCCGGTAAGGGTACGTCGGTAGTGGAGGTTGTTGCAACCTGCAACTCGGGCTGGAAACTCACCCCCGGACAGTCTAACCAGTGGATGGTAGAGCATATGTTTGAAAAATATCCCCTCGGCGACCTCAAAGACGTCGAAAGCAAAACCAAGTAAGCTATGAAAGAAGAAATAGTAATAGCCGGTTTCGGCGGACAAGGCGTGCTGTCGATGGGCAAAATCCTGGCCTATGCCGGTCTTATGGATAATCTCGAAGTTACATGGATGCCCTCGTACGGCCCCGAACAACGTGGCGGTACTGCAAACGTAACTGTAATCCTGTCGGATGCGCCTATCAGCTCGCCCGTACTCGATAGTTATGATACCGCAGTGGTGCTCAACCAGCAGAGTCTCGATAAATTCGAGAGCAAGGTAAAACCCGGAGGAACTCTGATTTATGACCCCTCGGGTATTCACCACCTGCCCACACGCACCGACATTACCATAGTGCCTGTAGATGCAATGACGGCGGCAATAGAATTGCAGAACTCGAAGACCTACAATATGATACTTCTGGGTTCGCTGCTGGCTTGCCGACCGATCGTAGGCATCGATGCAGTGCTTCGAGGCCTCAAAAAGACCTTGCCCGAGCGTCATCACCATCTGATTCCGCTCAACGAGCAAGCACTACGTAAAGGCATGACTCTGGCAAAATAATGCCGGTACCAACATGATTTTTTTACTCACACAATAAAAAAAATTTGTGTGAGTAAAAAAATATCACTAACTTTGCATCGCTTTAGCCCCGTTAGGGGTTGGGCATAAGGATAGTCTTATGGTGTAATGGTAGCACTACAGTTTTTGGTACTGTCTGTCTTGGTTCGAATCCAGGTAAGACTACACTTAAAGAGTCGGAATTAACTCCCCGGCTCTTTTTTTTGCCCCTTAAGCAGCCAGCGGAACTATATGCGGCTGCGATTTGTTAATAATTTGAGCGTTGTAAGTTATTACTTGTTTCTTGATTATTGCTTTTGGCTTTAAATAATAAGTTGGCTTGCGATAAGCTTATTTCTGCAATATTGCATCACTTATCCTTAAAAACCTTTATCATTATGTCTGAACTTTGGATAAATATTATAGGCTACACAGCCAGTATATGCATGATTCTCGGCTATATGCCCCAGGCTATTGCCACAATACGCACGCGTAATACCGACGGAATAGCAATGCCGACATTCTGTATGCTCGGATTGGGCTCGATATTCTTTGTTATTCAGGGTATAGCTTTGGATAACTGGCCTCTGGTAATCACCAATGTCATCGCATCGGTATGCTCAATAATCACATTCGGTATCAAAATCCACAACGACTATTTCAAAAAAGGCCGCAAGTGAGGGGGGGATTCTGCTTGTCCTCTGGTCGCTGAGGAGTTTATAAGTCAATAATGATTTACGGTTATGCGAAACTAACTTGCAGATAGCCAGCACTCTATCTAACCGCCTGCTCGTAGGGTCGCGGCATGCCACGACCCAATGCTGTTTACTTAAGGAGAAAGAGTGTCAGCGATAGGAGCTTGGCTCTCCGAGACAA
>LUJM01000103.1:0-20096 GCA_001689415.1 Bacteroidales bacterium M2 | reverse complement strand
GAGAGCCAAGCTCCTATCGTTGCCGTCCTTTTGCATTATAAACCCTTAAGTAAACAGCATTGTGCCGCGACCCTACGAGAGTGGGGGATTAGACAGGGTGTTGACAATCTGTGAGTTAGTGTCGCCTAACCGAGGCTTGTCTTGGAGAGCCAAGCTCCTATCGTTGCCGACCTTTTGCATAATCATTCTTAATTCAACATCATTGTGCCGTGACCCTGTGAGAGGCGGTGTGGGTAAAGGCTGTTAAGCACGCATCGTTACCCACAAATACGTCCGAGGACTTTTCTTTACGCATTTAGTTGTTGCATTTCGACCAAACGGCGGTAGAAACCTTTGGCTTCGGGGGCTATGAGTTGTTCGTGTGTTCCGCGTTCGACGATGCGTCCCTGATTGAGCACGCATATCATGTCGGCTCGACGAATGGTCGAAAGTCGGTGGGCGATAACAAGGGTTGTACGGCCTTTCATCAGGCGGTCGAGTGCTTGTTGTACCAAGGTTTCGCTTTCGCTGTCGAGTGCTGATGTTGCCTCGTCGAGGATGAGCACGGACGGGTTTTTGAGTACTGCGCGGGCTATTGATATGCGCTGTCGCTGACCGCCCGATAAACGGCAGCCACGGTCGCCAATGGGTGTGTCGTAACCGTTTTCTGTTGCCATGATGAAATCGTCGGCATTCGCGATTCGTGCTGCGGCTCGTACCTGGTCGAGAGTTGCGTGTTCGACACCGAAGGCTATGTTGTTGAATATCGTATCGTTGAAGAGTATTGCTTCCTGGTTTACATTGCCCATGATAGAGCGCAGGTCGGCCACCCGCAGATCACGAACATCGATGCCGTCGACGGCCACACATCCTTTGGTGGGGTCGTAGAAGCGTGGTATCAGGTCGGCGAGTGTCGATTTGCCGGAGCCTGACTGTCCGACAAGGGCCACAGTGCTACCGGCAGGTATGTCGAGGTTGATATCTTTGAGCACTTCCACCTCGCCGTCGTAGCTGAAACTCACATTTTCGAGCGATATGCTTGCCGCTGTGGCTTCGGGCAGGCGACGTGCGTTGGCAGGGTCGGCAATGGGGTTAACGGCATTGAGAATCACATCTACGCGCTGCATCGATGCAAGGCCTTTCTGAATCTGATACATTGCCTTGGAGAGGTCTTTGGCAGGGGGGATGACATTATAGAATATCACCATGTAGTAGATAAACGCGGCTGCATTCATATTGGAGTGTCCCGACAGGATGAGGCTGCCGCCGAACCAGAGTATTATCGCCACCGCTATAGTTCCCAAAAATTCGCTCATAGGGTGTGCGAGGGCCTGACGGCGGGCAACGATATTCGACAATCGGTAAAATTCCTGGTTCTCGGCATGAAAGCGTGTGCGTACCTTGTCTTCGGCATTGAATGCCTTGATGATTCGCAGGCCGCCGAGGGTTTCTTCAATTGTTGACATTAGCACGCCCCATTGTGTCTGTCCTTCGAATGAGGTGCGTTTCAGTCGCTTGCCTACGCGGCCCATGACAACGCCGACAATGGGTAGCAGGATAAAGACAAATACCGTCATCTGCCACGAGATGGCTATCATCATGCCGAGGCAGGCAATTATCATTACCGGATTTTTGAAAATCATATCGAGCGAGGCCATGATCGAATTCTCGATTTCGGCAACGTCGCCACTCATTCTGGCCATGATGTCGCCTTTGCGCTCGACGGTGAAAAAGCCGATTGGCAGGGCTGTAATCTTATTGTAAACGTAATTGCGGATGTCGCGCACGACTCCGGATCTCATGGGTATGATGAAGTACGAACTAAGGAATGCCGACCCTGTCTTGAGGGCTGTCATTATCACCAAAGCGAATGCTAAGATTGCCAGAGTTGTCACGGCGCCCCATTGATTCATAGCCTCTTGTACGTAGTAGTAGAAGTTGTTGACAACCACGTCTTTGAACGACGCCTCGCCAATGTGCATCATGGAGTAGGTAGCTTCGTTGATGCGGAATAGCATCTCGAGTATAGGCACTACCAACGCAAATGAAAACAAGGTGAGCAGGGCAGTGAGGATATTGAAGAATATATTCAGTGCCAGATACTTCTTGTATGGCGGTACGAAACGACGTAATATGGCGATGAAATCTTTCATATATTATCAGGGTTTTACAATGCTAAGGTAATTGTTGTCGATGCCTTTGGCCGGGTCGAGGCGTAGGCGCAGGGCATCGGGGTAAAGATTATTGGCCCGTCGCCCGATATTCTTGATAAAACCTAACGGACGCCCGCAATATGTAGCGGTGGCGATGCCTTTGGGTAGGTCGTCGGGCACTGAGGCGAGGCTTTCTCCATGCAGGTAGCGCAATGCCTCGGAGCGGTCGAGTGGAAGGGTGGGCAAGGCTGTGATGTCGAAATGCTCGTTGAGGGCGAGTTGCCATGCCGGTATCAGGTCCTTACCCTTGCGGGTGCAAATGGGCAATCCGCATGATATCAGTCTGAGCTTGTCGGCGACAAGGTCGAAAAAGGCGCTGTCCTTGGCCGGAATGGCATAATAAAGCCCCGATTTGTCTTGGCGCAGCGAGTATTCTTCGTTGCCCTTGATAAGCCGGTGAGTCAAGGCTTCGACATCAGGGGCTTTGACTGCTGCAGCCTTCTTGGCTTTTACTGTCGATGCCGGTCCGTCGGCCTTGCGTACGGCGGCAATGAAAAGACCCTCGCCGCGAACATGTCCCGGCATAAAGCGATAGCAATGCGAACCGGTGCCGAGGCCGCAGATTACACCCGGGTACTTGTCGAGCGACAGGTCCACAGACTCGCCGCCGAGCTCGTTGATTATGAAATCGAGGTTGGATTCGTCTTCCGATTTGTTGAATGTGCAGGTGCTGTAGATCATTACACCGCCGGGTCGAAGGGCTTTCCAACAGTTTGCAAGGATCTCGCGTTGTAGCCTTGCGCAGCTTTCGATAAGTCCCGGCGACCACTGGGCAATAGCATCGGGCTCTTTTCGCATCATACCCTCACCGGAGCATGGCGCATCTACAGCCACGATGTCGAAAATCTCGCCCAATCGAGCCAGGGCCGAAGTGTCGCCTTGGCTTACGGCTGTATTTGCCATGCCGTATTTGGCAATGTTTTCAGCGAGTATCGAAGCCCTTTTGGGGTCATACTCGTTGCTCAGTATGCACGACCCGGCTGGCATCGCTTCGGCTGCCGCTATGCTTTTGCCGCCGGGTGCGGCACAGGCGTCGAGATAGCGAAGGGGCTTGTTGTCGAAAAATCTTTCTACCACCTCCCGAACTGCCGCAGTCATAGCCATTGACGAAGCATCCTGCACGTAGTACAAGCCCTGATGCCATGCCGGGTCAAGGGCAAAATTCGGCCTTGTGTCGAGGTACATACCGCTGTCGGCAAGCCATGGCACGCGCTCGCCGTCGATTGCAAATGTAATGTTTTTGCGGCTGTTGAGACGAACAGAAATGCTGGCCTCGGTATCGCTGAGGGCACTGAGCAGCGGTTCGGTCAAATCCGGACGACCATAGCTTGAGAGCAGGTCGATGAATCCTTGTGGCAGTTGGCGGCTCATAATCGTCGGTTCAATATGGTGATTACCTCGTCTTCGAGATAGGGTACTTCGACGAGATGCCAGCTTGTCATATCGGGATGAAAAACGCCGAGGCGGCATGCGTCGACATTGATGCCGTATTCAGTTGCAAGGATATATCTGTAGAAACTCAACTGCAGCGCATAGTGGTGGAATGTAGTGTCGGGAACATGCGAAATAGGGTCGAATGCATGTCGCCCGTAGCACGACAGCAGTGGACGACCGAAGTTGTCGCATACTTTTGTAGACCGTTTCCAGTCGTAAATTTCGAAACTCTTACCGTCGAAAGCAAGAAAGTCGATAGTGCCTGCAATGCGGAAACGGCGGCTGAATACCGGCCATTCGCTGCGGTATGGCGTGAGGGTGTAGCGCGATGTGAAATCGAGGAAATGCCTATAGCCTTGCTCTTTTTCTGCATCTTTATCGGCTTTGTGGCCTAAATAATACTCTTCGATTCGGTGGTGTAGCAGTGTGCCGAGATTACGGGCTTCCTCGCCTTTGGCCGCCCACATGGCCTTGAGTTGTTCGGCCGGGCATTCGGGGGTGGCTTTGCGGGCTGCCCAATAGTCGGCATTGAACTGCTCGAAGTGCGACGATACCACCTGAGTTACCGAGTCGCACACTATTTCGTTGTCGACGATATATTTGTGCTCTACCGGCTCGAATACGATGCGGCGGTCGAGTTCGTGAGCATGTTGCTCGTTATAGTCAAATTTGAATTGAAGCTGGGCCATAGCAAAATTCTGCGTCTGAAGGTGCGGGCATTGTAGAGCCTCATTGTTTAGTCACAGTCTGCAAAGATACGGAATTTTGGCCGTATTGAGGCCCGGTATGGGTATTTTTCGCCAATTATGAAAAAAAGTCACCGAAAAGTTTGGTAGTTTTGAAATTATTACTAACTTTGTAATCGTTACAAGAATGTTAAAGCAATGACACGAGAAGAAATACCGGTTAGTCGTCTTATCGACATGATACACCGCAGCGGTATCAGGCCCTCGGCACAGCGCATAGCTGTACTGTCGTATGTTGCCAATACCGACACACATCCCTCGGCCGATGCGGTTTATGAAGCCGTGACACCTCTGTATCCGGGAATGTCGAGGACGACAGTATACAACTCTTTGCATGTGCTTGTAGATGCAGGGCTTGTGAAAGAGCTTGATGTAGAGTGCAGTATCCGTCGTTACGAGCTCGCTCCGCAGCCAAGGCACAGTCATTTTGCATGTCGCAAGTGCGGGCGGATTATTGATATGTCGATGCCCGAGCATGTAGACCGACACGGTTTTGTAGGCTTCGAGGTCGACTCTGTAGAGGTGGTATACCGGGGTCTGTGTCCGGATTGCTGCAAGCAAACAGACGATATTTAAATAACTGATTAACAACACAAACTAATTATGAAAGATTTGAAAGGAACAAAAACCGAACGCAACCTTCAGGAAGCCTTCGCAGGCGAGTCTCAGGCTCGAAACAAGTATACATACTTTGCATCGAAAGCGCGTAAAGAAGGTTACGAGCAGATCGCCGCAATTTTTGAGGAGACTGCAAACAACGAGAAAGAACACGCTAAACTATGGTACAAACTCCTCAATGGCGGCGAGGTGTCAGATACTATGACTAATCTCCATGAGGCTGCCGAAGGCGAGAACTTCGAGTGGACAAATATGTACGAACGTATGGCTAACGAGGCCGAAGAAGAGGGCTTCACCGAAATCGCTTCCCGATTCCGTGCCGTAGCTGCCATTGAGCGTCATCACGAAGAGCGTTACCGCCGTCTGCTCAAGAATATCGAGGAAGGCATCGTATTCTCTCGCGAAGGCGACACTGTGTGGATCTGCCGTAACTGCGGCCACATCGTTATCGGCAAGAAAGCTCCCGAAGTTTGCCCTGTTTGTAACCACGCCAAGAGTTTCTTCGAAATCGAGGCTAAAAACTATTAAAATATTATGAATCTCTCCGTGCTTTATAAGCTTTCCTACGGTCTGTATATCGTAGGGGCATTTAAGGATGGCCGTCCCGTGGGCTGCGTAATCAACACATGTTTCCAGATTACGAGCGAGAACCCGCTGCTGGCCATATCGTTGAACAAGGGTAATTATACCCTCGATGCCATAAACGAGAACCGCCGCTTTTCGCTGTCGATTCTTGCCGAAGATAGCGATACTTCGCTGATTGGGCGATTCGGTTTCAAGTCGAGTCGCGATACCGATAAATACGAGGGCTACGGCTACGATGTTGTAGATTTTGTGCCATGCGTAAAGGGCCGCTTTGCCGGGCGGCTGATTCTTGAGGCCGAGCAGACTGTTGACTGCGATACGCATGTGCTCGTGATTGCCCGCCTTATCGATACTGTAGAGGGCGAGGGTGTGCCGATGACCTATGCTTATTACCACAGTGTGGTTAAAGGTAAAGCTCCCAAGAGCGCTCCCACTTATCAGGCCGATGATACCAAACAGGAGGCTGCGGCAAAGCGCCGTTTTGAGTGCGATGTTTGTCTCTACGTGGCCGAAACCGACGGCGAAGACCTGCCTGACGACTACGTTTGCCCGATATGCGGCGTAGACCGAAGTCACTTCAAAGAACTGAAATAGGCGTTACAGCCTATTCTTTGAAAAATACAAACTCTGTGGCCGCGAAGATAACAGTCGCGCTCACAGAGTTTTTCTATACTTAGCAGATTGGCTATAACCGTTGCGGGTGACTTTATTCGTCCCAATCCCAGCCCAGCGCACTGACGTACGGGGTGATAATAACTTCAGTATCCTGAGGTACTTTGTTGACCAATAATGCAAAGCGGGTGAAATAGAGGTATTCTGACTCCGGGTCTGGCTCGTATGATGTGCCCATGCGAATAGCCCAGTTGTAGGTCTTTTCTACATTGTCGCGGTAGTATGTGTTGCTGCAAGTCTCTAATAACCAGCTATGCAAGCCGTAAGTAACAAGCAGTGTGTTGTCTTTGAAGTTGATGCTATGATAGGCGTTGGAGAATCCTATAGGGTCGGAGGGTAATTCGTCGACAGAATTGACAATAAACGTCTTTTGCGAAAAAGCCTTTGCTTTGTCAAAGAATTCTTTGTCGGATCTTTGGAATTTGACTGATGTCGGAACGTAGTGCTTTACTACGGGCAGCATGGTTTCGGTTGGCGGGGTGCTGTCGTTGTTGTGGCATGAACTGAGAATAAAGCACAGTATAATGAGTATTGAACTTAAATACTTCATGTGTCGAGTGTTGATGTGGTTGATGATTATGGATATAACGACTCGCGTCGGGCTTTTATTGTACCGTTTTGCCTAAAAGAAACTCAAGTTTCGATATCTTCTTGAGAATGTTCTTTCTGATTGATACTAATCCGGGCGATAACTCGCCATAACTCATCAGCTCGATTTCGCGTGTTAGCTCTGTTGTAAGTTCAGGGTAGAATTGGCATATGGCAAAGGCCTGCTTGAGGCATAAGGTCCTGATGCTGCAAGGACGGTTGGAGTTGATAGCCGTCATGCAGAAATCGAGATAATCGGTCCGAACATCTTCTTTTGAAATCGAGAACCTATCAAGCACAGTAAGGAGTAGGCGCTGCTTGCCCACATGCCCGGTGGACAGCACATAGTCAACGAGGGTGTGATACTTTGGTCGCAGCCATTTTAAGTCATCCTTCGAGAAATATGAGAATACCCAAAGTGTATTGTACGCAACCCTGTCGTCGGGGTGATTGATGAAAGAAAGCAAATCGGCCTTTGCTACATCATGGCACAATCTTTCGATTTCGTGGCGGCTCAATTGTTTGCCAAGGATTTCTTCGAGGTTCATGGCATGGGTGCGGTGGCTAAATGGAGTATAGGGAAGGGCCGACCGGCATCGTCGGTTGCATCTCTGCCGATGATTTTGAACCCTTTTGCCCGGTAAAAAGCGAGAGCCGACGGATTCTGTTCGTTTACATCAACCCTCGTCGCACCTTTATCGAAAGCAAAAGCAATCAAGGCAGAACCATAACCGCGCTCGCGAGCCTCGCTGTCGATAAAAAGCATCTCAATCATGTTGCCGTGCAGCCCTATGAAACCAACGAGGGAATCATTGTCGGACAAAGCGTATAACTCTACATTTGGGAAATAATCAGGAATCAGGGCATCCTTAATCTCCTCGATAGAATCATCATCTAAAAAGTCGTGAGAGGCCCTCACCGAGCGCTCCCAAATAGCAACCAGCGCCGGATAATCCTCGCACATACATCGTCTAATCACCTTCATACCGCAAAAGTACGGAAATATATCCTTACAGCAAAGTGTATTATTTAATGAAATCGCCGCGCTATCCTGCTTTATGGTTGAATATTTTATTCGATAGGGTGTAATTATTCTTCTGGAAATGCGTCTGATTAGTAAAACTATATAATCGTTGAGTTATGACATTAAGCAATTTGCCTTGGTATTATTTCCTCTTGTTCGTAATTGGGGGATGCTTTGTCCTTTGGATTCTTGATAAGTTCCGGATTATAAAGTCGAAACCGTTGCGTTACTTTATCGGAATCGGTGTCTATTCCCTCGCTTTTTGGATAATCTACGACCTCTTCCTCGCATCGAATTAGGAGTTCGCGTTATTCTGATATTAACCGCAATAGCAGTTTCGGATTCATCTCGAATTATACCATATGTGGTGTAATTTAACTATCTTTGCGTAATAAAACTCAGAAAATGAAGCATCTCATTACCGCCGTATTATTCCTTGTCCTAATAGCAAGCTGCAAACAGGCAAACTCCAATCAGGATGTTTGCGATATGGGTTATTACGCAAACGATACCAATATGGTCGAAGTCGTAGAAGTCGAGCCGGAACTAATACCTGTGCCACTTGATACGGCTGTATTAAATGGTTCATGGAAACTCGTGCAATATCACTCCCCATATTTCAATATAATACCGACGGATAAATTTGATTATATAATCAATTTTTCCGGCAGCTCTATCGAGATGCAGTTTGTCGCCAATAAATTATTATCTGAGTATAGGTTGGAAGGAGATTCTCTCCGTCTCGGAAACAGTTTGATGACACAAGCTCTTGGAGGAGACGTACTGTTGGAGAAGACAATCTACGAGTTGTTGAGAAATAGGAATCTTACTGTTAAATGTTTCAAGAGCCCGGACTTAGACTTGCTTTTAATGGCTGAGGACGAGATAAATGGCAATACTTATGCCGATTTCTGTAAGATAAAATAACCCTAATGTGGTTAAGCGGGCAGCCTGGATGCGCCAAAGTGATTTGCCTTGTTCAAGTTCGCGCACCCAAAAAGTACCTGTGGTGTTTACTCAAAAGTAAAACAAGTTTCGTAACTTTGCGTTTGTAAAGACAAGTAACGTACCGATTATGGATGACGCATAACTCATTCACACTTGCTACTCTTGCCATGCTGTTGTTCTTCTTCGGACAGCCGATTATAACTGTTGGCTAATAACTTTGCTGCTTGAAAAGTCTTTGTAATGCCCCGACATTGGATATGGTTATAAAGAAATTATTATGTAGGTGCCCAATATTGCTTATGTTTGTCGCGGTTTTCGTGGCATGTATCGGGGTGTCGTGTTCTCATTCTCAGCAACATGCTCAAATTATTTCTGACGCTGAAAGAATAGCAGATGAGCAGCCCGACAGTGCATTGGCTTTACTAAACAATATTGATGTTTCTGAAATAGATGCGGATTCATTAAAAGCATTTTACTATATGGTAAAGGCTTCAGCGCATAAAGCTAATGAGAGCTCTATGGTGTCGGACTCGCTTATCAGGTTTTCATTTGAATATTATAAAAACCGTGATTACATCCGATTTCTTAGAAGCAGTGACCTATATGCTCTGCATCTCTTTTGGTCGGGTAGCGGTAAAAAGTCATTGGCCTTGCTTGATTCATTGATTTCACTTCCTGATATACCTGACAGCAATATGATCGAATTGCTCCAAACAAGGATAGGAGTGGGAGGCGCAGAATTTGATTGCAAGAATAATATCGGATATATCAGACATTTGCAGGAGTTAGATAAGGATTCTGTGAATCGAATTGAATATTTATATCAATTATGTGAGAATTACCAGTTTGCCAATAACAGTGATTCCGCATTGATTATAATCAACGATTTGATTGATTACGCATACGCCAATCACCTTGGTGATGACCAGTTCAAAAATACCTATGAGAAAATCGGTATTTTGGAAGAACTCGGAAGATATGACGAAAGTAACCACGTGGCAGATTATGTATTGGAAAACGCACCGCATAATTCAGCTTTACCGTATTTATACTTTTGGAAAGCATTGAATTACTTCAATCTGGGTAATTATGACCGTTCTTCACGAGAACTGGCGATAGCTGACAGTTGTGCTCTTGGCAGAACGGATGTAGACCATAATTATTATGAAAGTTTTGCCGGGCCACTTAGGGAGTTCCTTGCATACAGGCAAAATGGCAAGATTAGGCTAAGTCAACTGGCGACGCTTAATAATAGCCAGCGAGATCTTTTCAATCGACTTGAGTACACTCGGTTGGAGTCCGAGCAAAACGCGCTTAAACAAGAAAACAAAGCGTTGACGTTAAAAGCACAGAATGAAAGAAAGACAGCTATCCTGATTATTTGTTTGTTGGGAGCCGTTATCATAGGATTAGCCGCTATATGGAATATCCAAAAACGAAAACGAAAGACTATTGAAGCCGAGGAAAGGGCTGAAGCTCTGCAGAAGATGGTAGATGATTTGAGTGCTTCAAAAACGCTGTCATCCGAACATGAATCTTTACGTCGCGCCATGCTTCAACAGCTTGGTATAATCAAGATGGTGGCAGAGACACCAACGGAACAGAATAGGGATATGCTACGCAAAATATCCTCGGTCGAAAATGGCTCAGACGGTTCTCTTGTAAACTGGGAAAATGTATATGACATGATTGATAATCTATATTCCGGTTTCTATTCCCGCTTACACAATTGTCATGGAAATGTCCTTGCTGAAAAAGAAGAACAAATCATTGTGCTTATGGTAGCCGGATTCTCCACTAAAGAAATCAGTGTCATCACGGGACAGTCTGCTGCCACTATCTATGTCCGTAAATCATCGGTAAGGAAGAAACTCGGTGTCCCTGAAAAAGAAGATATTGTGGCTTTTTTAAGGCAGGAAGCCGAGGATTAAGACTCATTTGGATTGTTGATGACGTGATTAAGACTTTTAGATTTTATCGTCATTGATAATCAATATATTAGCGATGCTGCATTAAGACTTTTATATTTGGGGTTAAGATTGGCTAAGCACTAATTTTGCGGTACGAAACAAATAAAATCGTATCACAATATGACAACGACAATCTTAAACAGAATTATGATGGTAGCGGTTGCAATCTTGCTTCCGGTCATCGCATCCGCACAGGAGGTAGCAGATACTATCGCAGCCCAAGAACTACAAGAGATAGTAATAGAGGCTCCGAAGGTTATCCGAAAAGCCGATATGGATGTTTATCTTCCTTCCAAAAGCGCGGTCGAAAACTCAAAGAACGGTATGCAGTTGCTCAACAATCTGATGATACCGACTTTGAGTGTCAGTGACGCACTCGGCTCCATTCAAGCCGCCGGTCAGTCTGTACAGGTTCGCATCAACGGCCACGAATCATCGATTGATCAAGTCCGGACTTTGTTGCCCGAAACCATTAAGCGTGTGGAATGGATCGACAATCCCGGGCTTCGATATGGTGGAGCGAATTATGTGCTAAACATCATTGTAAACAATCCCTCTGTAGGAGGTTCGCTTATGTCACAGGCCCGCCCGGCCCTCAATCAGGCATGGGGATTTTATATGGCCAATGCCAAGTTTAATAACGGTCGCTCGCAATGGGAAGTCGGAGGAAATTTCAAACTCACCAATAGAATTAAAAGCCACCGCGATTATACGGAAACTTTCACATACCCCGACGGACAATCCGTTACACGAGATGAAACCTCGCTCGGCGGCTATATGGATAATTCTATGGCCAACGTATGGGCTTCATACAACTATATAAAGCCCGATACCACTGTATTTATGGCGCAAATCGGCTATCAAAGGAATCTCCATGACAAGTTTGTATACAATGGGCTTCTTTCGCTCAGCAATGGTACCGACGATATTTTGTTGACCGACATTAACGGAAACCAAGGGGGTACACCGACACTTTCGCTATACTGGCAGCAAAATTTTGCACATAAACAGATGCTTATAATAGATTTTAATAGTTCTTTCTACTCCGGCAGGTCGTTTTCCAGTTATCTTGAACAATTGCCGAGTGCCCGGACCCCATGGGACTATGTTACATCTATCAACACAGAAATCAAAGACCACAATCAAGCCTACGCGGTAGAAGCCAACTACGTTAAGAAATGGGAAAACAGTCGTTTCACTGCCGGAGCATCGTATACTGCCAATAGAAACCGTTCACGCTATGACAATCTTGACGGAAGGATTTTCCATCAGAGGCAAGACAAGGTCTATTTCTTTGCCGAATATTTTCACCGTTTCGGCAAATGGACGGCCTCAGCCGGAATGGGCGTACAATATACAGACTTTCTTTTCAAGGAAACCAATCAAGGCAATCACTCATGGAGTCCGCGTCCACAAGCCACTATCACATATTCGCTTAATCAAAACCATAATTTACGGCTCAATTTTACATCATGGCAATCAACACCCTCTCTTGCCGAGACTAATATTGTGCCGCAGCAACTTGACGGTTTCCAATGGCGTGTGGGCAGTCAGAATATAAAAACCGCCAATTCCTATATGCTGACATTCCGTTATGGGTTCAACTTGCCCTTCGTCAACGGTACGCTCGGCGTCAGGGCATTTACTTCGCCTAATGCAATCACCCCACTAATTTATTGGGATAGCAATCGCCTCATCACGACTTATGAGAACAGCCGTGGATTACAGAACCTCTCTTTCTTTTTCGCCCCACAGGTAGAGATAATACCGGGTTGGCTTATGGCAAGTGCCTATGTGCAGTACCGCATGGAGCGAATGCGGGGAACAGGATACAATTTACATAACAATGCATGGAGTGGCAACGCAGAACTTGCTCTGATGCATTGGGGATTCACGCTTACCGGCCAATATGTACGCGCCCAGCGCGACCTTTGGGGCGAGAAAATATCCTGGGGCGAGGACTTGAATATCATAGACCTTAGCTATAACTGGAAAGCATGGCAGTTCTCGGCAGGGATTATTATGCCTTTTGGCAAGTATGACCAAGGCAACAAATCGCTGAGTAAATGGAATCGCAACGAGCAACACATTCATCTCGATATGCGTATGCCCTATGTCTCTATAAGCTACAATCTGCAATGGGGCAGACAGAAGCGCGGGGCACAGAAACTTATAGACGTTGATGCCAATGCCGACCGATCAACAGTTGGTGGCCGATAGAAGACCGAAATGATAAATATAACAGCAATTCATACTAATACTCAAGTCCTCGGCAGTGATGTCGGGGACTTGGGTTATGGCATTTTCTGTCAGGCCAACGAAAACTCAAAACTGAAAGAACTCGAATGGCTCTATCGCCGGAGTCGCATCGTAAAGGCTGACATCGGGCGAATCGTTAGCTCTCTATTCAATGGAGTATTGATGTTGAAATATTCTTTTCGCCACTAAGTTCTCCGTTTCGACTGACTTTCTTTCCATAATTGAAAGTGTAAGTCACGGTCAGAGATATACGACGGTGGTAGTCAGAACCAAACTGTGTCATCTTGTTGTCGTATCGGCGCGTAGCCAACGTGTCTTCGCTTAGTTTCCATGAAGACTGGAGGGGATTGACTAATGACAGTTGAATATTCCAGCCAAGTGAAGCCCAGCCGGTACTTACAGAATAGCCCATAGGCATTTTTCGCAGAAAGGCATTCTCACCATCTACATAACTGCTCCCGGTGTCGTAATATCCATTGAAGAAGAAACTACCAAGGAAATAGTTAACATTGAGGCTTGCTGTAAACGGATAGTGCGATATACTGTTGCTTCCGGTAGTTTTATAAAGCAACATCCGGGGAGAAACAGAAAGGGACAGTTTCCCGTCCAGGAACTTTCCGGTAAGGTTGGCTCCAATCTGCCCGTGATTGTAATCGCCGTCATTCTGATATTTCTTCAACATCATCCCGTCGGGTCCGTCAGGAGTATAGACCGCTATCTGGCGGTTGGCGATGCGAAACATTGTGACATATGCCGACAGCTGCCACATATTGCTTGGTAGCCATGTGTAACTGATATTTGCAGAGGTATTTCTCGAGCACTTCAGGTCAGGATTGCCGGAAATATACATCAGCTCTGATTGCTGAATGATATTGGGGTTCTTCATTGTGGCATCAGGCGAGAAAGTGGCATACTGAAACCAAAGGTTGATTGAATTTTTCTGATTCGGAGCATATTGTACGTTTATATGGGTAAAGGGATAGCGGTCATCCATAGTCTTGCCGTTGATGTAATTGGACTCAAAAGCATAACCGCCGTCGATGCTTCCCGATACTTTCTGCCAATTCATCGCCACGCCGACTGTTATACCGGTGAATGTCTGACGGAATCTGTTGACTGCGTTGCTTGATCCGGCGCAGTCAATATTTGTGCGTCCACCGCCGGATAAAACATTTGAGAATAATGTAAATTTATCTGACAATGATTTATTGACCTGTATTGAACCCCGCAAAAACCAAGAATCTTCATCTGCAATATTTTCGATAGATTCTGCTCCCGCGGAATAATTTGAGGTTGTGTTGTTCTTGGCAAATTCTGCCTGACAGTTTCCGTTGATTGACCAGCCTCTGCCCGGCGCCACATACAGTTCGCTATCCCAGCCGAAGGCATTATTAGTAGAAGGAGATTCGGTATGGTATGTTTCAGATGGAAACAGACTCGAAAAATTGACATAGCCGGATGTGTGGTTTATCGGAGTGTTGATTCGACGGTATGAAACGAGATTGCGGAATGTGAAATTCTCACTCTTATTCCACGAAGCCCGTAATGCAGAGTATAAGCCACGCTGATGTTTTTTTCCAGTCTCTGTGCCGCTCTCGCGTCTGATTGTTCCGGAGTCCAGTCGGTAGGTCTCGTCTGAAACTGAGCCGAAATGCGGATTGTAGTCATAGTCGCCTGAAAGCATAAGGTCGTATTCCATCTCCCTGTATGCAAACTTTGAATATACGGAGGCCTCTCCGCTACGAATCATAAAACGTTCTTTGCCGCTCAGTTTCGTATATCCGCCATAGGTATATGAATGTGTTATGAAGTTAACTACATGCTGAGCTCGCTGAAATCGAGGGTCAACCGGAAAATCAAGATACTCTATGCGTTTTACGTCGTTGGGATTCAGACCGCTTACATCCTCATCGGATGCGGGATGAAAGTTGATAAACAGACTCACCCCCTGATTGTCGGCTGTCGTTACAGTCTCGGCAATCGGATTTACACTCAACTGCAGGATGTTCATCTTTGATAGTAAGGAAACTCCGTCATAGGCAGTTGATTTCTGATTTCCGGAAGGAATATATACTGTCTTGGTCGCACTTGTTCGTTGAGCATCTGCTACCACGGTTATCTCACCGAGTTCTTTCACAGAGGCGGTGTCCGGCTCTGTTGCCTGCCCATACATAGACAGAGGAAATATAATCAACGGTAGTATATAATGTTTCATGTTGCAATATTAGAGAGAGTTGTCTTATTCAATCCTTATTCTCCCTTATTTAGTCTTAGTCTTGCGTTTCAGGTATCCTATGATTGGCGTACATTTATTAACTTTGCATTGATATGAAACACTTTAAGCTGATTCTTACCTTGATGCGCATCATAGTCTCATTGCTGTTTGTGGCAAATGTGGTTTTTATGGTGCAGCTGTATAATTCGATAAAAGAGCGATATATAAGTGATGTGGAGCAATGTCTCAGTCGTGCCGACCAGATTGAAATGGTCGACCGCATAATTGACGCAGGGCTTGGCGGAGATGATGATGTGGTATGGGTTTCGATCGGTTTGCAAAAATCGGATGTCGGTTCGACAATGGATGCTGAGGAATTACGGAAATTAGATTACTCTCAGGGCTTTCGTAGAGTTGACAAGCAGATTCTGTCAATAATTGCTCAGCACCTTCATGACAACAATTATGCCGCCATGATTGGGCAACCGAACGTTGCCAACATGGAAGAGGCATTTCGCCGCGACCTTAATTTCTCGGGCTATTATCCCGATGAAGTATATATAGTAACTCCCGGCGGGACACTGGAGTATTCGTCGGACTTATGGGAGATAGAATATCGTGTAAATGGTGACATTACATATTATGCCTATATCTCTCCGTTGACAAACAATATATTAAGGGAAATGGGAGGCATAATTATAACTTCGGCTCTTATTGCGCTGGTACTGACATTCGGATTTTGGTATCTTCTTCATGTCATTGCACGGCAACGAACCATCGAGGAAATGAAGGATGACTTTACCAACAACATGACTCACGAACTGAAAACGCCCATTGCAATTGCATATGCGGCTAATGATTCGCTACTTCAGTTCCCCGACCCGAAAGACGAAGAACGTACAAAAAAATATCTTACCGCAGCTCTCGACCAACTGTCAAAGCTTTCCGGTCTGGTCGAGAGTATTCTTGCCATGAGTATGGAGCGACGTAAAAATCTGACTATGGCAAAAGAGAAGTTAGATGTCAAAGAGTTTCTGATCAATGTTATAGAACAACAAAAGCTGAAAGCAGACAAACCATGTGAGATTGTGTTGGAATGTCAAGAAGATGCCACCGTCGAAGCCGACCCCACACATTTCTCAAATGTAATCGGGAACCTTATAGACAACAGCATCAAATACTCCGGTGACTCGGTTTACATTATAATCAAGGCCGATGACAAAGAAGTATCAATAGCTGATAACGGAATCGGAATCCCTGAAAAATCCTTGCCCGACATCTGGAGTAAATTTTATCGTGTGCCTCACGGCAATAGAAGCGATGTGCGGGGATACGGTATAGGTCTTTTCTATGTAAAATCCATTATTGACAAACATGGTTGGTCAATAGGCGTAGAAAGCAAACCCGGCAAGGGAAGCAAATTCACTATTAAATTCAGTAATAAATGAAAGACAAGATATTATTGGTAGAAGACGATTCTACATTGTCGATGATTGTTTCAGAAACTTTGCAACGCGACGGTTTCGAAGTTCTGACTGCCGAGGACGGTGAGGATGGACTGAAAAAGTTTACCCGGCATGGAGCCGACCTGATTATCGCAGATGTGATGATGCCCCGCATGGACGGCTTTGAGATGGGGCGGCGAATCAGACAGATAAACCGAAATGTTCCGTTGCTTTTCCTGACTGCTAAATCCGAGATCGACGACATAGTGGAGGGGTTTGAACTTGGCGGTAACGACTACCTTAAAAAGCCGTTCAAGATGCTCGAACTGATAGTACGTATCAAGGCTTTACTCCGCAGAAATGTCAGAGTGGTGGATAATCTATTTGAAATCGGTGACTATACTCTTGACCTTTCGACTCAAATTCTTTCGCATAAAGACAAAGGAAGCATCGAACTGTCGCTGATTGAAGCTAAATTATTGAAGGAACTGATTGTAAACGTAGGCAATACAGTTGAAGCTTCCACATTGATGCAGCTTATATGGCAGCGCGACGACCCCTATAGTCGTAATTCTCTGCATGGATTTATCCACAAACTTCGCCATTACCTACGTTTTGACCCGTCAATATCTTTGATTAATCAACGAGGTATAGGCTATATGCTCACTATTAGATACTAAATTTATTATAATCGTTTTAGCTAAGAATATCTATAAACACCCAACGTTGACTGTTTTGGGCGCAAAATTGGGCGCTAATACAACAAAAGCCTGATTATCAGGCTTTATTGTGGGGAGCGGTTGAAGAGCCTTATGATTATACATTTTCAAGCGCCATACAGACGACTCGACATCGACTCGATTTGCGTCCGATATGCCTGTTTCATGATTCAGAAATTTTTCCGGGTGTCATTACAGCTCCAAAGAGCGCCAGCACCTGATTTACCTTGTCAAGACGGAGAGTTTCTTTTCCCTGTTCAAGTTCACGCACAAAACGTAATCCCACCCCGGCTTTCTGGGACAAGTCAACTTGCGTAAGTCCGAACTGCTTGCGCTTCTCCTTTACATATTTTGCTAACTGAGTCATGTGAATATACCCTTTTGGGTACAAAGATAATGAATTTATCTCAGATTACACCATATAGGGTATAAATATTCCATTAAGCCTAATAATTATACCCTTTAAGGTATAAATTAATTCGCTCCGAAAGCGCTGCGCGATAACGAACCGGCTTCTCATCCCTCTCTTATAACGCAAAAAAGCAGCCTTGTGAGCTGCTTTTTGGCGGAGAGAGAGGGAGCGCGAACTTTGAAACGCCCCGATTTCATAGAATTTCAAGGGGCAAAGATTCAACGCTGACCGCTGAATTTGTGACATTATAGGATGTCGGACAATATCAAGCTGCGTTTCAAAAATCGTGGTCAAATTCGTGGTCGTGGTCATTTCCTGAAAAATCGTGGTCATGGTCACAAAGAATCAAATTTTGACATCGAAATCTTTTTCAGTTCATCGACAATGGCAATGTAAGGTTTCATCGCTTCAAAGCGTGAATGCCCCGTCCATCGCATTATGACTTCGGCGGGAATGCCAAGTTGTAAGGCGGTGACAACGAATGTGCGCCGGGCAACGTGCGTTGTCAATAGTTGCCATTTAGGAAGCACTTCTTCATGTCGTTGGTTGCCGTTGAAATAGACAATGCGTGTCGGTTCTTCTATCCCGCAAAGTTTTCCCAAGTCTTTCAAGTGTGCATTCATCTTTTCATTGCTGATAACGGGCAAAGCCTTGTCACCCGGAAAGCGTGTGTCGGCGTACTTGTCAAGGATGGCGCGTGAATGCTTGTTCAACTCGATTTTCAGGGCATCAACGGTTTTCTTTGTCACGACATCAATGTGATTGTCTTTGATGTCGGAGCGTTTCAACTTTGCCGCGTCCGAATATCGCAAGCCCGTGAAACAACAAAATAAGAACACATCCCGGACACGTTCAAGTGCAGCTTGTGACGGCGTGAATGTTTGTTCTTGCAATGCCCGGACTTCATCTTGGGTCAAATATATTATTTCCTTTGAATCGCTTGATGTGCCTTTCAACTTGGGCTTGAATGTTTCATGCAAATGCCCGTCGTAATATCCTGATGTGTATGCCCACCGCAAAAACCACCGCAAGAACGAAAGGTGCTTTGCAATGGTCGTGTTTCGCATTTCATGTTCGGTCAGGTGTGCAACATATTCTTGCAACTTCGATTCTGATAATGTGAAGAAAGACAACAGCGGGTCGAACACTTGCAAGTGTCTTTTCAGGGCGGCGAACTTTTCAAAGGTTGAATCCGTCCATTGATTCTTTTCGCCCATTGTTTTTGTGAACAAGTCAAATGCCGGGAAAAACTCGATGCCGTCGTTGTCACCAATATTGCGTTTTGTTTCGGTTTGTCGCCCGACTAAATCATTGAACAAGTCTTTGACTTCACCCCGCGCCGGAACACGCTTTTCAATCAGTTCATAACGGGATATTACTTCACTTATAACCGCCCGCCATTCGTTGATTGTGCGGTTTATCTTTGCAGCATCCGGCGCGGACTCCTTTGCAAGTTGGTTTTCAACATCCCAATCATCAATATCAATAACAAACCCGGTTGCAAAATCCACCGGGGCTTCACCGCGCAATGTGAACCGCATCCGAATCGCCACGCCCTTTTCCTGATGATTGCGCCGCTTATAAGGAAAGAATTTGACCGACCAATTTATTTTCATTTCGCATTCGTTTTAAGCATTTTCCCGCGACCAAGAAGCAACCATTCAGCCGACACCCCGAAGTCGTTGCAGATGCCCGCCAATGCGTCCACGTCAATACATTTATAAGTCATTTCATCAATGGGCTTGTCGATGGTCAATTTCAAGGTCGCATATTTTACCCGGTTAAGGTTGTGAGCCTCGCAAAATCCTTTGATGCCATCGACCTTGCCCAACTCGATTGCAAGGTTCAGGGCTTGGAAGAATCGGCGCGTTATTTCAATCGCTTGGGGGTTGACTGATTTTTTCATCTTGATTTTGCTTTTTTGAAAAAGTGCAAAACTTGTTTTGCACTATTTTATATTATATCGAAGATATATTTCTTTTCTTTTATTTTCTTTTCTTTTGCACAAACTTGCATTGCAAATGTGTTTCGTTGCATTGCATTTGCATCAAGGCGGGCAATCCTATTCCGCCGGGGTGAACCTGACATCATCCATGATAAGAGTGCCAAGATTGAAAAAGGCACTTCGGGAATTATCAAATTCAGTAGTCACACTGATTTTGGGGTTGTCAGTCACCCCGCGCCCTGATGGTAATTCAAACCAATATTCTTGCGTGTTGTCAGGGTAAAACAAGAATTTACCATCCAACGAATATTTCGCATTGTCAAC
>LUJM01000102.1 GCA_001689415.1 Bacteroidales bacterium M2 | reverse complement strand
AATAATTTTTTAACGAACTATTGTACAAAAAGGATGCGTTTATTATCTTTGCCCTGCAATAATAGGCGGGCTTTGTCTACTGTGCTTTGCTTCATTCCACAAAGTTCGCAATTTTATTTAAGTTGCGCAATACCAAGCAGTGCCAATGCCAAGCGCCTATGCCGGCCTTGTTGACGGTTAAAAACACCAAAAAGGTCAATTAATTGTGGTAAAAACAGCTTTTTTTTAATCGCGATTGCAAGATTTTTGAAAATTATTTGTAGATAATGCGGAAATTCTTTACATTTGCGGGGTGAAGCAAGCTCTATGCAGCCTCTCTGTTTTTAACTTCGTTTTTTCAGAAATTATTTAAACTATTTAATGTGATGAATGTCTATCGTAATACACCTATCGAACATTTTGCCGGAAGCCGTGGGATTTCGGTAAGAGCGCTCAATGTGTGTCGGTCGAATGGCATTCTTACTCTCGGCGACCTCCTCAACTGCGATCCCGACGCCCTCCACAGTCTTCGCAACTGTGGTGCTAAAAGTGCTGCCGAGCTCAATGCTTTGCGTCAAAAATACCTCTCGGCCCCTGCCGATTTGTTTACCGATATCATCCGTCGCGGCCTGCACCAATCATTCTTGCGGGCGAAAGGTCGTCTTAATGATGAAGAGGCCTTGATTATCGAACACGCCATGGGTACCTTCGGGGTCGACGCAAAGGCAACAGGACGGTTTTTAGAGACCCCCTATCGCTTTATCGACAAAGTATGTAATGCCGACGAAAATATGCGCAGCAGCATATTGACCGCCATGGCTCATCTGTTTACATTCTGGAAAGAGGAAACCGGCGGCGACCCTGAAAGCGTAGCGTTGCTCGATGCAAACTATGCCTATGTAGAGCAGCTACGCGCCCGCTACGAAGCCGAAGATATATACAATTCCCTGCCTGATACGGTGCGAAACCTGCTTGCGCGTAGCTACTTGGCTGAATTTAAGAGGCTGTCGGTGCGCACCGTCAACTCGCTTTCGCTGCTTTCTGACCTCAAGACTGCCCTGCCGTACATATTCGGCTCAAAGACCCTCGACCCTCACAGGCTAAAGAATGCCGGTACAAGGACCTTGATGGAGATGAGGGCTTTTCTCAACTCTATAAAAGACGAGTTGCTGGAACTATTGACATTGGCGAAGTCTTCAAACGAGGAGTGGAGAAATAGGGTAGCGGCAATATTTGCTGCCGACATAGCATCGCGCTTCCCGTTCCTTAGCTCCGACGATGTGCTATATGCCGCCCGGCTCGAGCTTGACGGCGGCAGGGTGCACCCGCTGTACCTGCTTGAGCGCTACATCGCTCACAGCGACTCGCGCCCGGCTCGAATATATGCCATGCGCTACGGTATCGGTAGTGGCGGCACAAGAATGCACTGTGCCGACATCGGTAGTCAGCTGGGGCTTTCGGGCGAGCGTGTGCGACAGCTCACAGCCACACGGCTGCCGCTGCCCGACGAACTGTCGCAATTGACTGCCGATTCTTTCTCGTGGATTCAAGATACAGTGATTTCGCAGCAAAATCCCAGGTGGCATCACGACATCGAGGCTGCGGGGCTGTCGGTATCGTGCCCCGAGCTAATGGCTATTGCCACGGCCTTGAAGCCCGAATATATGACGGTGCAGCTGTCGCCGGGAGCCAATACATGGCTCGTGCGCCGCGACATCCTTGCCGGTGTAAACCTGATGACCACTCTCAGGCTTCTGTCTCAGACCATTGAGATGAGGCGCACCAAGAGCGAGACCTTTGCCATTGCACCTTACATATATATGGGGCGCAGCCGCAGCGAGTTCCACGATTCGGTGCTCGATCTTTGCTGCATATATCTCGATTGTATCACGCGTATCGACGGCGTAGAGGCCGTAGACAGCACAAGCTTCAGGGTCGGGCCCAATAAACTCGACGTGATTTCGGCGCTTGAGGCGGTTCTCGACGACCTTGGCCGCGCGGTATCGTACAGCGAACTGTGCGAGGCATTCGACAAGGCCAACCCCGGCCAGCTCTCCGATACGGAGCGCCAGCTGCGTCCATATATCTTCCGCAGCAAGCGCATAGCCTCGGTAGGGCGCTCGGGCCGCTATGTGATGAACGATTGGGAGGGCGCTTTCTCCGGCACCGTGACCCAGTGCATGGCAATGGAACTCGAAAATGCAGGCGAACCGCTGTCGGCAAGCGAGTTGCACCGGCGTGTTAGCAAACATTTCCCCACCACGAGCCTCAACAGCATCAATGTATTTGCCTATCTCGACAAGGGGCGCACGATAATAATGCTCCCCGACCGCCGCTACGCCCTTGCAGGGCAAGGTTACGAAGACCAAGAGTACCAGAGCCGGCGCAGTGTGTCGTTCGACAAGCGCGTGGATGCCCTTCGCAAATTCGTGGGGCTTCACCGCCGCATGCCGCTGCTATCCGACAGCGGCTACACATCACTCCGCCGCTGGCTCGACAATATACGCCAGGGGGTGATAATCCTCCCGCCCGACCAACGTGCGGTGCTCGATGATTTCTTGCGCCGCCACAGCGACCTGCCGGCGACGAGCTCGCAGGTGTCGTTCAGGCAGCACGTACACAGCGTAATGCGCCATGTGTGTCGCTACGGGGCGCTTCCGACACCTACAAACGGACGATCCGATTATCATTGGCTGCAACGAATACGCCTGGCCAAAGGCCCCTACGGCGACCTGCGCGACCGCGACCTCGAGCACCTGCGTACGTTTATGACCTGTTTCGGATATTCTATCTGATTATTATTATTCCGCAAGCTGCGACTTGCGGAATTGCCATTATTTATAGGCCTAAACAGTAGCCTGTGGCAACAAAAAACGGTACTTAAAAACGAGTTATCGAATAATTTCGTAAATTTGCACAGCGAAAGCTCCAAACCAGC
The DNA here is from genome assembly GCA_001689415.1 of Bacteroidales bacterium M2. Taxonomy (GTDB): domain Bacteria; phylum Bacteroidota; class Bacteroidia; order Bacteroidales; family Muribaculaceae; genus CAG-873. The sequence goes on along the minus strand of LUJM01000102.1, from coordinate 68,070 downwards.
ATAAGATGAAAGAACTCAAAGAACTCGCAGTGACCGTATATTGCGGCTCGTCGGCGAAACTTGCACCCATATATCTTGAAAGCGCTACCCGGCTTGGCAAAGCCCTTGCCGAGCGCGGGGCAACAGTCGTATCCGGCGCGGGCCGTAGCGGCCTTATGGCTGCCGTTGCCGACGGTGCCATTGCTGCCGGTGGACGCAATCACGGCGTTATACCTCAGTTCATGATCGACCGGGGCTGGGGGCATCCCAATATGGATACCCTCGACGTTGTGCCCGACATGCACAGTAGAAAGGCGCGAATGGCCGAGCTTGCCTATGGCTGCATCGCCATGCCCGGGGGTATAGGAACTTTCGAAGAGCTAATGGAAATCATCACCTGGCGCCAGCTCGGGCTATTCTGCGGCAACATAGTGATACTCAATATCAACAACTACTACGCGCCGCTGCTATCTCTCTTCGACCGGAGCATACAGGAAGGCTTTATGCCCTCTGACCACTACAAGCTTTTCCGGGTGGCATCGTCGGTAGAAGAGGCTGTGGACTTTGCCCTTGCGCCACGAAAAGACATCATAGTATCGCCCAAGTTCTGAAATGCCAGCCGACAGTACCAGCATACAACAGGTGCATATTGCCCCGTTGCCCGCGACGACCTTCGAGCCGCCGGGGCATGTGAGCCAGATCTATGCCGACGGTATAACCACTGTCCTTGTTGACAGTATCGCCGCCGACACCGTAGAGGGGCGCATACCGCATTTTATACCCGTTGACGAGGCCGACAGTCTGCGCAATGAGGCATTGGCCGATTCGATGTCGCAGGCGCGTATGCCCATGATTCCGTCGGGCCTGAGCGAAGGCATTGCCCCGATGGGTATGCCTCCGACGTATGTCAACTCCACGCCTTTGGCTGCCTTGCTTATGGGGTCGCTGGTGCTTGCGGCAGTCAATTCTTCCTCGGTTGCCCGGGCACTCAAGACCTATCGTGCCGAGCTTTGGAGTGTTCGCCGCCGTCCCAACGTGTTCGACGACGAGCAGAGTGTGCCAAGCTATATAGCTGCTATCCTTGCCTTGATATTCATAGTATTCGGCGGGGTCGTGCTCTACAATCTCCACGGTGTGCCCTCGCCGCCTACTTTTGCCGGAGCCGCTGCCTCTATGGGGCTGCTGGGGACATATTATCTGTTTCAGCAATGTGCGTACCGTACGGTAGGCTATACCTTCACTACCGCCGATGGCCGTCGTCGCTGGCTGGGCGGCTTTGCCGCCACACAGGCTTATGCCGGTCTCGGCATGGTAATACCGGCCTTGCTTATGGTATTTCAGCCCCAATGGCATGCTGCGCTGTTAACTATTTCATTGTCAATCTATTTTGCGGCGCGATTGATGTTTATTATTAAAAGTTTTAGGATTTTTTACCAAAAAATTTGGTCTTTGCTTTATTTTATTTTGTATCTTTGCACCTTAGAAATTTTGCCGCTGCTTGCAATCTACCGTATATCGGCCATTCTGACCACGGTAATTTAAGCTTATCGGCAACGATGCAGCAACCACTTTTTTTGTACCGATTTTATAGCACCGAGTAGTGAATATCAAGAAGATACTTGTATCACAGCCCAAGCCAACGACCGAAAAGTCGCCTTACTTCGACATAGCTCAGAAGCACGACGTAGAGTTGGTATTCCGTCCGTTTATCAAGGTCGAGGGACTTTCTGCCAAGGAATTTCGTCAGCAGAAAGTGAATATCGCTGAATTTACAGCCATAGTATTTACGGCTCGTACAGCCGTAGACCATTTCTTCCGCCTGTGCGAGGAAATGCGCATATCAATACCTATGACAATGAAGTATTTCTGCACCAGCGAGACTATCGCCAACTACCTGCAGAAATATATCGTATACCGAAAACGAAAGATTTTCGCATCTCCCACAGGCAAGCTCGCCGACTTGATACCTGCAATGCAGAAGCACAAGACGGAGAATTTCCTTCTTGCCGTGAGCGATGTCAACAATGGTTCTGACTCCGCCCTTCTTGCGGCCAACAAGCTCAATGTTACACAGGCGGCTATGTACCGCACTGTCAGCAATGACTTCGGCCCGGACGAGGCTTTTGACTACGACATGCTCGTATTTTTCAGCCCCCAGGGAATCGAGTCTCTGCTCAAGAATTTCCCCGACTTCCAGCAGGGCGATATCCGCATAGCCGCTTTTGGCCCTGCCACAGTCAAGGCCGTGCAGGATGCCGGACTCCGTCTCGACATCGAGGCTCCCACACCCAAGGCTCCGTCAATGACTTCGGCCCTGGATCTCTATCTTAGCGAACAGGCTGACTAACAGTCGAAATAGTTGTATAGGCCTCGTATCGAACGCCTATCTGCCGGCATGAAACAATTCGGACTATACAAGAAACAGAAACTATGCTCCGCCACTGCCATTGACCAGCTCTTTGGCAGCGGCGAAGTTGAGTTTTCGCGGCTTGCCTATCCGCTTCGAGTAGTAGCCCGCCGCAACGACAACCGCCGGTCTGATGCTCCGATAGCATTTTTGATATCGGTTCCTAAAAAACGTCTGCACCATGCCGTAGACCGAGTGCAGATGCGCCGCCGCATCCGCGAGGCATTCAGGCTCAATCATGCCTGCTACGACCTCGGAGAAGGGGTGCGAGTGGATGTGGCTTTTATATATGTCGGCAACAAGCTTATGCACTACCCTGCGGTAGAGCGTGCGATGTGCCGCATCCTCGATGCCCTAAAGCAGCACTATGCGGCAGATAATCAGATGTCTTAGAGCCGCAATGGTGTGGCTGCTGTGCCTCCCGATAGTATTTTACCGCTCATGTATCTCGCCGTTCACACCGCCGAGTTGCCGCTTTACGCCCACATGTAGCCAATATGCCCTCGAGGCCTTGCGCAAGCACGGGCCGATTAAGGGTATGTGGCTTGCTATCAGGCGGATATTGCGATGTCATCCGTGGGGAGGAAGCGGCTACGACCCTGTTCCCTGACGCGATGAAGCTCGAAGAATTCGATGATATACACACTCATGGCCGCCGGGGGCCGACGATGATAACAAATATCAGTCCCGACGACACTGTCGATACCGCGCCCGGCGAGGCCTGGTATAGCGTGGGTGTACATCCGTGGGATAGCGAAGGCGTTGACCCTGAGGTTTTTGCTCGTCTGCGTGCACTTGCTTCCGACCCCAGGGTGGTGGCAATAGGTGAGGCCGGGCTCGATTCGAAGCGCGGAGCTCCCTTGCAGGAGCAGGAAAGAGTGTTTATAGAGCAAGCTCGCATCGCCGAGGAAGTGTGTAAACCGCTGATTATTCATTGTGTAGGTTGCTTCGGTCGTATGATGCAGCTACGCCGAGAGCTAAAGCCCGGGCAACGGTGGGTGATTCACGGATTCCGTCGAAAGCCCGAACTCGCCCGCCAGCTCATCGATGCCGATTTCGATATCAGCATAGGTACTAAATACAACATCGGAGTACCGGCAGCAGTGCCGGCGGGTCGGCTGTTCCATGAAACAGACTGCGACGTACCCGAAGAAGGGCCCGCCGCGGTCTGAACAAACAATCCGTAAAACTTTTCCACTACAAAATTAGCAAGTAGAATATCGCATGGCAATACCCAAAAATGAGTATTGTGGATTCATTCATATCTTTATCTTCTGAGTCGTACTTTGTCGCGTTCAATCGATTGGCACGGCATCTGCCTGCAGCTTATTAAAGCTATGACTTATCCAATTGTTTTCTGTTTCATATATGCATTCAAATCAAGCCAAAGTATGAACATATATACCCAATTCCTATAATAATAAGCAAAATGGATAATCCAAACTTATCAATTGTCCAGTCAAAACCATAAGTAAATAATTTATATTTATTTCTTGTTTTGATAGCATACAGCAGTAATAGGCCCCCTCCTATTGTTAGTAACAAGCCTACAAACATATCTGATTCAAACAGAGTTTTTATCATATCTATCGAAATATCTCAGAATATCACATCAAATCAAAAGTAGCAGATAACAGACAAAAGGCAGCTAAAAGGAGTAAAAAAGATTGTCCAAATTTTAAAACTAAATATTGCCCATAACTAATATTCCCTTTTAATTCATCAATTGTCTTAATACTATGTATAAAAAACAGTATCCCCCATATCAAGAGGTCTATACCAGCGAGTAGCCTTAAAATTATATATAGCATAATTATCTTATTTCTTATCTTGTTCGGCCTCTGTAGTCTGGGCCGGGGTTTCATCATTTGACTCGTTCTGCTTATGGTCAACAGCTGCGCTTGCCAGCCTATTCGCACCTGAGACTTTTAAATCCGCTCCCTGCTTAAGAACCGTATCGGTATAGTTATAATCAGCATCTTTTACAGTTTTTTTTGCACCTAAATCAAGCCAAAGGCCGAACAAAGATACGCAGTACCAATTATAATAAGCAAAACCGAAAAGCAAAACTTATTAATTGTCCAAAAATAATCGTAAGAAAATAATTTATATTTATTTCTTGTCTTGATAGCATATAGTAAAAGCAGGGTACCTGCTATAATTAAGAATAATCCTTTAAACATATTTTATTCTATTGTAGGCTAAACCATTTCAATTAAAACATCTTAAAGTTGCCGGGGTCAGAAAGCAGAATCAAATAGCAAATAACTTATTAATAAAAACTGTAGCGGTATGCAAATTTTTGCAAATGTCATTCCGTACTGACTACTATAACCTTTAAATTCATCAAGAGTCTTAATTCCCTGAATAAAGAGTAATATCCCCCATATCAAGAAATCTAAAGCTGCAAGTATCTTCAAAATTGATGCTATCATAACTTCTTATCTCCTTCCGTCTCCGATGTTTGCGTTGCTGTTTCTGTCGCTGACGGTCTTTTTGACAAGTCGCACTACTGCGTTGTTGGTATATGTGTGGCTGTCGGTATGTTCTCCTGTCGAGTGCATAAGTTTATTGTTCATAACGGACACCATGCCGCCGTCAGATACGCCCCAATGTCTACCACATGCATGGCGGGCGGTAGCGAGCATATTATGCATTCTTAATCGATACTATTCAAAGTTGTAATTATCATATCTTAAATTTGCCTGCTGCCTATAGAACCATTCGCTTTTTTGAGGATTATCACGAAATGGAGATTCCGGATAATCAATATCAAGCGTCCCAGCTAAAAGGCTTTTGATATTGATATATAAAAGCGTTTCTCCCCACCTATTGTTAATCAATATCTGTCCGCCTACGACAACAATTTTTGGGGAAAGGTTAGAAAAGAAAATGCTATCAGGTCTTATTCTCGCGACTTGCCCTTCACAAATTGGACTGGGATTTTTCTTTTCGAAAGCCTGTAGCTTAAGAACATAATCTCTAGTACTTAGTTCGCTGATAAATTTTACTTTTAATCCATAATCACGTAACATCACATTTTTGAAAGGCCATTTATACACAAAGTCATTGGCGGTCAATTCGTTTGCAAACATCATCAATTCTTGATAAGGTATATTCTTAATTTTAGACGCGATTTGTAGGCCCTGTCGTAGAAGCTCTATAAAGTACCTACATCTTTGTTCGTCATCACTTTGCACATATCGATTAATGTCAAGAGGTAGGAAAACCTCAAGCATTTTATTGACAGAGTTATCTCTAATTCTAGAATAAACTACGTCTGACCCTAAAGCAATAAAGATAGAATCAAACGTTCCATCCGTTTCGAATCTATTCTTTCGAACATATTTCCACAAACTGTACTCCAGGAAATATATCCTATAAGCAAAGACCGAGCGAAAATGACTATCTCTCAGATTCTTTAAAATGAAGATTCTAATTTGTTTGATATACATACTTATGGCCGTTTATGTTTGTCAGGGTCTTTAAGTTGTCCCAATCCTCGTAATCTATCCGCATTATCTTGCTCCTTCTTTAGCGCATCAACTCTGGCATTCGGCCCGGCAGGTATGTTTTCAACTATCCTTGAGTCATATTTGTCGCATCCTTCTTGCTTATTCCAAGTATTGACTTGCTTTGTCGCTCTATACGATTTGCCTGATTTGGAAATCTTACCACTGCTGATACCGGTTTTCACAACTTCGCCAGTCTCTTTATCAAAAATCTCATAAACATGCTGAGCTTTAGTACTGGCTTTTGAATTACCGTGGACTGCTTTTTCTGCTTTTGCCACTCCATCAACCCTAGTGGCTTTTGCAGTACCTTTCACAACATTGTCAGCTTTGTTTGCAGCTTTGACTGAGCTTTCGACTACCTCGGCTGATGCTTTGGCCACTTTTGATGCTCCTGCCGGCACAAAAGGGATAATCGCAGCAACCACATCAACCCCGGCATCAACCCAATGTCCTTTCGCGGCTTCATGATCTCCGTCAATGTGGCAATATGTCGCCGCGACTACATCATATACTACATTGCCGACATCCCAAATAGTTTCCCATATCTTACCATTACGGTCTACCCTGTTTATGGGGTTAGCCCCACAGAATACGAAAGGCGATGTTCCATAATCTTCATGAGCAAGAGGGTCTGCCGACAGCCAAATACCTGTCGCGGGGTCGTAGAAGCGTGCGCCGTAGTCGTAGCAGTTAAAGCCTTTGTCGGTGAGCAGTTCCTTGCCGGTGTATTTGTAGCGGTTGGCGGTGGGGTTGGTAGATTCGGCCATGGGCATGCCGTAGGGGTAGTAGTAGGTGGCCTGTTCGAGGACGGTGCTGCCGTCATCGCCCTTGCGCACCACCGCGCGGATATTGCCCTGCCAGTCGCGAACGTAGACATGCGTGCCCACGCTGTCGCGGTAGCCAGTGGCCGTGTTGAGTCGCGAGAAATTACCGTCAACGTATTCGTACGCTCCGAAATAATCTGTACTTACTGTCGTTCCGCCAATATCCACGGTGTCGACCGGTATAAATGTACCACCTATGTCCCGGATCGGACTGCGGAACAGTCCGGGGCGGAAAGGGTATTTCGGTTTTGGACCCACGTACACGCTCTTGCCAAGCTTTTGGCCGCTGCCGGTGCGGTCGTAGCTGTATTCCACATCGAGGCTGTCCAACAACGGCACAGCAAGGTTTGCATCAGCTACAAAAACTGACAAAACGATGAGAACTATGACACTGAATAACTGTTTCAAGGACTCAATGCTTTAGCGATTTTCAAAGTTAAGAATAATTACAGAATAAGCAAAATAACTTATTGCATAACAATGAAATCTTATGCTCATCACTGCCAGCCTCATAATCGAGCACCTCTATGATTAGAAATACCCTGGTAAAAGCCTATTCACCAATAAATTTATGATTCTCCTCGTAATATTTACTTTGGATTTCATAGTTTTTTTTGTAGGTATTCAATAGCTTATAAAACTTTTCGAAATTGGGCGAAAATGTTTGGGCATAATTTTCCAAAGTATCTGCGTACATAATCATTGTCAAATCCTTTTTACCTTTAACGAAAGTTGAAATCCATATTTCACCGCCGTCGACAAATACGATTACCTCACCTAAATCTTTTTTTGTGACAAAAGGGGGATTCCCAATTTGATTCTCTGCCAAATATTCAACGAATGGTAACGAGTTAATCGCAAGAGTAGTTTCCCCTATCGGTGGCGTTATATAACACTCTTTACGATTAATATGTATTGTAATCGGGAAATAATATACCCAAAAGCTATCTACACCACAAGCATCTAAAATTTCACCGATATTCTTACTTTTCTTCTTATTAATTAAGCTCTTTGAATTATTGGAAAATGAACTGTCAGAAGCATATACTGTATTGGGCATAGTGCTGCTAATCTGGAAATTAGCTATTATTGCAATAGCAACTGTAAAGAGAAACCATTTTATGCTCATAATTCTAATACTGTTTTATTTTGAAAAAATTATTTAGATAAACCTGTCTTCCATGGGGATTAGGAAAACCAAGTTGGACCTCTTTAGATGAAAAATGCTGCAACCCTATGTAAACAAATTCTTTATATCTTCTGGTTGTATTCTTCCAAAATGGATAATAGTTCATTACATTTTTATATGCAAGTCGATGTCGTCTATTACCTTCTCCATCTTTTTTCATTGCATGTGTATACCATTCATGTACCAGCAACGTGGCTGCAAAGTTCTCAACTGTTGCTTCATAATCCGTCCTTCCTGTAAATATTATTTCTGACGTTGACCCATATGTTCCCCAATATCCAGGTATACTCCTATCAAATTTAATTATGTGATCTTTTATAGTCTCTAAAGAGAAGGTTTCGTCATAAATCTGGGTCCCTTCGAAATGACGTGCAAAGTTGGTAAGTAAATTACTGTGTGCATCATCCGACATAGAAGGAGCTTTGCCATTCCCTTGCAGCACATCATTATAATTATAGATTCCGGCATAAGTTTCTTGCAGTTCTTTTGCGGTAAACTGGCTAAAATCAATATCAAAGCCACCATTATAAATTAATATGTCACCAACAAACCCTTCTGAAGTACATCCTAAAAAGTCACCGTCGGTATTATACACAGGTTGCAGTCCGCTCGGATCCATGAAGTTTATCGGGTCTCCATTGCAAAAAGCATTGTGAGAAAAATCAGGAGTCTCGTGCGATAGGTCGTCACGGCGAAGCCATATGCATGTAGCAGGGTCATATGGGCGCGGGCCAAAATCGTAGCAGTTAAAGCCCTTGTCGGTGAGCAGTTCCTTGCCGGTGTATTTGTAGCTGTTGGCGGTGGGGTTGGTAGATTCGGCCATGGGCATGCCGTAGGGGTAGTAGTAGGTGGCCTGTTCGAGGACAGTGCTGCCGTCATCGCCCTTGCGCACCACCGCGCGGATGTTGCCCTGCCAGTCGCGCACGTAGACGTGCGTGCCCTCGCCGTCGCGGTAGCCGGTAGCGGTATTCAGTCGTGCGAACTTACCGTTCACGTATTCGTACGCTCCGAAATAATCAGTACTTACTGTAGTACCTGCTTCGACCACGGTGTCGACCGGTATAAATGTACCACCTGAGCCCCAAATCGGACTGCGGAACAGTCCGGGGCGGAAAGGGTATTTCGGTTTTGGACCCACGTACACGCTCTTGCCAAGCTTTTGGCCGCTGCCGGTGCGGTTGAAAGTCATCGTCATCTCGTCGTCCTCAACCTTATACAGCCTGTTGTTATAGTCCCAGCTCATCTCCAATCCCTTGTTGGCATCGCCGGTCATATTGCCGTTGCGGTCGTAGGTGTATTCCACATCGAGGTCGGCAAGATCGGGGAAGTCCATAGTCCGCTCTGAAATGACGTCGCCATTGGCATCGGTGATTTTCCTGACCTTGTTGCCGTCGTACTCATAAGTCATGTTGTCAATCCACGCAATGGGGTCGATGCCGTCGTCGCCGTCGCGAATAAGGGTGGTGATATTGCTGTTGAGATCGTAGGTGTAGTCAACGCAGCGCGGAGTACCACCGACCTTCATGTTGGCTTGAGTCAGTCGCCCGGCCTTGTCGTATTTATACCAACCGGACATTGAAAGACCGTCGGCAATTTGGTCGCTTATTGATGCAATCGAACCGTTGTATTTGCCTGCAAACGAGATGTTTTGCTCAAATACCGCCGATTTGCGCTTGGTCATCGCCCCGCGGACGTTGTAGGTATACTCCTCGTTGAACACGCCGAGGTCGTTGCCCGAGAGCGTGCCGATGGCGTTGTAGCTCAGTTTCTGCACATCCACAGCCTCGCCGCCGTCGTAGCTGACGGTCTCCTTCACGAGCCGCCCTGCTGCGTCGTAGGCATATGTGTGGCTGTCGGTATGGTCTCCGGACGGGTGTTGCAGTGTGTTGATACTCGATGCCACCGTGCCATCAATATTGTATACGTTCTCCGTCAGCATCGCAGTCTCCGATTCCGGATACCAAACCGCCACCCGGGTCGGATGCTCTTCGCTGTCATAACCGGTCACAGTGGCCACATACTTGGCACTGCGCGAATTTAGCGTGCCTGATAGTACGCGGTCGAGAGTGGCCGTAACAAGCCCCGGCGCACGGATGCCCGAAGGTCGGAAATTGTCGGGAATGGATTCGAATTGTGACAATGCGAGGCAGTCGTAACCGTCATAGTACGTGGCTGTCAGCACCTTCACGCCCCCGAGGGTCGCTTCGGTAGTATAGCCTGTCTTGTAGAGACCGTTAGCCGATGTGTCGAGCGTAGCCCTCATCCGCGGCACCACACCTGTAGGCTCGTTGCAGATACCGGTCACAACCGGTCGCGCGGCGGCATCGTAGAGTGTGAACCGGGCATTGCCCTTGGCCCGCAGATTGCCGTCGACGGTGTAGGCCACAAGGCCGTCGGGGTCGTAGACGGTGGTCACGGGGTCGCAGCCGGGAAGCTTGGCATAGACAGGGCGCAGGGCGTCGTCGTAGCGGTAGACGTAGGCGTACTTCTCTATCACCTCGTCCATGCCGCCGTCCGAAATATCGTAGCTGCCGCCTTTGAGGCCGCCGTCGGCCATAGGCTGAAGCACCACGGCGACATTGCCCCAGTGGTCGTAGACGGTATAGGTGTCGATATACTTGCCCTCGGCGAGCACCTTGCGCACAAGCACGGTGCGGCCGCGCCAGTCGTTGAAGGTAAGCACGCGGTGGCCGTCGGCATCTATGGCACGCACCACGTCGAGCGAGGCGTCGGCATAGGCGCCCTTGTCGGTCAGGCGCTCGCCCTCGAGCACGAAGCGTCGGCAGCGCAGCTCGCCCGACTGGGTGTTGCACAGATATTCGGCAGTCGCCGGGTGACCGGTCATGTCCTTGCCGGGCGCGGTAGTCGAAACAACGCGCTCCGAACCGTCGGTGTCGTATATATAGTCGGTCCAGGGCCTGGTATCGCCATAGAAGCCGGCTGCGGCGGCGGTGTCAGCAGGGGCGGGTTGCCACAGCCTTACGGCGCGGTCGAGAGCGTCGTATTCGGTATTGGTGACCACGTCGCCGCCGTCGCCGCCAAAGCCGACGGCGATGTCGGACACCTGCATGCCGAAGCCGTCGTACACGGCCTTGTGTGTGGCTGCACCCGAGGCAGTGTAGGCCGTGGACGTTATAGTGTTCTCTCCCTGTGCCCCCCAGTTGAGGCCGGGGTTGGCCATTGAGTACTCGTAGGATGCGACAGGCTCGTTGGCGCTGTTGCGTACCTGCGAGAGGCGCCCGTTGTCGTACGAGAAATACTTCTTGCGACCGCTCGGATAGCTTATCGAGGTGCAGCCTACCAGCGGTTTGTAAGTATACCTGTTTTCCAGCCCGACACTCGCGAGCTTCTTCGAAATAAGGTTGCCGTAGCCGTCCCAGCCCATCGAATACTCCGAACCGTCGCGGCGCGTCATCGCCGTGGGAAGCCCCAGGCCGTTGTAGGCGGTATACGACGCCCGGTCGAGCACCGCGCCGTGGCGGCTGACGGTCTCGCGTACAGGCCTGGTCATGCCGTGGAACTTTCCGTAGAGCCACTCCGTCTCAAGCGAGTCGCGGTAACCGCTCCCGGCGACAACCCACTTCTGCGCCACAGGCACATAGCGGTTGTGCATATCCTTAAAGTACGTCCTGCAGATGTCGTCGCTGTAGAGGTCGTAGCGGCTGATGCTGTCGCTGCCGCATCTGTATGTTACACCCCTTGGCCGGTGGTAGTAGTGGAATGCTCCGCGAAACTCCAGCGAGTCGGCGACAAAGCCCGGGTGCCTTCCTGCAGTCCACGTGAAAACAGAGTCGGAATCATAGTAACCTCCCGGTATATACTTCGGGGCGACGTAATAGTCGTACCTCGCCGACACGGTGCGTTCCTTGCCGCCCGGGTAGTGCCTCGTAACCCTTGTGCCTGTCCGTTGCACGAGCATTCCCTCGACCTGTATGTAGCCGTAGTCCATGTGCGACGCCGTCTGGATCTCGTTCTCTATTACGGCCACGGACGCCTCCTTGAAAGCCATGTGCTCGTAACTCAAACCCACCGTTATGTGCTTGGTACGGCACGTGTAGCTGTGGGTCTCGGTGGTCGCGGGGACGTATGCCCCTCCGCGCCAGGCATAGGCCGTCTTCTTTGTCAGCATGGGTGTGCCGCCTATTATCTCCATGAAATAGGAGTCTATGAAATGCGTGGAGAAAATATGGCCCAGCCTTGTGCCGTCGGCCTCCGTAAATGATTCTATGCCGAGTATCTTCACGCCGTTGCGCCCATCGTATCTTATGCCCGGGTTGCCGTATGGCAGCGATTTTGACATACAGTGCGACAGGTCGTACTCGTAGCAGTATTTTGTCGGCTGGTCGATATCGGTTCCCGAAACGGTTTCCTCCACCTTGGCGTAGTATATCCTCGTGTTTTCGACCGGCATGCCCGGCAGCCTCGACGACCCTGTGAATGTGACAGACATATCGTAGCGGTTAATCATGCTCATTCCTTTTTGAGTTTTCATCACCGTGCCGCTGGGGGGCGAGGAACGCGCCGGCACCGAGGCTGTCGATTCGCGCGGAGAGCACTGCGTCGGAGTATTCGAAGGTCCTTGTGCGGATGCGCTCCGTCCTGTTGTCGGTAGTTGTGATGCTCTTTATCCTGGTGCCGATGGTTATTTCGTCACAGAACAGGTACGAAGTGTCCGGCAGGGACATGTGCGACGGCTCGTATGCGAACTCTGTGGTGATTCCCATGCATGAGTGCATACGACGTAGCAGGCCGTCGTGCAGGTGGTCGGCGTTGGTGCGCCTGGTCTTGCTTAGTTTCAGGTGCGAATCGCCCAGCACGGACTCCCAACTGGGCGTGCGTGCCACACCGTTGGGGTAGCCGAACAGGTCCTTGCAACGGTTGTCCCACGACGGGTTGTATTCAAACGAGTAACCGTCAGCAATACCATTGTCCGCGCGGATTTCGAGGCTGTGGAGCGTCCTGCGACCGTCGCCGAGTGACGAACTCTCGAACACGGCTTTCGACACGGCGGCGTTACCTGCCGTGCGGAGCTCGACCGATCCGAGCCTGTCGGCGCAGCCGTTGCGGTAGTCCTTGATGCCTGACGGTTCGCTCTCGAAGGCGAAGACAATACTGCCTGTCGCCGCCCTTATGACCCTCGGAAGCAGCGGGCTGTATTTGGTGACGCCGTACGAGGCAGCCCCCGATGAGGCCGCCGAGCGCAGCGGGCCGTCAAGCGAGGGGTTTGGGTTTTTGCCGACATTTCCGTCTCCGGGATCGACGGGTACCCATGGCTTCAGTCCGTCCCCGCCCTGGCCGTTTCCGCCTTGGTAATCACCCCAGTCGTCGGTCATGTCGCTGTCGTCGCCTCCTCCTCCGCTGCAACTCCTTGAGCCTCCGTTGCAGTCTTCAAAGCTGTATGATATGGTGCCAATGGACGTACTTCCGTGGAAGGCCTGCCACGGCGTGCCTTCCGTGTACTCTATAACTATCGAGTCGGTGCGCTCGGGGTTGGCTATCTTGGTGAGGTGCCACGATGTCACGGCCTCGTAGTCGGGATATACATACTTGGCGTGAAGTGTCCCGGGGTGGTATTTGTAGCTTGTTTTCTCAGTCCGTGCGAATTCGTAATACGTGCCGTCGGGTGTGCGGGCATAGAAGACCTCGGGCCTGGCCTCGTTGTCGGGCGCAGGCCTGTGCCATACCTTCAGTTCCGTGGGAGCCAGCATGTAGACAATAGTGCCGTCAAGTATGAACGAGGCGCTCTGGCCGTCGGGGGTCACTATGGTGTAGCGGTCGTGGTTCGAGTCCTTCTTAAGATTAATCAGATCGTCGAAGTATTTCTTTTTCAGGTTAAAATCAGAGTCCTTGAGGTCGAGGTAGCCATCGGACTTGTCGTCGGGCATGCCGCAGATCTGGCGCGACACAGAGCCGAGGCCGGTCAGCGTCCAGCCAAGGCCGACCCACCCCGCGGGCTCCTCGACCTTCTTGGCCTCGCAGCGGTACGAAAGGCCCAGTGAGACCGACAGTGACGGCGTCGACAGCGACATCAGCGGTATATCGACCGAGGCCGACCCGGTGGCATACGAAACAGGGCAGTCGGTATAGCGACGCATAGTCGCAACGTCGGGCGAAGGCTCTACAACGCGCTCGCTGACAGTACGCGCGGCATCGGGTACATTGTCCGCGCCGTGCGCCAATATCGGCAGGCAGAGTATTAAGGCAAGCAATATGTGTCTGATCGGTTTCATGGCTGTTGATTTATAGCTTAGGTGTCAGCGTGTAAGTTTGAATGTCGTCACTTCGGTCTGCGTCACCGTGATTATGACCTCGCCCTGCGGAAGCGTCGTGCGTATTGTCACCCTTCCGCCGCCGCTGTCTACGATGCCCGAGTAATAAACCCTTCCGGCAACGTCGGCCACCACGACCCCGGTGTCGGCAAAGTCCTGCTCGAGTCCCGACAGGGTCACGCCGTTGTCTTCCAGCCTGGCCGAAAGCGATGATGATTCCTCTCCATTCCTACGGTGCTTATATGATACCGGCGCATCCTCGGCCATAATCAGGAATGCGGCCGAGCCGCTGCTTATCACCCTGGTCGCGCCTTGATACGACACTTCCACGGCCTGAGCCAACGCACGGCCCTGTGTGTCGCGCCAAGTGTAGCTTGTCCTGTTGCAATCCACCGCGAGCGAGTCGGGCCGGTCGCCGAGACCATGCAGAGGCTGAAGGCCTGTCGCCACCCTGAGGGCCACGGTGCGGCGCTCGAGTACCGCGTTGTCTATCGTATCGCCGTCACGGCGGATCAGGCGTCCGCGCCCCAACTCCTCGAGGACACCGGTGCCGACGCCGTAGTAATGATCGTGCTGATAGGCCCTGCCGTGCATCGTCAGAGTTTTGGACGAGCAGCCTCTTACAGGCATCCCCGGCGACAAATAGCCTACCGAAGTGGGTGTCTCGCTGCACGTCAGGCTCCAGCCACCATTGCTAAAATGAAAAGTCTGCCGCGTATCGTTGGTTGTGGCTGTAAAGACAGTGTCCGAAACCGCGTCGAACCGCAGGTCCGTCTCATACCCGGTAGTCGCAAGCCGCGACAGATCCCACAGCTTCGACCCCGCGTCAGGCACAAAGCCTTCGAGTTCCACAACCTTGTACCCGCCCTCGCCGAGCGTATACGGAACAGTCTGTGCCGCCCCGCCCTGCATAAAGGCTAATAGAATGAGACAAATAAACACCGTAATTTTCATAGCTATCAGATTTTGCAGCTAAAGTAATAGCTTTTTCCCTATTTTCAAAACTTTTTTCGCCTAAAAAGCGGATTTTATCAAATAATATCATATCTATGACAACTATGCACTAAGGGGCTGACTCAATGCTGTTCAATCAGTCATTTCCGGTGAACCTATATTCTTGCGTATGGGAGCATGATTGAGGTGTGATTTGTTAATTAAACATAAAAATGGGTGTGTGAGTTGGCAAGATATGTTAAAGCTACGTCACTTTTGCAAGCCATTTTGTTAATTATGAAAGACAAAGGCAGTATCTTTGCACAAATTACAGAAGTATAAGACAATGACGAATATACTTACCACCCTGACCGGAGCCCAAGTGAAGCGTTATGGCGCCGACCGCGTAGCCTATAGTACAATAGATTACGACAGTCGCAAACTTGTCGCCACCACTTGGGGAGAATTCGCCGACACAGTAGGAAATGTGGCCTGCGCACTCGAAGTCCTGGGAATCGAGCCCGGCGATATGGTTGCTATCTTTGCGCCTAACTGCCAAGAAATTATCCAGACGGATTTCGCTTGTTACCGCAACCGCGCCGTGCCGGTGTCGATCTACGCTACCAGCAGCCCGGAGCAAGTGAAATATATCGTCAACGATGCCGGTGCCAAACTGATATTCGTTGGCCAGCAGAGTCATTACCGCGCCGCCCGCATGGTATTTGACGAGTGCCACAATCTTGCCAAAATCATAGCAATCGACCCCTCGATACAATTTGATGATAACGATAGCAATAGCTTGCGATTCAGCGAACTGATAGAGCTTGGCTCTATGGCATCAGACAAATGTCGCGCAGCCGTAGACCTTCGCTCAGCCGAAGCCCGCCCCGACGATATTGCAACGTTGATATACACATCGGGTACTACCGGAGAACCCAAGGGAGCAATCCTGCCTCACAGCTGCTTTAACGCCGCTATCGAGTACCATCATGCACGTCTCGACATGATTTCGGACAATGATACTTCGGTATGCTTCTTGCCCCTTAGCCATATTTTTGAGAAAGCGTGGACCTATTTCTGCCTCACTGAGGGTATCAAGGTGGCTATCAACACCGATCCCAAGCGCATACAGGAGGGTATCAAGATTGCCCGACCGACATGTATGTGCAGTGTCCCTCGATTCTGGGAAAAGGTCTATACCGCTGTGCAAGAGAAGATTGCCTCGATGAAGGGTATCTCTAAAATCATGGTAGAGAGGGCCCTCAAGGTTGGCGCAAAGCGCAATCTCGAATATGTTCGCCTCGGTTTGAAAGTGCCTGCATTGCTCGAGATGCAGTACAATTTCTTCGACCGTCAGATTTTCAGCAAGTTGCGTCGTGCAATAGGTGTTGAGAACGGCAATATATTCCCTACCGCCGGAGCACCGCTATCGGCTACAATTACCGAATTTCTCCACACCTGCGGCATCAATATTGTGATAGGCTACGGCCTGAGCGAAACAACTGCTACAGTAAGCTGCTACCCGACAGTAGGTTATGAAATCGGCAGCGTAGGTACAACCCTGCCCGGTGTTGCCGTGAAAATCGGCGAAAACAATGAAATCCTCGTCAAAGGCCCAACAGTGATGCGCGGCTACTATGGTCGTCCGGAAGAAGATGCGAAGGCATTTACCGAAGACGGTTGGTTCCGCACCGGCGACGCGGGTTTGTTTGACCAAAGCGGCGCGTTGGTGCTTACCGAGCGCATCAAAGACCTCTTCAAGACCTCCAACGGCAAGTATATCGCTCCCCAGGCAATCGAAAGCCGTCTTGGCGAAGACCGCTATATCGAGCAGGTAGCAGTGATTGGAGACCAACGTAAGTATGTGACTGCTATTATCATACCCGCATTCGAGGCCTTGAAGGAATATGCAATCAGCAAGGGCATAAGCTTCGATTCACTCGAAGACCTTGTGGAAAACAATGAGATACGCAAGTTTATCGCCGAGCGCATAGAGCGCCTGCAGAAGGGCCTTGCCGGATTTGAAAAGATAAAGCGTTTTACCCTGTTGCCCAAGGAGTTCACAATCGAAAACGGAGAATTGACGAATACCCTCAAGATTCGTCGCCCTGCAATCAACAGCCACTATGCCAACGAGATAGAGGCAATGTACTGCTGATAGAAACATATCGACAAAAGTTTTTCCCTTACAATGAAACAGACAATAAATATAGCACAACAGGCCGAACCCGAAAAGGCGGTACTTGTGGGTCTGGTAACACCGCAACAGGACGAGGTAAAGTCGACTGAATATCTGGCCGAGCTGGCATTTCTGGCCGATACTGCCGGTGCAGAGACCGTGCGCACATTTACGCAGCGTCTCGACTACCCCAATCCTCGCACGTTTGTAGGAAAAGGCAAACTCGAAGAAATAAAGCAATATATCGAGGATTGCGGCGACATAAGCATGGCAATCTTCGACGACGACCTCACCAGCAAGCAGGTACTCAATATAGAGCGAGAGCTCGGGGTTAAAATCCTCGACCGCACGTCGCTGATTCTCGACATTTTTGCCAACCGCGCACAGACAGCAAATGCAAAGACGCAGGTCGAACTGGCACAGTATCAGTACCTTCTGCCACGTCTTACGCGCATGTGGACGCACCTCGAACGCCAGCGAGGCGGTATCGGTATGCGCGG
Source organism: Bacteroidales bacterium M2 (assembly GCA_001689415.1). Lineage (GTDB taxonomy): Bacteria > Bacteroidota > Bacteroidia > Bacteroidales > Muribaculaceae > CAG-873. The sequence continues at coordinate 50,275 of LUJM01000102.1, read as the reverse complement.
CCCCGGTGAGACCCAGATCGAGACCGACCGCCGTATCATCCTCAACCGCATATCGCTTCTTAAACAGGAACTCGCGGCTATCGACCGCCAGAAAGCGGTGCAGCGCAAGAACCGAGGCAAGCTCACTCGAGTGGCACTTGTAGGATATACCAACGTTGGCAAATCGACCTTGATGAACTTGCTGAGCAAGAGTGATGTATTTGCAGAAAACAAACTATTTGCGACCCTTGATACCACAGTGCGCAAGGTGGTTATTGACAACCTGCCTTTCTTGCTGACCGATACAGTAGGTTTTATCCGCAAATTGCCGACGCACCTTGTAGATTCGTTCAAATCGACTCTCGACGAGGTTCGCGAGGCCGACATCCTGGTGCATGTGGTGGATATCTCGCATCCTAATTTCGAAGAGCAAATCGAGGTTGTGGACCGTACTCTCCGCGAGGTATGCAACGGTGCAGACAAGCCTATGCTGCTTGTTTTCAATAAGATTGATGCGTATACCTACAGCCCTAAGGATGATGATGACCTGACCCCGCGCCAGAAGTGCAACATCACACTGGACGAGCTTAAGTCATCGTGGATGGCCAAGATGAAGGATAACTGCGTGTTTATCAGCGCACGAAAAGGCACCAACATCGACGAACTCAAGGCCAAGCTTTATACCATGGCCCGCGAAATCCACCTCGCCCGCTTCCCCTACAACGATCTTCTGTATCAGCACTACGACGAGTAGTGGTGTTAAAACCCGGTTTTTTCGTTGAAACCCGGTTTAAGGTTTGGGTTTAAGGTTTAGGTAATTGCTTTTGCAACCCAATGCTGTTAACTTAAGGGCTTCTCCGCCCCCCGACTCTCGTAGGGTCGCGGCATGCCGCGACCGGGTAGAAGTACATTTATTCATTGAATATCAACATGTTATTAAATCACAATGGACGCAAATATTATCTTGTTTCACATATTTTGCGACATGTAATACACTGATTATCAATAACAATACTTCCGACACCCGGTCGCGGCATGCCGCGACCCTACGAGAGGACGACTGGATAGAATGTTGACTATCTGCAAGTTAGCATCGCCTGACCGAGGCTTGTCTCGGAGAGCCAAGCTCCTATCGCTGACACTCTTTCTCCTTAAATAAACAGCATTATGCCGCGACCCTACGAGAGTGGGGTGGATAGGATGTTGATAATCTGTGGATTAGTGCTGTCTGTGGCTTGTGTCAGAGAGATAAGCTCCTGTCATTTCCTCGCGGTTTAATGGGTAGTGTCTTCGACACTAATCGACTTAGGAGAGATATACCCCGGCAAACTTCGTAATGCCGGGAACGGAAATATTGCTTTCTGCCAAACGATTAGTTTAATTTACTGATATTCATAGCCTCGGGCGCTTGATTTGAGTCAGGCGCCCGAGGCTTTTTTTCATGGTTTTGAAATTTGGATGATACTGCGTATTGGCGCGGGGCTAATTTTGCAGTGTCGAATAATGCTACTACTATGAAAAAGAAGGAATATGAATTGCGCCTTGGCGCGAGCCTTGTAGATAATGAACGGGGAGCTCTTGCGGTGGTGGGTCTGCGGCCTGATAGAGATGCGTCGGGAACTGTGGTGCTGAAGCCTGTGCAGATGCCGTCGTCGTCGATGTTGCCTCTTGGGTGGTCTCCACAGCTCAAACTTGACGGCCGGCTGCTTGTGTCGAAAGGCTCGTCGTTGGCAGAGTACAGCGACGGCATGCTTATGGCATCTGAAAATGAGTTGCCTGGCAAGGCCCGGTGCTCGTTGCCGCTTGCTGCCAATGGGCTCGTGATGTGCGAGCAAGGGGCGGCGCTTGTCGAGATTGACGAGGGCAAGCCCAAGGTGACGGTTGCCTCAAAAGATTATCCACCGATAAGTATCTATGGTGTGGATGATGTGGAGTTGACGGCCGGTGTAGACCGGCGTACTCTGTCGCACTCGTACAGTACGGGGTTGTTTGATAAAAAGGACCGCGAGTCCCTTGTCGGGGATCTAAGCGCGGCGTACCTGCGGCTGTGCGCGGATGCTTCGGCCTCCGGGGTGCTTTTGCAACCGGCATTGGCGCGTTACCGTCTGCTCGATGCGAGCGGTAATGTGCTTTTCGAATCCGCGCCGGTGCTTGTGTCGCATAGCGGCGGAGCGCAGTGTTGCGACAGTGTTGCGCTCGGTTCGTCGGACCGAACGACTGTCGATGCCTACAATCTCAAGGCCGGGACGTACCATGTGGAACTTGCTTTGCCGTCAATGGCAGATAGCGGCGTAGCCCAGGCCGAGATATTGATGACGCCATTGTTTCACCCCTACGACCCGGCGGGCGAGGGTATGGCACAGCTTGGCAGGGCCGACTCGTCGTCGTCGGTTTTTGCGCGAGTGGGCCTGCCGGGTAGGCATCGAGGCCTTGGAACCGTGTACAGGAATAATGCCCGGAGTATAATCCTCAAGGCGATTTCGCGTATCGAGATGCTCGAGGAGCGCGTATGCATAATCCAAGACCCGTTTGGTGGCGAGGCCCGAAGTGTCGTACCCGAGATATCGTGCCGTGTCGACCCCGAGGACTGCACAGCGCGTATAAAGGCAGTGTTTGCCAAGGGGGTGTCGCCGAGAGCTTATAAGCGAGTGATGCTTGAGCGCCCGCACCGCTTTAGCGCGGCAGCAGTTGCCGAATGTTCGGGAGCTGTGGCATGGGGCAATGTGAGGTCCTTGCGCTACCCGGGCTATCCCTTGGCGACGTTTGCCTCGGCAGTGTCGTCGGGTAGTTGGCGAGCGGTGTCGGCGGTTTATTTCAAGGGCGACAAGGGTGTGTTACGCAAGGAAGAATATGCCGGTCTTGCGCCTGTTAAGCTCGGTCCTGTGCTGTGCTATCCGGCACCCGATGCCCGCGAGATGACGGTTGTTTACTATCACGAAGGCCGCAACCATAAGCAAACATTTGCGCTAAGCCCCGAAGCCTCGGGTCGGTTTGCAGTGTACGTCGACCCATCGATGAAGCCTATTTCGCTGCCCGAATGCTCGCCGACGGTGACCGTTGCTGCAACTGAAGAAAGTGTTGAATTCAGCGATACGGTAGCTTATGCCCGAGTAGGGAGGCCGCTTGATATCATAGCCACAGCCGATGCCGGAAGTGAGGTTGTGGCGATAGCCGGGCGGAGCGGGTCGGAACAGGCTTGGGATTTCGGTCGAGCGAGGTTTACAATCGGCTGCCGCCATGCAATCTACAGTGCCGGTATAAGCCTTGGCAGCAAGGCAACAGGCTTGCGGACCTTGCTTGCAAGCGGAGTCAACCGACCCGACGCACTTGCCGTCGGAAAAGACGGCGAAGTGTATGTGGCCGGAAACGGGATAAGCTGTCTGTCGCGCAACGGTGCTGTACGCCGATTGTCGTACAGCGATGAGTATGTAGCAGTGGGCTACGACGGTGTTCGCGACGAATTGTGGGCATTGCGCCGGGAGGGAAAGGCCGATGTTTACTGCCGCCGCTTCGATTACGGACGATTCGAATATCCGTCCCTGTCGGCTGAAGGGTTTATGCACCTCGGCAGTCTGTACCTGCTTGCCGGTCGAAAAATCTACGACACGGCAGTTGAGATGCCCGGCGCTGTAGATGTGAGGTTGCGGCTGATCGCTAAGCCGTCGGACAGATATGGCATGGTAAGGGCGCATAGGGTGCACATGGCCGCGCAGGGGAGCACGATAGAAGGCTCGTTGTCGGTGCAAGGGCGCAGCGTTACGGGGTTGAGGCCTTGGCTCATTCGTCGGGCACAGCTCAGGGGCGTACTTGCCGGGCCTGTAGTGATGAACCTGGTGTCGCGAGAAGTGAGGTCGGTGGAAATCAGCCTCGATGCCAGAGTGAGCGATGATTTTGTGTTTGACTCATTTACGTTGTTATATGGATGAAGATGTAGCTGTAAAGCTGATAGTTAATGATTTGCGCCAGCGGTTTCGCGATACTATTTACGACCCGGTAGCGGGTATCGGGTGTATTGGCCGAAGGGTTGAGGTTTTCGGCGGCCACGACGGCAGGAAGCGGGTGTATGTGCCAAAGGCTATGATTGAAGACCCCGACTATCGACGCAGCGGTATGACCAAGGCCCAATGGCAGCGATTGCGTTGCCGCCACGACTTCGAATATTGGTGCGCAACCTGTGCGGTAGTTAAAATCAAGACAAGCGAGCACGACGGACCTTTTATCCTCAACCCACCGCAGCGCCGAGTGGCGGCGGTGCTGGAGCGCGACCGAGTTGCAGGTCTGCCGATAAGGCTGATACTTCTCAAGGCGAGGCAATGGGGCGGCTCGACGCTGATACAGATGTATATGGGTTGGATTCAATCGTGCCGCCGCCGTAACTGGAACTCCTTGATCTGCGCCCATGTAAAGGATGCCGCATCGGGTATACGAGGAATGTATACAAAGTTGCTCGACAATTATCCCCAAGAGTTGTGGGAGGGCGACGAACAGCCGCAGTTCAAGCCCTATGAACGATCGACTAACGTTCGTCAGATAGCGGGCCGCGGCTGTAGGGTGACGATAGGGTCGAGCGAGAACCAGGATGCAGTCCGCGGAGCCGACTACGCCATGGCCCACCTGAGCGAGACGGCGTTCTGGCCCAGCACTCCTCAGCGGTCGCCCCAGGGTTTTATACGAGCTATTTGCGGAGCGATAGCGCTGATGCCCGAGACCCTTATCGCTATCGAGTCAACGGCCAACGGTGTCGGTAATTACTTCCACAGCGAGTGGCTGCGCTGCAAGGAAGGCCGCGGCGACAAGCATGCGGTGTTTGTGCCCTGGTATGAGATAGATATCTACCGCCTTGAGCCACGTAAGCCAGCGGCATTCGTGGCGAGCTTTACCGAGTATGAGAAGCGCCTGTGGAATTTGGGCCTTTCGCTTGACCAGTTGTGGTGGTATAGGCGAAAATCGGCGGAATACGGCTCGGAAGACCAAATGCATGCGGAGTATCCGACCGATGATGTAGAGGCCTTCCTCAACAGTGGCAATGGAGTGTTTGGCATGGAGGGCGTAGAGCGGCTGCGCAAGGGTTGCCGGAATCCGGGAGCAGTAGGCGATGTCGATGACCGAGGCGGCGGGTTTATCGCCGGGGCAGGGCAGTTTGCCGTATGGGAATTGCCGTTGAAGCGCATGCGCTATGTTGTTGCGGTGGACGTAGGAGGGCGTTCGGTGAAATCGGATTATTCGGTTATAGCGGTTTTTAAAGCCCCGCGTGGGGCACTTCCGGAGCTTGTAGGGCAGTGGCGCGGACATATCGACCATGATATGCTTGCCCGCAAGAGTGCAGCCGTGGCGCGGTTCTACAACAAGGCGTTGCTAATAATAGAGAGCAACACCTTTGAGACCGAGGATTATGGCGGCGGGTCGGACTCAAATCTGTTTGTGCTCAACAGGCTTGCCGAGCAATATCCTAATGTTTACCGCCGTCGAACATTTGACCGAAGCACCAACCGGTATACGTCGAATATCGGATTTCATACCAACCGCTCTACCAAGGCATTGCTCATCGGCGGGTTGATAGAGTATGTGCGCGAGGGCGGCTATATAGAGCGCGACAACGAGGCATGCAATGAATATGCAGTATACGAGCAAAGGCCGAATGGGTCGTTCGGGGCCAAGGCCGGTTATCATGATGATATATTAATGACCCGCGCGATCGCCCTGCACGTTATATCAACCGATGATGTGACGCGCCTTCCCGAAGAAATAACTCAGCGCCAGTCGTGGTAGGGTGTTTTTTGGCGTTTAGTTGATCGGTACGGATTGCTTGAGGAAAAATATTGTGATAAAAATTTGGACTTGTCGAAAATTTGCCTTAACTTTGCACCGCAAAACCCATGGTACCATGGCCGAGTGGTTAGGCATCGGTCTGCAAAACCGAGCACAGCAGTTCGATTCTGCTTGGTACCTCACAAAGCCTCGTCGTGAATTACACGGCGAGGCTTTTTTGTGTTAATGATTATTAACATGCTGTGCGTTTGGTGGTACGAATTAAATTGCCTACCTTTGCCGGAGACAGGTGTCGTGACACCTGTAGACATATGATAAAAGCGTTTATTGCGCTTTGTCCGCGGTTCGCAGAAATCTGGCAGTTTCGAGCAGCTATGGTCCGGGCAGAGCAAGATAGAGGCTACGTGTAATGCGCGAACACCGCAGTCCCCGCACCTTGTGGTCGTATACCTACGTCGACAAGGTGCGGAGTGCGGGTTTGAATATAAGCGTAGGTCTATTCTTGCCCGTTTCACTATAGCGGTTAGCCAGATGCCATGCGAGCGGAACGAGCATCAATGGGCCTTCGCTATATTTTTTCTAATCATCTATTAATTCTCCGGATAGTCGACGTATTCGATACACCCCTTGACGGTAGGTTTTTTTTAATACCGTATACATAGCAGTATCACGCCGATTGAGCCAAGGCCTTGAGGCCGCATATGGATTTTGTTAGGGTTGATTAGGGCTATAGAGACAGATTGGCTCCAAAATGGTTTACCCTAATAAAAACAATATATGAAAGTAAATTTACGTAAGATTCTCGCAGCCGGAGTAATGATGTACTCCATGGCAGTCACCGCCCAAACAGTCGAAGTCGATGGCGTGTACTATGAGTTGTCGGGGTCGACAGCAACAGCCGTAAAACCTCAGTCGGGCGAGTACACAGGGGCTTTTACCCTTGTTCCGCAAATCACATTAGATAATGTTGTGTATTCTGTGCGCTTATCCTCTAATTTTTTGCAGGGAAGCGAAATCAGCGAATTTACACTTGCCGACGGCTGGCAGAACGCCAGATTAAACACTCCCATTTATCTAAGAGATGTCGAGAAGCTCGAGCGCATTAATCTGATGTGTGGCATTCAGGCTGCAGAGAGTAATTATTACTCCTCGACAATCAGCCTTGACGGCCGTGGAGCCTGTGTAGACTTAATAGTGAACAAAGGAATCGACAGTAGTTCAATACGTCTGTCGAAATTCAATGTCTATGGTCCCGACGGCAATCGTCTGACACCCTTCCTCCTTACAGCGGATTCGGAACCCGAACGGATTACCCCCGATGCGGACGGTACATTTAAGCTCGGCAAGGATTTCTTTACAACAGATGGGCTTCATTGTGGCGTGACAGAACTCAACGCCGGTTATTTGGCCGTAATGATGTATGTGGAAATCAACGGCTATGTGGTGGGTATGCGATTAAGTCCGTTGGTAGGCCAAGGCTCGGATTTTTATACCGTAGGCGGTTTCAACTATGTAGTCTGGGGAGGCCGAGCCATGCTTTCGAGCCAGAATCCAGCCACCACGTCGGGCGATATCGTCATACCCGAAAAGGTTGTGATTAATGATGCAGATATGGCTGTAGAATTGATTTCAGAGGAAGCGTTCAAGGGTTGCCTTGTTACGTCGGTCACATTTCCGTCGTCGCTGACTGCAACCTATGGTACAGTCGGTCTTGACAATTGCGAGACACTGACCTCGGTAGACCTTTCGGCTGTATCAGTACCCGGTTTAAGGTTGTCGTTTGACAACTGCCCGGAACTTGTCGAAGTCAAATTTCCCGAGAATCTAAGTCAGCTTAACTATACATTTGCAGATTGCACCTCGCTTGAAAATGTAGTGTTGCCGTCGAATCTGGAGGCACTCGGCGCAAGGGCATTCAAGGGCTGTAAATCGCTAAGTTCTATCGAACTGCCTTCGACACTTCGGAATATTGGAATGTCGGCGTTTGAAGATTGCTCGCTGTCGAATGTAGATATTCCTGCCGGTTGCTTGGTTTCGTGCGCGTTTACCAATAATAATCAGGACAATAAGCTTTATGACATAGAGGTGCTCGAGTGTTTGGAGCAGGCGGTCCGACTAAAACTGAATTGGTCGAATATTACGGGCGGTCATGGGGCGCCACTGCCTCTGTGTGTTGTTCCTGATAAGAGTCCGGTATCGATGATAATATATCCTGACGAGAATGATGTATTTATTATACCGCGCTACGACTCAAATAATCGTTTGATATCCAGTGTCTATTTCTCGTATAACTCCAGTGCCGGAGACTATATGCCCGGATTGCAGGTTGGTGATACCCTTCCGCAAAATCGCTCACTCTTTAAGTATACACTTCCGCAGTACAGCGGTGTCGAGGAAATCGAAGCTTCCGACAACGACTGCCCGGCTGAGTACTTCGACCTGCAGGGCCGGCCGGTAAACTGCGAAAATGCCGCCCCCGGTATATATATCCGCCGCCAGGGCTCGACATCGAGCAAGGTTGTGATACGGTGAGGATATGACTCCCATGTCGCGATGCTTAAGTACATGAGAGCAAAAAGGACAAAGAGGATAACTCAATTCCGCTAAAATGCACTTATAGGAGCTCGGTGCTCCGCGATGAGCCGTTTTACGAGCATTGGTAATGAGTTCGCTAATCAATGGCTTTTCACGGAGTCTCGAGCACCTACTTAGAACATTGGCTTGTGCCATAGCTACAGATATGGCTTAGTCGGTATTATCTTAAGCATTACATCTAATTTCAAATCTAACCATAAAAACTTATGCAATTATCCTTTGTATTGTTATCTGCGGCAAATAACACATGGTTGTTGTTATTTGTGCCCACAATCATCATGCTTGCCTCACTGCCCCTGTGGTTTGTAAGGAAAGTATCAAACACCATACTCTCATTGATATCGTGGGTAGCTGTATTTGGCTACGTGGCATTAATATTTTTTGCTTGTGCCAGTAGCGACGATATTACATCTCCCGGCATTGTAGGCGGCATCTTCATCTGCCTGGGCATACTCTTTCTAAACGCCTTCCAGCTCATAATCTACAGGCGCATGCTCAACCATCATCGTTGCTCACAGTGCGGTTCGCTAAGACTCAAAATAGTAGGTAAAAACGTCGAAGGCTACAAGAAAACATGCACAACACACTATATCAACAATCAGACAAATGAGGACTACCACAAGTCGCACACCCACATACACACCAAGACCACCTTCCTTGCCTATTGCCCCGATTGCAACTCGCTGCTGGAGTGGGTTGAAGAGGACGACGACCATCAGCACGGCGATACCCGGCCAGAGCATTTGCGATAGCAAGTATAAGTTTATCGATTTGTGGTTGGCCTCAGACAGCTAATATCAAACCATAATCAATAACAAAAGACTACTAACAGTGAGCAAGTTGTATACTTGCCAAACTTAAATAACAAACTAAATACCATGGGATTTTTTTCAAACTTATTCGGGTCGGACGACGACACGTTCTGTTACCCGTCAATCGACCGTTACGCAACAGGTGAACGTCTCGACATCGTAAAACAAATCGGTTGGCTTGTCAATTGGCTAAACGTCCAACCTTATGAAGACATGGGTTGGTACGATGGTTACGACATGAAATATATCAATGCTTTCAAAGACGCAATGAATCAATTTCTTGATATAGCCAGCTCTTGTATAAAGACGCAATATGCCCCCCCGGTAGCAGGGGCAGCGGGCCCTGTAGCACTGACCCGTAATGGCGTGGACGTATTCACAGCCTTTGCGCCATTCTACAACAATCAATACGGCTTTTACCGCGCTTTCGGTATCTGGCCTCATAATGGCTCTGAGAAAAAATTTATGATATACTATAACCCCGACAACGACGGACACGTGTTCGTAGACAACGCGCATGGTATTATCATCGACTGCCGCACATTAAAAATAAATTATATAAAATAGACACACAATATGAGCTTCATAACTTTTATCATTATCGCGGCTGTGATATTCGGCCTTCTCGCGCTTGCAAAGTACAACGGCATCTACTGGCTGCAGCTTACCTTGTGTGCGTGCTTCTTCGGATTTATCGGAGGTGGGATTACCTACTGGATTTTCAATTCTTTCTGGTGGGGATTTATTATCGCCGGGGGCGCCACCGGTCTCTCTTTCCTTGGCGACCACGACGAAGGCTCGTCGTCGGGCAACTACCAGCCTTATGACTATTCGTCGAGTTCGAACAGCTATTCGCCGTCGAGGTCGTATAGCTCGTCGTCGAACAACGACTATGAGGAGCGTCAACGCCAACGGCAGTCAGAAGAAAACCGCGCAAGCTACGAGCGTCAGGCCGACGAGGCATACAGCCATTACCAGTCGTATATCTCTCAGGCCGAAAGCGAGGAGAGCCAGGCCGAAACCGAACTCCGCTATGCCGAAGATTACGAATACCGCGCCCGTGAGTATGGCGACGACTCGGCACGCAGCCAGGCCTCGTCGTGCCGCTCTAATGCGCGTTACAACCAGTCGCGTGCCCGCGAATACCGCAGTAAGGCCGACTACTACTATGGCTTATACCAGGAGTATAAAGACCGTGCCCGGTCGTGCTGAATCTTTGTAAGTTCAACTTGCCGGTTTCCGGGCATTAGAACACTTATGGTCGCGGCAGAATGCTGTTTACATAAGTGAAAGAGTGTATGCGATAGGGGCTTTTCGGGTCTAATGGGTAGTGTCTTCGACACTAATCAGCTGAGGAGATGCGCAGTCCCCGGCAAACTTCGTAATGCCGGGGTTCGATATAGTAATGCTCTTCGAGCAAGTCGCTGTTGGATGATGCTAACTATCGGATAGTTAATGTGATATTAGCTGTGAAATGCGCGGCATGGGACGTTGGTTATGACTGTCATTACCAGGCCATGGTAGTCATGAATAACGTTTTATATCGCGTATTTTTTAGTCGGTAATGCGTTGATTGTCAGTGGGTAAATGCTTTTGATGCCGCGACCCTACGAGAGGGTGATTAGGTAAATTGTTGTTAATCAATGGATTTGCATCGCCTAATCGAGGCTTGTCTCGGAGAGCCAAGCTCCTATTGCAAGCACTCTTTCGCTTAAGTAAACGGAGTTACCCTCGTAGGAACAGCCCTCGGAGGGCGCTGTAGATATTATACGGCGTCCTCTTCGAGGACATTTTTTTAAGGGGGTGGTTAAATACCCCACGAAGCAAGCATCGTGGGGTTAACAATGATTGCGTCGTCTCCGACGACTTTTTTAGATTCTTGCATCGTGCATCTTATACTTTATAGACTGCATTGGGTAGAAGGGTTGTAATGGGGGTGTTGTGATGTGGCTTTTGGCTGAGCAAAAAAATCCGGGACTCTTTGGTGAGGCCCGGATTTTTGTAAAGAATAATGGTTAGTGGGTTGTTTTATCGGACGATTATTTTTGCGGCTTCGCGAGCGTTGCCTTGTCCGTTTACTGTAACGATGTAGATGCCTTTGTTGAAGTCGGCGGTGTTGATTGATGTGCTTGTGTCGCCCGCAGTCATTTTGCGGCGAAGCACTGTGCGGCCTGTAGAAGAAACAACTTCAACGAAGCAGTCTTTGCCGGCGGGTTCGCCGAGTGATACGGTGACGTTCTCGCCGATGCGAGGTGCACGAGGGCTAACTCCTACGCTCATAGGTGTGCCGACCATTTTGAGAGAGCTTCCACCGTCGGTAAGTTCGTATACTACGTAGTAGTCATCATCGTATTGATTGTCGTCTTTATGAAGAGATACAACTAAAAACGCTGTACCATCGAGGTCGTATAGGTAGATGTCGGGCTGGTGGTTGGAGAAGTATCCGGTGGGGTATTTTGTAGAAGCGACAGTTGCTCCATTCTCAGAGACAGCGCTTATGCCGGTGCATTTAACTTCAGTACCGGATACTTGCTCGGATTCGTTTGAGTATGAAACTTCGACAGCCTCGAGGATGGGCATAATCCATTCGTATGCGGCATCGGAGTTGAAAAGGGTTTGGCTCACTACGATATCGTCGATATCATTGCTTTTCTCGGAGCGGGGGTATAGCTCTACAATTTCGGGGTAATATGTTCTTGTCTCGGTTTGTGGGTCGCCGTAGCCGATGAAACCATAGTCGCGGGCCTGGTAGGATATTCTAACACTATAAATTTTGTTTTCAGCCTTACGCCATACGTAGTAGTCTTCGGGATACTTGTATTCGTAATTGTTGAAGTTATAGTAATGGATTGGATCGGAAGAGTAAGCAACCGGTGCGCCGTCGAGAGTGTCGAAACGGTCAAAGCCATTTTGGCGACAGAAGTCTTCGAATTCTTCTTGGGTGCCGGTGGTGAGCGTGTGGTATTCGTCTTCGTAGCGCGAATCTTCGAAGATGTCTTTTGGGCCTCGTAGGGCAGCTTTTCGCGTGGTTGTGGCGGTCACTGCAGCGCCGGGCTGGATAGTAATGGTTTTGATTTGGTTGAATTTGTAGTCGAGGATGTTGACTTTGGTTTCAGAGGGCACTTCTCCGTCGTAGTTGTAGTCGTAATCTACCGATATGAGCTGAGTCTTTTTGTCGAAGGTGTACTTTGCGGGCAGGAATCCGGGTGTTCTGCCGAGTACTTTGCCGGTGTTGTTGATAGCCGCTCCTGAATATAGGGCAGGCATCAAGGCTGCAATAGCCAGTAAGTGTGAAAGTTTCATAATGGTTGGTTCGGTTTGTATGTTGTGCAAAATTATGTACTTTAATCGGTTGCAGCAAAAAATTACCCCCCCCCATTTGTTAATTATATATAATATTTGTTAATCTTGTGTGATTACTTTTAGACGTGTTAAAAATTGAGGGCAAGGGAAGCGTATATTTTGTGTAAAGATTTAACTTGCTCATTGTTATGTATTTTGGTGCCCGGTCGAGATTGTGGAGAAATAATCGCCCATGTAAAAAACCGATAATAATACAAGAGCCGATAACAGATTGAGAAGGAACAAGTTGAGAAAGGCGGGCGGAATCGCTTGATTATTCGGCATATTTTTATTAATTTTGCAAAACATCTTCACAGAGGAGGGGGCCGAGAGCTTCCTCCTCTTTATTTGAGCATATGATAGATAAAGCAAAACTCCGACAGACAGTCGACGAGGCCATGAACGGCACAGACCTATTTTTGGTCGATATTGTAGTAAGCCCCGGCAATGATATTACAGTAGAAGTAGATAGCGCCAGCGGCGTAGATATCGACTCCTGCGCCGCAATCACCCGAGCAATCGAGTCGGTATTTGACCGCGAAGTCGAAGACTATTCTCTGGAGGTTGGTTCCGCCGGCCTGACGTCGCCGATGCGAGTACGAGGCCAGTATGACAAGAATGTAGGGAATGATGTAGAAATCCTGACGCGCGACGGTCGAAAACTTCGCGGCACCCTTGTAGAAGTGGCCCCCGGAGAAATATCCGATACCGAAGTCGAGTTCACTATCGAGACAATAGTCAAGGTGAAAGAGCCCGGCGCGAAGCGTCCGGTGACCCAAGTAGAGCCAATACGGCTCAATTCCAATGATTGTAAATACGTAAAATACGATTTGAAATTCTAACAGCAATGGCAAAAAAAGAGGAAATCCCGAATATGGTCGAACAGTTCGCCGAGTTTAAGGAGCTGAAAAATATAGACAAGACCACTATGATCAGCGTGTTGGAGGAGTCCTTCCGCAACGTACTGGCCAAGATGTTTGAAAGCGACGCAAACTTCGACGTAATCCTCAACCCCGACAAAGGCGACGTTCAGATCTTCCAGAACCTACTGGTAGTGCCCGACGGTGCCGTCGAGAAACCCAACCTGCAGATTTCGCTGAGCGATGCCCGTGCCGATGACGACCCCGCCGCAGAGGTAGGCGAGGAGCATACACGCGAGATAATCTTCGAGAAATTCGGCCGCCGAGCTATCCTAAACCTTCGCCAGACCCTGCAGAGCCGTATCCTCGACCTGCAGAAAGAGGCTGTATTCAATAAATTCAAAGAGCTGGAAGGCCAGCTTGTAACGGGCGAGGTATATCAGACCTGGAGTCGCGAGATACTCCTGCTCGATGATGAGAAAAACGAACTACTGCTACCCAAGAGCGAGTCGATCCCCGGCGACTTCTTCCGCAAGGGAGAGACCGTGCGAGCTGTGATATCGAATGTTGACAATAAGAACAACAATCCCAAAATCACAGTAAGCCGAACAAGCAACCTTTTCCTAATCCGCTTGTTCGAGCTTGAGGTGCCCGAAATCCACGACGGCCTGATCAATATCCGCGCCGTGGCCCGTATCCCGGGCGAGCGAGCTAAAATCGCAGTAGAGAGCTACGACGACCGTATCGACCCGGTAGGCGCATGCGTAGGTGTCAAGGGTTCGCGTATCCACGGCATCGTGCGCGAGCTACGCAACGAGAACATCGACGTGATCTGCTATACCAACAATCCGTCGCTGTTTATCCAGCGAGCACTTTCGCCTGCAAAAATCTCGACTATCCGTCTTGATGAGGAAGCCAAGAAGGCCGAGGTATTCCTTCGCCCCGAGGAGGTTTCGCTTGCAATCGGCAAGAACGGCCACAATATCAAGCTTGCGACCATGCTTACCGGTTATGAAATCGATGTATACCGCGATACCGAAATGATCTACGAGGATGATATCTTCCTTGATGATTTCCGCGACGAACTCGATGGCTGGGTAATCGACGCACTGAAGAATATCGGTTGCGTAACCGCCAAGAGCGTGCTAAATACCCCGCGCCTGACCCTGATCGAGAAATCGGACCTCGAAGAAGGCACAATCGACGAAGTTATCGAAGTGCTACGCAAAGAATACGAGGACGACGAAGAAGAGAGCAGCGAAAGCGAAGAAAGCGCCGATTAATGTCGCAGCACGGGGGTAATCCGTACCCCCGACTATAACCGTGAGCTATTAATAAATAAGAAAAAGGAACAAAACAATATATGCCTAAGAAACTCAACAAAATCGCAAAGGAGCTGAATGTGTCCTTGCCGACGATCATCGACTTCTTGCGAAAAAAGAACATCACAGTAGATGAAAACCCCAATACCCGCATTGAGGACAACGTTGTAGACATGCTCACGGCAGCTTTTGCCAGCGACAAAGATCTCAAAAACCGCTCAGAGCAGATCGCGACCGAGCGCAAGGAGACCCGACAGCAGCGTCCCGAACCGAAGGCGGCCCCGGCATCGGCAGAAGAACCGAAGCTTACCACCGTTCAGAAACCTCGGATATTGGGCAAAATCAACCTTGATGCCAAAGGTAATCCTATAGCCCCCAAACCCGCGGCTGTTGAAGTTAAGAAGCCGGAAACCCCGGCACCAGCACCGGCAAAACCGGTGGAACCCAAACCAGAAGCACCCAAACCAACACCAGTGGCAGAGAAAAAGCCCGAAACCCCCAAGCCCGCAGCCGTGGTAGAAAAACCGGCACCGGCAGCAGAAAAGAAACAGGCCGCGCCTGAAGCTCGCACAAGCGAAGCAGCTAAGAAACAGGAGGCTACCCCTAAAGCCGCCACCCCCGTTGTAGAAAAGAAAGCAGCCGAAGCGTCAGGCGAAAGCACCTCGCAAGAGCCTGAAGTGTTTACTCTCGAGCGTTCGACCCCGGCTCCGGCCCTCAAAATCGTAGGCTCTATCGACCTTTCGGCGATGAACCTTAACACACGCCCCAAGAAGCGCGGCAAAGACGAGCGTCGCGGCAAAAACGGCCAGCCGGCCCAGGGCGGCAATGCCGAAGGCGACCGTAAGAAACGCCGCCGCATCACCGGCAAGGAGAAGGTAGATATCGAGAAGGCAGGTCGTCAGGCCGCCGATAACCGAGGCGAAGGCCGCCGAGGCGGCAATAACGGCGGCGGTAACAACAACGGCGGTGGCAATAATAATAACGGTGGTGGCCGCAACAACGACAACCGCCGCGACAACCGCCGAGGCAACAAGCAGCCCGCCCGTCCTGTACAGCCCGAGGTTAGCGAAGAAGATGTACAGAAGCAAGTACGCGAGACCCTTGCACGTCTGACATCGAAGGACAAGGGCCTGAAACGCGGCGCCAAATGGCGTAAAGAAAAACGCGAGGCTAACGCCGCTCACGAACGCGAATTGCAGCAGGCCGAATTGGCAGAAAGCAAGGTGCTGAAAATCACCGAATTCGTGACAGCTAACGAGCTTGCCGCGATGATGGACGTGCCTGTAAACAATGTAATCGCAACATGTATGAACATCGGCATGATGGTATCTATCAACCAGCGCCTTGATGCCGAGACAATCAATATCGTAGCCGAGGAATTCGGCTTTACCACGGAGTATGTATCAGCCGAGGTTAGCGACGCTATCCAGCAGGAAGAGGACCGCGAGGAAGACCTCGTAGGCCGTCCGCCGGTAGTAACCGTAATGGGTCACGTAGACCACGGTAAGACATCACTGCTCGACTATATCCGCAAGGCGAATGTAATCGCAGGCGAGGCCGGTGGTATTACCCAGCATATCGGTTCGTATAACGTAACGCTATCCGACGGCCGCCATATCACCTTCCTTGATACTCCCGGTCACGAAGCGTTTACGGCTATGCGTGCCCGCGGTGCAAAGGTTACCGACCTTGTAATCATCATCGTTGCCGCCGACGATGCTGTGATGCCTCAGACTGTAGAGGCTATCAACCACGCATCGGCAGCCGGTGTGCCTATCGTGTTTGCAATCAATAAGGTAGATAAGCCTCATGCCAACCCCGACAAGATCAAGGAAGAACTTGCGGCTATGAACTACCTTGTAGAAGACTGGGGCGGAAAGTATCAGAGCCAGGATATCTCGGCCAAGCATGGTCTCGGTGTAGACGAGCTTATGGAGAAGGTACTCCTTGAGGCAGAAATGCTTGACCTTAAGGCTAATCCTCACCGCCGCGCCGTAGGAACGATTATCGAGTCGACCCTCGACAAGGGTCGCGGCTATGTAGCCAACGTACTGGTGCAGAACGGTACCCTGCACGTTGGTGATATCGTGCTTGCCGGTAACAACTTCGGCCGTATCAAGGCGATGTTCAACGAGCGTAACCAGCGCATCAAAGAGGCCGGCCCCGCCATGCCTGCGCTGATACTCGGTCTTAATGGCGCTCCTGCCGCCGGCGATACCTTCAACGTTCTCGAAACCGAGCAGGAAGCCCGCGAAATCGCCAACAAGCGCGAGCAGCTTGCCCGCGAGCAGGGTCTGCGTACAACCAAGCTCCTTACCCTCGAGGATATCGGTCGCCGCCGCGCTATCGGTAACTTCCAGGAACTCAATATCATTGTCAAGGGCGACGTTGACGGCTCTATCGAGGCACTGTCGGATTCGCTCATCAAACTTTCGACCGACGAAATCCAGATCAACGTTCTCCACAAGGCCGTAGGCGAAATCTCGGAGAGCGATGTAACCCTTGCCGCCGCATCGAATGCGATTATCATCGGCTTCCAGGTGCGTCCGAGTGTAGCAGCTCGCCGTGCCGCCGAGCGCGACGGTGTGCAGATACGTCTGTATTCTGTAATCTATCAGGCAATCGAAGAAGTGAAGGATGCGATGGCCGGTATGCTTGCTCCTGAAATCAAGGAAGAAGTTACCGGTACCGCCGAGGTTCTGGAGACCTTCCACGTGTCGAAGGTCGGCACAATTGCCGGTGCGATGGTTCGCGAAGGCAAGATACGCCGCGGCTGCAAGCTACGCCTCATCCGCGACGGTATTGTACGCTACACAGGCGACCTTGGCAGCCTCAAGCGCTTCAAGGACGATGTTAAGGAAGTATCGTCGGGCTTCGACTGCGGTATTTCGATCGCCGGATACAATGATATCAAGGTGGGCGATATGCTCGAAGCATTCGAGGAAAAAGAAGTTGCACGTACGAGCATTGACTAAGGTGCAGCGATAATAAAAGACAGGAGCGCGTGCCGAAGGTCGGTGACGCGCTCCTTCGATATTTCCCTGTTATGATTTCGACAGTTTATCTCGGCATAGGCTCAAACAGCGGAGACCGCGCAGCGCTGATAGGGCGAGCGGTAGCGTTGGTAGCTATGCGCCTGCCGGTGTTGGCGGTGCGAACGTCGTCGTTCTATCGCAGCGAGCCTTGGGGCTTTGAGTCGGAAAATGATTTTCTCAATATCGTAGTGGCATTGCGCTATGAGCGAAGCGAGGCATGGAGTGTCGGCGAGGCCGAGGCGTTGCTCGATAGCTTGCAGGAGATAGAGCGAGAAATATCGTCGATGCCGCATCGTAATGCCGACGGCACGTATCGCGACCGCGAAATCGATATAGATATTATCGGTATTGACGGCCGGCACTTTGCTACCGACCGACTTGAGGTGCCTCATCCGCGAGCACATATGCGCGATTTTGTAACTGTGCCGTTGGGCGAATTGACTAATATAAACTTAATAAGCTGAAAAAGCGATAATTATAAGAAATATGAAATACACAGCCTTGGAATTGCCCGGCGTGTGGCTAATAGAACCTGTTCGTCATCGAGATGCGCGAGGTTATTTCAGCGAGACTTTCCGTGCGGACTCTTTTGCCGAAGCTACCGGATTGGACGTAGACTTTGTGCAGGAAAATGAGTCGGAGTCGGTTCGGGGTACGGTTCGCGGTCTACATTTTCAGGCGGGCAAGTCGGCCCAGGCCAAGTTGGTGAGGGTATGCAGAGGCGCTATAGTCGATGTAGTGGTTGATTTGCGCAAGACTTCTCCAACCTTTGGCCGTCATTTGGCCGTAGAGTTGAGCGATGAGAACGGCCGTCAGTTATTTGTGCCACGAGGATTTGCCCATGGCTTTGCCGTGGTTAGCGACACAGCCCGCTTTCTCTATAAGGTGGATAATTACTACGATCCGTCGAGCGAACGCACGTTGCTGCTGTCAGACCCGGCTCTTGGTATCGTTTGGCCGGTCGCAGATGAGGAGATGATTTTGTCAGAAAAAGACAAACGAGGAGTGAAATTGGAGGAAGTTGAAACTTTCTGAGTAAAAAAGTAAGAAAAAATTTTGTCAGTTTAAAAATTTAGCGTAACTTTGCACCGCAAAGCCCAAGAGGGCAGCGCTTTTCGCTTCAATAGCTCAGTCGGTTAGAGCATCTGACTGTTAATCAGAGGGTCGTTGGTTCGAGTCCATCTTGAAGCGCAAAATCATTATCACAAAGCACATAAGCTTCAATAGCTCAGTCGGTTAGAGCATCTGACTGTTAATCAGAGGGTCGTTGGTTCGAGTCCATCTTGAAGCGCAAACGCCGGGTCTTACGATCCGGCGCTTTTGTTGTTATAGGGGGTGCTTCGCTGAAGCTCAGCGCTTGGGACAAAAATTATGGCTTTGCGTGGTGGGGATATGAAAAGAGCTTGGCTTTTTGGACCAAGCTCTTGTTATCTTATACGTTGGGGTTGAGGTTTTTCCATTCGCTAATGGGTGGCAGGACGCCCATTTCGATTACTTCGTCGCGGAGTTTGCAGAGGTGTTTGTAGCTGTCTTCGAGTTCCTGACGTTCTTTGGGTGTTCCTTCGACTTCGTGGTAGTGTGTGCCGGTGGCGTCGACAGTGGTCTCCATGGCCATCATTATGTGGTCGAAGTGACCGTTGTTAACGTATGTTCCAACCGGCCAGCGGAAAGGCTTGCCACCCATAGCAGCCGCAATCATCTCGATAGATAGGTATGCCGGGCTCTGGAAAGAAGAGCGACCGCGGAGTTCGATGATGTGTTTGCCACCTTGTATTACACGGCCTTTTAGTTCTTCCCATTCGCCGTCGGGTAGTTCTTCGGTGCCGATAATGTCGGTCAGAGCGCGACCGTCGACAGTTGTGGTGGATGCGAAAACTGCCATTTGTTCGCCGTGACCGCCGTATGTGCGGGCGTTAACCACCTTGTCGGGGCAAATGTTGAAGTGCTTCGAGAGTTCGTAGCGCAGGCGAGTGCTGTCGAGAGCGGCCAGGGTAGAAACCTGCGAAGGCTTAAGACCCGAATACAGCAGTGTGATAAGGCCGGTGATGTCGGCGGGGTTGAAGATAACCACTACGTGCTTTACATCGGGGCAGTATGCGCGAACGTTTTTGCCAAATTCTTCGGCGATAGCAGCGTTGCCTTTGAGTAGGTCTTCGCGGGTCATGCCGGCCTTACGGGCAGCACCACCTGACGAAACTATATATTTAGCACCGGTGAAAGCCTCTTTTACATCGGAAGTGAATTTGAGGTTTACACCCTCGAATGCGCATGCGTAAAGCTCTTCGGCCACGCCTTCGAGAGCGGGTGCATATGGGTCGTAGATAGTAATATTAGGAGTAAGGTGCATCATCATGGCGGTCTGAGCCATGTTTGAGCCTATCATGCCGGCGGCGCCGACGATAAGCAGTTTGTCGTTGCTAAGAAATTCCATGTTAGTTAGGCTTTATAGTTTAGAGTTTAGTAATTAGTGTTTATGCCGGTTGCAGGATGCAACTGTAAAGGTATAACAAATTATTGATAAAAGCGTTGATAGTCTTGATATATTTTAACCAAATTAGTTAAGATTCATATTTAGGGTCAAGTCGGTATATTTGTTGAAGTAGTTTTTTTTGCTTACTTTTGCTCAATGAAGCCGTCGGAATATCCTCAGATTAGTGTGGTTGTGCCAGTGTACAACCGTGCCTCGATAATGGGTCCTACACTTGATTCGCTTGCCGCTCAGACGGCTCGCGATATCGAGATTATCATGGTGGATAATAACTCGACCGACGGCAGCTACGAGCTTTTGACGGAATGGCAAAGCCGGGCAAGCCGAAAGGGGCTTGATATCATAGTAGCCCGTTGCGCTACTCCCGGGGCATCAGCAGCTCGTAATTGCGGCCTGTCGCTGGTGAAGAGCGACAGGGTGATGTTTTTCGACTCCGACGATACCATGCCACCGACGCATGTTGCCGAAGCCTTGGCCGCGATATCGGCGCATCACGAGGCCGACATAATAGGCTGGGACTATACGAGCAGCGACGGCACGGGCAGCCGTGTAAACCGCTTCTATGGGCGCGATATGCAGTGGAACAATCTTTTCCATGGGGCAATGGCAACTGAACGCTGGTGTGCCCGCACAGAGTTGGTGCGTAAGGTAGGGGGGTGGAATGAGAATGTAGGCTACTGGGATGATATCGAACTTGGAGCGCGTATGCTTGCCGACGGTGCAACGGTTTATTATCGCGGAATGTCCGGGGTAGAGGTGCGAGAGCATGCCGGGTCGATAACCGGTACATATTGTGCCGACCCGGCCCGGATAGAGCCGGCCCTGCAATCTATAGCCGCCACCACAGGCCAAGAGTATTGGACCGATATCAAGCGGGCAATAGAATACGGGCTCAGTACACGCGCCGGAAATGAGCGAGGGGCTGAGCTGATGAGCTCGCTTCTTGGCCGGTACGGCGGCCTGCGAGGGCTCTTGCTCCGCTTTGCCTACGAGCATACGCGCCACGGACTGAGGGGTGCGGCAGCATTAGCGAAGCCCTTTTGTAGGCTGTTTCGCTAAAAATCATTATCTTTGCATGCTGTTAATGCCGACAGGCATACAGCCTGATAGCGAAAGATAAAAAGGAAATGATAATGAAGCGTTTATACTCGTATATGCTGCAGCGGTTTTTACCGTTGCTTGCGATGACGTTTTTTATCTGCCTCTTTATCGTACTGATGCAATTCTTGTGGCGCTTTGTCGACGACCTTGTAGGCAAGGGCTTGTCGGTCAGCGTAATCGCAGAGTTGTTTTTCTATGCCGCGTTGACCATGGTGCCAACGGCATTGCCTTTGGCGGTGCTGCTTGCGAGCCTTATGGTATTCGGCAATCTTGGCGAGAAATTCGAGCTAACCGCCATGAAGGCGTCGGGTATATCGCTATTCCGCATCATGAGGCCGCTGATATGGCTAATGGGTTTTGTTGCCGTGGGGGCGTTTTTCTTCCAGAACAACGTGCTGCCGGTGGCGCAGACCAAGATGTGGACGCTGATGTTCTCGGTGCGACAGAAATCGCCCGAAGTCGAGATTCCCGAGCGTTCATTTTACGACCAGATACCGAATATGAACCTCTATGTAGAGCGCAAAAATACCGAGACCGGTATGCTCTACGGCATGATAATCTACGACCTGTCGCGCGGACTCGACAATACCCGCGTAATCCTTGCCGACTCCGGACAGTTCAATTTCACCGAGGACAAGACGCGCCTTTTCCTCGACCTTCATTCGGGCGAGATGTTCGAGAATATGCGCGACAACTCCATGGGCTCGGGCAATTCTCGCTACCTTCCGTTCCGTCGCGAACACTTCACCCGCAAGGAAATATACTTCCCCTTCGATGCCAACTTCAACCGAATCGACGAGGGGGGCGTGCGAGCCTTGTATGTTGGCCAGAATATATCGCAGCTGCGCCATTCGATAGACTCAATCGGCCACCAGGTAGACTCGATAGGTAACGTATATGCCCGCGAACTTCTTGAGGCCGGGTCGTTCGGAATCAAGCCTACACGTACAGTGCTGCAAGGCGGTAATACAGTGTTAGAGGCTGTAGGAGATGTTGCCGTAGACAAGCCCTACGACCTCGACTCATTGTTTGCCGCGCCCACTCCGGCATCGGCCAAATCGTATATCTCGCAGGCCCTTGCCCGGGCAAAGCGCCAGCGCCAGGAGTATGTATACCGCAGCCTTATGCTTGAAGAACAGGCCAAGATGATGCGTCGCCACGATATCGAAATGCAGAAGAAATTTACACTGTCGTTTGCATGTATTATCTTCTTCTTTATCGGTGCACCACTGGGCGCGATTATCAAGAAGGGCGGTATAGGCACACCGCTGATTATATCGGTGTTGCTCTTTATCGTATACTTTATTATCGATAATGCGGGCTATAAGGCTGCTCGCGACGGCAAACTCGAGGTATGGCAGGGCATCTGGCTCAGTACTGCAGTACTGATGCCATTGGGCGTGTTCTTTACCTACAAGGCCGTGGGCGATTCGGCGGTATTCAACTTCGATGCCTACCGCAACTTCTTTATGCGCCTCCGCGGCAAGGGCATGGAGCGTTCGCTCACCCTCAAGGAGGTGCGCATGACCGAGGTAGAGCGCGACCGTGCGCTCGAGATGCTTGGCGATTTCCTTGCGCAAGCCAACGCAGCCAAGGCCCGCCTGGCCAAGGCTCCGATATATATGAAACTCTATCGACGCATAACAGGCAGCGGTATAGCCGACCTGAGACAGCCGTTGGGAATATTGGTCGACTATCTGAGCAACAGCCCCGATATCTATGTAATCAATTACCTCAATCAATATCCATTTAAGCCAACGCCCGGGCGTCTTGACAATATAATCGCGACGACCGAGGCCCTGATAAAGAAAATAGAATAACAGGCCGCGTCCCCCGAGCCGAGTGAAAAACATATACAGCAATGATAAAACTTGACAACATACAGGATGCTATCGACGATTTCCGCCAGGGCAAAATGGTGATAGTCGTCGACGACGAAGATCGCGAGAACGAAGGCGACCTTATAGTCGCAGCGGAGAAAATAACTCCCGAGCAGGTAAATTTCATGCTCAAGAATGCACGAGGCGTGCTGTGTGCCCCTATCACACTGTCGCGTTGCCGCGAACTCGAACTGCCACACCAGGTAGAGCAGAATACCTCGGTACTCGGAACACCCTTTACCGTAACTGTCGACAAGCTCGAAGGTTGCACAACCGGCGTTAGCGCTGAAGACCGCTGCGCAACAATCCGAGCACTTGCCGACCCCGAGTCGACCCCCGAGACATTCGGTCGCCCGGGGCATATCAATCCACTCTATGCCCAGGATGCCGGAGTACTGCGTCGTTCGGGTCATACCGAGGCCGCCGTAGACCTTGCCCGCCTTGCCGGTCTTCAGCCTGCTGCCGCGCTTATGGAAATCATGAGCGACGACGGCACAATGGCCCGCCTGCCCGAGCTGAGAGAACTTGCCGACAAGTGGGATATGAAGCTGGTGTCGATACGTGATCTTATCAGCTACCGCCTTGCAGCCGAGCAGCTTGTAGAGCAGGGCGTAGAGGTAGATATGCCTACCGCTTACGGCCATTTCCGCCTGATACCTTTCCGCCAGAAGAACAACGGCCTCGAGCATATCGCCATAATCAAAGGCGATGTAGCCGACGGCGAACCGGTACTGGTGCGCGTACATTCGTCGTGCGCTACCGGCGATATTTTTGCATCGAAGCGTTGCGACTGTGGCGAACAGCTGCACAAGGCTATGGAAATGATCGAGGCCGAAGGTCGCGGAGCAGTGATATACCTCAATCAGGAAGGTCGCGGAATCGGCCTTATGGATAAAATCAAGGCATACAAACTGCAGGAAGAAGGTCTCGATACCGTAGAGGCCAATATCCACCTTGGCCATGATGCCGACGAGCGCGACTACGGCGTAGGTGCGCAGATACTCAACCTGCTCGGTATACGCAAGATGCGCCTTATGACCAACAACCCTATCAAGCGCATCGGTCTCGAAGGCTATGGCCTCGAAGTTGTAGAAAACGTGCCTATCGAGGTCGCCCCCAACCGCTATAACCTGCGCTATATGCACACAAAGAAAGAGCGTATGGGTCACGACCTGCACCAGGTAGAGTAATGGATGCAACGCTGATAAACTCGCGCATAAGCGAGTTCAATGCCGAAATGCAGCGCCTTGCATCGGAGGGCGACGGCCGCGACCTGCTGGCGTGGACCGGCGAGCAGCTTGCCGTTGCTGCCGAGGAGCTGCGCAACGCCCCCGAAGGCGACCGAACTGCGCTGGCGCTATATGTGATGTATGTTGCCCGACCGCATATCTCGTGCCTCTACGATGCCGATATGCCTGTCGATGCCCTTGCAACGTCGCTAATGGTACTGATGACGTGCCTGTTGTCTAAGGCCAACCCCGAGGAAATGCCTGTGGGGTATGTGGCGTATCTGCAAAATCTGTTTGTATTGGCTACTGCGCTTGCCAATGACCACCGCATTCTTGCCGTCGATACCGACGGTCATCTTGCGCGAATCGCCGCGATGCTCGGCGCACTGGCTACAGCCACTGTAAAGGTAATGAAGCGCTACGGCCTGCCACGGAATTTTATCGAAACAGATGCCGCTATCCGCGAGGATTTGTCGTCGCTCGCTCCGTCGGAACTGAGTTTTGGCGGCAAACCAATCGAGGCAACAATGGCCCTCGATATCGCCGCGGATGCCGTTGCCCGCCTCAAAGCCCTCGACCCGGAGATAGTGTGAGAAGGGTGTTTGCTTAAGGGTAAATACACGAAGCGAGCATCAAAAAAGTCGTCGGAGACGACTTTTTTAGAGTACTTCTAACTCTTCTGTAAACAGCATCGTGTTGAAATACTATACAAGCAGGAGAGTGGCCTTTGAGGCTTGTCTTAGACAACCATGTTCCTATTCTTGCTTATTTTAGTCTAATGGTGTCAGTTCGGCACCATTTATTTTTTGTATTCACGAAAAAACATTATCTTTGCAATACATTATGGAAAGCGTGACTTGACGCTTTATTCTTGACTCATCGGAATTCTCGCAAAATTTCAATCACTGTCAAGTATTAAGCAACGATAGTCGCCCGATGTCATGTAATATCTTTGACGGCAAGGATAGGCTTAAAAGACTATCTTATGTCGCCGACAATCATTACATATATAGACGTGGGCTTCTGCGTTGCCGTACCGACAGTGATAGGCAATGCGAGAAGCCTCGATGGGAAGGAACGGCAACAAGTACAGATTCCTACGTCTTTTCGTTTTTAATTCAAACTGCCGATTCAGGGGAGTCTCTATCGGAAAAAATCTTATGAAAAAATTTGTTTTCTTAGTGCTTATGGCATTGGTGGCTTCATTACCGATGCTTGCACAATCATTGCAGCCTACAATACTGCTGCAATCGACAGGAGAAGAGTCCGGCTGGGGTTACTTTAAGCTTGCTTGTGACGGAACAAAAATCTATAACACTACCGTAGAGGTTGTTAACCTCAGGGATGTTTCCAGTAGCGAGAAGATTGGAGATCTTATGTTCACTATTTATAATGGTGATTTTGGTATTGCCGAGCAGTTTACCATAAAAGACGTATATAAACAAACGAAGCGTGAAGGCCAAGACTATTATAATACAGTATCAGACTATGATGATATTGAAGTTTTGGGTAATGATATGCCTGATGTTCTGCTTACCAAAGGCGTATTTAGCAACGACGGCAAGTGGAATGTGATTATCCGAGTCGATGGCCCTGAAAAAGGAATAGATTATGTATATAGTCAGGATGGTGCTGTTTTAGGAGATTTGAGTATGATTAACGGCAGCTTATACTTTGTATTTGGAAATGCTGTGAATGGGAAGTTATATCTTGTTGGTACTAAGAATTCTTATCCCCAATATTCGATTACTGTCTACTCATTTACCGGACAGAATAGTTTGTCTAATCCGGCGGTGGTTTCGAGAAAACTCTCGGCATATCCCAATCCGCTCCCGCAGGGTGCAATGTTGACAATCGAAATGGGTCGTGAGGCTGTAGAAGGAACTTTCGTTACCTTCAGCGACATGCAAGGACGCCTTATTGATAAGGTATATGTTGCAGATGGCATGGATTCGTTTGCCGTAAGCCCTCGCAGTATAGCCCGTGGCGCATATATCTACACAGTTTATTTTGGTGACGGAGAGGTGGCATCCGGCAAGATTATCGCCGAATAAACTTGCTCCCCCAAGTCTAAAAAAGGAGCGGGGCCGGGTGGTCGCGCTCCTTTTTGTTGAGTGGTTATGCTTTTAGCAACCTCTGTGGATTACTTGCTTAATCCATGGTTCGGTGTATGCGTAGGGGATGTAGTCGAGGTCGGGGAGTGGTCGGGTGATAATCAATGAGGCGTCGCGGCCTACGGATATTGCACCGCATTGTTCGCCCAGACCCATTGCGGCTGCACCGTTGATAGTGACGGCTGCGAGTGCTTCGGCCGGTAAGAGGCGTTGCTGTATACATCCGAGCGCCCATACGAAGCGCATGTCGCCCGAGGGTGATGAACCGGGGTTGTAGTCGCTGGCAAGAGCTACGGTGCATCCTGCATCGACAGCCTTTCGGGCGGGGCCGTAGGGCAGACGGCTGAAGAAGGATGCTCCGGGCAACATTGTCGCCACGGTGTCAGATGCCGCCAAGAGTGCTATTTCGTCGTCACCTGCTTGCTCGAGGTGGTCTACCGAAAGCGCCCCATGGGCAACACCGACCTGCACGCCGCCGGAATTACCCAGCTCGTTGGCGTGGATTTTGGGTTTCATGCCGTAACGGGCACCAGCCTCCATGATACGCGCCGTTTCGTCGGGAGTGAAGAAGCCGGTGTCGCAGAATACATCTACATACTCGGCAATGCCTTCGGCTGCTATCGCGGGCATCATTTCGTTTATCACCATGTCGACGTAATCGGCCTGTCGACCTGCATATTCGCGAGCCACGGCATGAGCTCCTAAAAATGTGATGCGTACCCGAGCAGAAAGTTCGTCGCGTAAACGAGCGGCAACGCGGAGCATCTTGAGTTCGGTGGCGGTGGAGAGTCCGTAGCCTGTTTTGACTTCGAAAGCCCCGGTGCCTTTCGACATCATGTCGGAGGCACGGTACTTGGCCGCCTCGAAAAGTTCTTGCTCCGATGTGTGGGCGAGAACATCGGCCGAGTTAAGGATGCCACCTCCACGGCGAGCCACTTCCTCGTAGCTTAGTCCGCGAATCTTGTCGACAAACTCGCCCTGCCTACTTCCGGCATAGATGATATGTGTGTGCGAGTCGCAGAAGGCGGGCAGCACCATGCCGCCGTCGGCATCGATTACCTTGTCGTCGCCTCCGGGGAAGTCGCACATCGGGCCGAATCCTGTGATTAGGCCTTTGTCAAAGCTCAACCAGGCATCGTTGACCGAAGTCATGCCCGAGGCCATGTCGGCACCGCGCAAACGGTCGACATGGCCGGGCAGTATGCCATGGAGTGTAGATATATTTACGATATACATGCCGATACAAATTGTATAGACTTGTCGAGCAACGGAGCCATGAAGGTGTCATTGTCGACAAATGGTACGGCTACGCGGTACGCTTTGAATAACTCTTCGACCTCGTCGGAAGATTTGAGCGGGCGACGGAATTCGAGAGCCTGGGCGGCAACCATAAGCTCGATAGCGAGGACGCGGGTAGTGTTTTCGAGCACCTTGACGAGCTTTGTGGCGGCATTAGCACCCATTGACACGTGGTCTTCCTGACCTTGCGACGAGGGAATGCTGTCGCAGCTTGTAGGCCAGCACAGGCCTTTGCTCTGGTTTACTATCGAAGCAGCGGTGTACTGGGTAATCATGAAGCCGCTGTTGAGGCCGGGCTTTGCCACCAGGAACGAGGGCAGATTGCGAGTGCCGCCGATAAGTTTGTAGATACGTCGCTCCGAAATGCTCGAAAGCTCTGTGAGGGCAAGGGCGAGATAATCCATTGGCATGGCTATCGGTTCGCCGTGGAAGTTGCCAGCCGACACGATTATATCCTCGTCGGGGAAAATAGTGGGATTGTCGGTAGGAGCGTTGATTTCTTCTTCGAGACGCGCCTCAACGAAGTCGATAGCGTCGAAAACCGCGCCGTGTACCTGGGGTATGCAGCGGAATGAGTAGGGGTCTTGTACGTGCTTCTTGGGCTGAGCTGCAATCTCGCTGCCTTGGAGCAGACGGCGCATTGTTTCGGCAACCTTGATCTGTCCGGCATGACGGCGCACGCGGTTTACCTCGTCGCCGAAAGGTTCGAGACGGCCATCGAAGGCATCGAGGCTCATTGCTGCAATCAGTTGTGCCATTTCGGCAAGTCGTTTGGCACGAGTAATCGCCCATACACCGTGGGCCGACATGAACTGAGTGCCGTTGAGCAGGGCGAGGCCCTCTTTCGACTGCATGTGTACAGGTTCCCAACCGAGCTCGTCAAGGACTTCGGCTGCAGGTCGAATGCGACCGTTGTATTCAACGGTGCCCATGCCAATCAAGGGCAGGCTCAGGTGAGCAAGGGGGGCAAGGTCGCCCGATGCACCGAGAGAGCCTTGGCTGTAGACCACCGGTGTGATGCCTTCGTTGTAGAAATCGATAAGGCGTTTTACGGTTGCTACCTGCACGCCCGAGTTGCCGTAGCTTAGCGACTGGGCTTTGAGCAGAAGCATGAGTCGCACGATATTGCGAGGCACACGGTCGCCCATGCCGCAGGCGTGGCTCATCATCAGATTGCACTGCAGTTTCTCGAGGTCTTCGGGCGAAATGGAGATATCGCAAAGCGAACCGAAGCCGGTAGTGATGCCGTAGAGCGGACGGTCGATATTGGCGATTTTGTCGTCGAGGAATTTGCGGCAAGCCGCAACGCGGTGCTCTGATTCTTCGGAGAGGGCGATTGGTTCTGAATTGGCAACAATGTCGTAAGCCTTTTCGCAGCTTATAATTTCAGGACTAATATGGTGCATTACTGATTGTTTAAGGCAGAGTTAATGATAGATTCGTCGGCAAAATTAGGCAGGGTGACTGTAAGGCCCGGGGTTCGGTCCATTTCACGACGGATTGCATCGATAGCGCCTTTGTTACGCGCCCACGAGCGACGAGCGATGCCGTTGTTGACGTCCCAGAGCAGCATAGAGCTGATGCGTCGTGCGGCTTCATCGCTGCCGTCGATTACCATGCCGAAGCCACCGTTTACGACTTCGCCCCAGCCAACACCGCCGCCATTGTGGAGTGATACCCATGTGGCACCTCGGAAGGAGTCGCCGATTACATTGTGTACGGCCATGTCGGCGCAATAACGCGAGCCGTCGTAGATATTCGATGTTTCACGGAATGGGGAGTCTGTGCCGCTTACATCGTGGTGGTCGCGACCAAGGACTACCGGGGCCGACAGTTCGCCACGTGCGATTGCATCGTTGAAAGCAAGTGCAATCTTTGCGCGGCCTTCGGCATCGGCGTAGAGGATGCGTGCCTGAGATCCCACTACGAGGTGGTTGGGTCCGGCCTCTTTAATCCAGTGGATGTTGTCGTCGAGCTGTCCGCATATGTCGGCGGGAGCGGTACGGCGTATTTCCTTGAGTACCTCGGCAGCGATACGGTCGGTAACGGCGAGGTCTTCGGGCTTGCCCGATGTCACTACCCAGCGGAACGGGCCGAAGCCGTAGTCGAAGAAGAGCGGGCCCATGATATCCTGGACGTACGAGGGGTATCGGAATGTGCCGTCGGGGTTGAGAACGTCGGCACCGGCACGCGAACTTTCGAGCAGGAATGCGTTGCCGTAGTCGAAGAAATACATGCCACGGGCGGTGAGCTTGTTGATCGCGGTCACCTGGCGGCGGAGCGATTCCTGTACACGACGACGGAACTCGTCGGGGTCTTCGGCCATCATAGTTTTGGCTTCTTCGAACGAAAGCCCTACTGGGTAGTATCCGCCTGCCCAAGGGTTGTGGAGCGAAGTCTGGTCGCTGCCGAGTTCGACGGTGATATCCTCGTCGGCGA
This sequence comes from Bacteroidales bacterium M2, assembly GCA_001689415.1. Lineage (GTDB taxonomy): Bacteria > Bacteroidota > Bacteroidia > Bacteroidales > Muribaculaceae > CAG-873. Next base: position 20,011 of record LUJM01000102.1, on the reverse strand, counting down.
GTCGTTCCCAAAGGTCAACGACATTGCCCTGGTATGCGAGTGAAACTGTTTCTTTGGCTTCTCGGGCCTTGGCGACACGAGCGATCAGGCTGTCGAGGTCGGTATACACTTCGTCGACCCAGCCTTGTGCGTGGCGTTTTTCTACGGCCTTCGGGTTGATTTCGGCAGTTATGCTTATCACACCGGCGATGTTACCGGCCTTTGGCTGAGCGCCCGACATGCCGCCGAGACCTGCCGTTACGAACAGCATACCGGCCAGGTTGCCATCTTTGCTATGTCGTCGACCGGCATTGAGTACAGTGATAGTTGTGCCGTGTACGATGCCTTGCGGCCCGATATACATGTACGAACCGGCAGTCATCTGTCCGTACTGGCTTACACCGAGGGCATTGAAGCGCTCCCAGTCGTCGGGCTTGGAGTAATTTGGAATTACCATGCCGTTTGTCACGACTACACGCGGAGCGTTGGCCGACGAGGGGAATAGGCCTAACGGATGACCGGAGTACATGACGAGAGTCTGCTCGTCGGTCATCTCGCTTAGGTATTTCATCACCAGTCGGTACTGCGCCCAGTTCTGGAAAACAGCACCGTTTCCGCCGTAGGTAATCAGTTCGTGAGGATGCTGAGCCACAGCCGGGTCGAGGTTGTTCTGAATCATCATCATGATTGCAGCAGCCTGACGCGAACGAGCGGGGTACTCGTCGATAGGTCGTGCGTACATGTCGTAATCAGGCCTGTATCGGTACATGTAGATGCGACCAAAGCGACGCAGCTCGTCGGCAAACTCGGGCGCGAGGTCCTTGTGAAGCTCAGCCGGGAAATACCTCAAGGCATTGTGAAGGGCGAGTCGTTCTTCGTCGTCGGTGAGAATTTTCTTTCGCTTGGGAGCGTGGTTAACTTCGGTATCATATGGTTTTGCTGGTGGCAGAGTGGCGGGTATGCCCTCTGCTACGGCAATTTTAAACTCTTCTGAGGTCATTTCGAGGCTATTTTATCGTTTACTATAGCTAAGATTTCAGATTCGAACCTGTCGGCATCGCTTACCATTGAAGCAGCTTTGTTGATGAGTTCGTTGACATTCTCATCATCGATGTCGGCTGCATTGATTTTCATGTTGAGGTATGCGCCATGCACGGCAGCGCGTGCTGCAAGAGCACCAACACCGGCATCGCTCGCCGAGGCAGGGTTGCCGTTGAGTGCAACTTCGCGCAGTACGCTGAAAGTAGCCAAGGCTTCGCGCAATGTAGCATAAGGCACTTCGACGGCATTTACGGTGGCATCGTGTATAGCCCGGCTGCGAGCAGCCTTCTCGGCATCGGTTGCTTTTGGCATGCCGAATGCGGCCATAATTCCGTTGAAAGCCTCGGTATCGCGGTCTACGAGTGTTAGCAGGGTATTCATGTGCTTCTGACCGCGTACGGCCATGTCGCTGAATTCTTCCCAGCGGTCATCCCAGCCGGCTTTGTGCGCGGCAAGGTTTGCTACCATTGTAGCAAGAGCGGCGGCGAGAGCGCCCATATATGCCGCAGCCGAACCACCGCCGGGCGCAGGAGCCTCGGAGGCAGTTGTTTCGGCGAATGTTTTGGCGCTCATGTCGATTAATTGCGGAGTGTGTGGTTCGCGAGCGGCAAGCACATCTTCTACGATTTTTTCTTCGGCAACGAAGGGCTTGAGTTCGTCGAGCCCCATAGATTTGATAGCGATGCGTATTTTCTCGCTGTCGGGAATGCCGAGCGAACGCTGCTGCTTGCGCAGGAAGTACTCGCCGGCGTCGATAAGGGCCTTTCGAGGCACGAGTCCTACAATCTCGGTGCCGGTAACTCGGATGCCTCGAGCGTCGGCCTTGGCCGCCACTTCGTCGAAAGCCTTGTGGAGCGGAGTGGCCGAGGTGTCGGTGATGTTCATCGATACCTGGGCGATGCCGTATTCGTCGATAAACCAGCCGATAGCTTTGGTACCTTTTAGAGTTCCAGGCTGCATGAGAGGTTTGCCGTCGGCATCTTTGAGAGGCTTGCCGGTAATTTTACCGCCTTCGCGCATGGGGCGGCCTTTCTCGCGCACGTCGAATGCTATTGCGTTGGCGCGGCGTGTGGAAGTGGTGTTGAGGTTGAAGTTTACGGCAATCAGGAAGTCGCGGGCACCGATTGCTGTAGCACCGGTGCGTGCCATTTTCTCGTCGAACTTCCTGTCGCCGAAGTCAGCCCCGTCGCCTGCACCCATACGTGCTGCGAGGCCCTCGTATTCGCCCTTACGGCATATGGCAAGGTTTTTGCGCTCGGGAGTAAATGCTGCAGCCTCGTAGGCATAGACCGGAATGCCGAGTTCGTCGGCAACACGACGGCCAAGCTTGCGGGCCAATTCGGCACATTCCTCGAGAGTTACACCGCTGACGGGGACAAATGGGCACACGTCGGTAGCACCCATTCGAGGGTGAGCGCCGTGGTGCTTGCTCATGTCGATAAGCTCGGCCGCCTTGCAGATACCCCTGAAAGCCGCCTCGGCGACGGCCTCCGGTTCACCGGCAAAAGTGACCACGGTGCGGTTGGTAGCCTCGCCCGGGTCAACATCGAGCAGCGCAACGCCCTCGACAGTAGTGATAGCGTCGGTAATGTTTTTGATAATCTCTTTGTCGCGGCCCTCGCTGAAATTGGGCACACATTCAATTATTCTTTTATCCATAAGGGCAGTATACATGTCTGCCACAAAGATACAAAAAAATAACTAACTCCAAAAAAATAACTCGGCAGTAAAAAAATTACCGGCCGAGTTATACTGAGTTTTATGCCATGAGAGCTATGCCAGGCAGGCGTCGAGGTGGGCGGTTATTGCTTCGCGGTCGAGGTGCTGGCCTATGAATACGAGCTTGATCATGCGGTCGCCGTATTCGGGATCCCAGTCGCGGGCAAGGCCGGGCTCGTTCTGCATGAATTGCACGAGTTCTTCTTCGGGAGCGCTGGCAAACCAGAATCCGGCTTCGGTGAGCTTTTTCTGTACGCCGGCCTGTTCGAAGAGATACGACATGTCGGGGTTGTGCTTGAAGTAGATGACACCTTTGGCGCGGATTACATTCGACGGCCAGTGTCGGTTGATGAAGAAGTCGAATTTGTTGATGTCGAATCCTTTGCGACGATAGTATACGAATGTCTGTATGCCGTATTCTTCAGCTTCGCCTTCGTCGTGGTGGTGATGATGGTGGCAGCAGTGACATTCTTCGTGCTCGTGGTGGTGTTCGTGTTCGTGGTGCTCGTGCTCATGTTCGTGGTGATGATGCTCGTGATGACCGCGGGCTTGAGCTTCTTCTTCGTCGGTAGGCGCTTTTTCGATTTCATGCACCCATGCCGCCGATGTGGCTACGTCTTCGAAGTCGAAAAGGCCGGTATTGAGAAGTTCGGCAAGGTCTACGTCGCAGTAGTCGCATTCGATTATGCGAGCTTTGGGCTGGATAGCACGTATGATAGCGCGTATTCGGCCGGCCTCGTCGGGTGTTACTTCGGAAATCTTGTTGAGGAGTATGATATTGCAGAATTCGATTTGCTCGATGATAAGGTTCTCGATGTCTTCTTCGCCTAAATCTTTCTTTGTGAGGTCGTCGCCGCAAGCAAATTCGCTCTGCATCCTCAGGGCATCGACAACAGTGACGATGCAGTCGAGAGTGGGTACGCCATGGCTGTTGAATTTGGCTTCAAGCGATGGAATGGAGCAGATAGTCTGTGCAATGGGCGCAGGTTCGCATATGCCGCTTGCTTCGATTACGATATAGTCAAATTTCTGAGTAGCGACGATTTCGGATAGTTGCTCGATCAGGTCCATTTTGAGGGTGCAGCATATGCATCCGTTCTGCAACGCCACGAGGTCGCCCGAATCTTTACCTCCAACGATTCCTCCTTTCTGAATCAACGAAGCGTCGATGTTGACTTCGCCTATGTCGTTGACAATAACGGCAAAGCGTATGCCGCGTTCGTTTGATAATATACGGTTGAGAAGTGTGGTCTTGCCGCTACCGAGGTAGCCGGTAAGCAGAAGTACGGGTATGTCGCGTTTCATATATTGTCTGCTTGAAATATTATGATACAAAGATAATAAAAAACACTGAAAGCGGAACAAAAAATGCCCTGTGATTGTTTCACCTACACTGACAACCATAAACCACAAACGTCATGGCTACTACTAAAAAAAGAAAAAAAAGCATTAAAGGAACCCAGACTGAGAAAAATCTGGTAATATCTTACATGGCCGAGTCGGCAGCCTATAGCCGATATATGTTCTATGCCTCGCAGGCGACAAAAGAGGAGTATTTCCCTATCGCCGAAGTCTTTGCCGAGACTGCCGAAAATGAGTTGCGCCATGCGAAAGTATACTTCAAATTCCTCGAAGGCGGAACGTTGCCTGTAGACCTCAATGTAGATGCCGGAGTAATCGGTACAACCAGCGAGAACCTCGGTGTTGCCGCCGCCGAAGAAATTACCGAAGGCCGCGATATGTATATGGCATTTGCGGAGACCGCCGATAAAGAAGGCTTCACCGATATTGCCGAGCACTTCCGGGCTATCGCTTCGATCGAGGAGCGCCACCACGAGAGATTCCTGCACTATAAAGAGCAGGTAGATGCCGGCACGGTATGGAAACGCGAGAAACCTATCGTTTGGAAGTGCCTTGTATGCGGATATGAGTATACCGGTACCGAGCCTCCAAAAGAATGCCCGGCCTGCGATCACCCCTATCAGCACTATATGGGTATGGATTACGAATAAATAGCTGACAAATAGATAAATACCTGCCACGGCGGCGTTTCTGCACTCTACGCGGAAACGTCGCCGTGTCGTTCTGCTATGAGCGGGGTTGAAAATTTTTTTACTATTTTTGTTACACTTTATGTGAGTCTGCGTTATTATAGCAAACGACAATAGAATTATAAACCGTATTTCATCATAGCCGAGAATTGAAAAACGACACACTCATATCAGCCTTTGTCAATTTCAGGACACGACTGCGCAGCTTTGCTGCCGGTATTGTCGGCAATGATGACGCAGACGACATACTCCACGATGCCTTCTGCCGACTGTGGTCGAGCCACCCGCAACTCGACAGCGAGACCGAGGCTCTCAAGCTTAGTTATCGCGTTGTACGCAATTCGGCAATCGACGCCCTTCGCAGGAGCAAGTCGCACCCCACGGTGCCTATTGAGGAAAACGGCCTTAGCTGTGGCTCGATAGAAGAGCCGGAGAACGATAGCGTAGACGAGGATACCTATCGGGCCGTTGTGTCGTTGAGCCGGCGGGTGCTCGGCGAGCGCCAGTTCGAGGTCTTCCGGCTCCACGATATCAAGGGGCAGACTTACGAGGAAATCGCCGTGTCGCTAAACCTGACCGTCGAGAACGTGCGCGTAATTCTAAGCCGTGCGCGAAAAACTATAAGAGATATTTACCGCAAAAACAACCCCGACAGTATATGAACGACCGTATCGACTTGCCAACCCTGCTCGCCTTGCTCGAGCGCTACTATGAGTGTTCGCTGTCAGAAGAAGACGAACACCGCCTGCGCGGTATTATCGCCACCACGCCGCTACGCCATCCGGCTATCGATGAGGCACGGGCCGTAATGGGCTTTCGCCGCACACACCGTGTAGCAAAAGGAAGTTTTGCGGCCGGGTTGAAGGTATATGGCGCTGTCGCCGCCGGACTGGCCATGCTGGTCGCTGTCGGAATAACAGTGCAGGACTCCTATCGTCAGTGCGATCCCGGGCTTTCGTGCATCGCCTATGTCAACGGCTCAGAAGTTACCGACGAGGACGTGATACTCCGCATCATCTCCGAAGATATACGCGAGTTTAACGACGGCGTGGCCGCCGACAACGAATCGATGCTCGACGACCTCGACGATATCGTGCCGATTATCGACTTCTATGAATCTGAATCCTTTCCAAAACTATAAGCTATGAAACGTATAATCTTAATCTTAATGGCGATAGCCACCGTCGCGGCGGCATACGCGCAGGCCGGACTGCAGATAAACAGTATTTTCGGAGGAAAATACTGTGCCGACTCTACCGTGACAGAGACTATGATGACCGGCAACCAGCGCTTCCTCAAGAAGCACGGCCTATCGACCTTTGCCACATTCAAAGGTCCGGCGGCAAAATTTGCCTCTGTCATACAGCCGCTCGTCCTCGCCGACGGAGCCCATGCTACCGGGCGCAATATCCGCTATAGCGACGGCAAGTTGCGCTATGCATTCTTCATACTTCCGTCGGTCGAAAGAGACGGCCATAGAATAAACCGATATCTATATTATATAAACAGTGAGGGCGTCCGCAAACCGTCGGTTATTGTGATTTATTTCGAAGGCAGGATAACTCCCGACAAAGCCTCTGCTCTAATCAACACTATGCCAAGTAACCTTAAGAAATAATACTATGACACGATACATTCTTCTTTCTATCTTATTCCTCCTCTCCTTAGTAGCACACGCGACGACCAATGCGGCCTGCGACACCCTGCTCAATGTCGCCACGGCCGGTAGTATAAGCATCGTTTCGAGCGAACGGTCGGCCTCGATAACTGTCAATAAACTCAACGGTGGCACCGATAACTTCTATTATCAGAGCGGCAATATTGACAAGAACAACCGCTTCTACCGCACCAATATCTCGTGTCAGAACGTAACGTCGGTGCTCGTGTGCGAGAGTCCTACCGGTGTCAGGGTCGACTTTGTAAATGAGAGCGGGTATCCGCAGAGCTATATTTTTACTTTCAGCGACCCGGACAACCGCAATGTCAAATCGTATATCGGGTCTCGAGGTACCGACTTCGGCTTCACCATATCGCGCTCGAAGACTACCGAGTGGAAAGTCATATCGCAGGGTCTGGGCTTGGGCTGGGTAAGCCCTCTCAACGAGGCCACAGCGCTCAACTCGTCGATGTGGAGAAGTACAGAGCTTTCGTGGCTGATGATTATCGGTGTGAGGATGAAGCATCGCGCACAGTCGCTGTCGATGGGTCTCGGCATCAATTGGCAGAATGTCGTGATAAAGGGCGACCGCTATTTTCACAAGAACCCCGACTGCACCATTACTCTCGACCCCTATGACCCGGGCACGACCGACTGCCGTTCGCGACTGAAGATTTTCAGCCTGCAGGTGCCGGTACTCTACGGTCTAAACTTCGGACACAAGCGCTACCTGGGCGTGCAAATCGGCCCCATTGTCAACTTCAATACCGGCGGCAGCATAAAGACGCAATATAAATATGACAACAGCAATTATTCGGTCAAAACAACCGGTATCGGCCAGCGACCGGTCACTGTCGACCTCTTTGCATCGTTCAATTACCGTTCGATCGGTTGGTATGTGCGCTACTCGCCCATGAAAAAGCTGCGCGACAGGGCCGATCTCGGCTTCAACACCATATCTACCGGCATAATGCTCGGCTTCTAAATCGGGGTATAAGTCAGAGTGTCACATGCAATTAAGATTATTTAACGCCGAAAAAGCGATAGTGTGCGAAATAAGTAGCAATAATTGCAGTTAAAATATAGAAAATTGCTATATTTGCGCACCTTTTTAAAAACGATTTAAATAAACTACACAAATATGTATTGGACACTTGAACTGGCCTCGAAGCTCGAAGACGCTCCCTGGCCCGCAACAAAAGACGAACTCATCGACTACGCCATGCGCAGCGGTGCCCCAATGGAAGTGATTGAAAACCTTCAGGAGATCGAAGACGAAGGCGACACCTACGAATCAATCGAAGACATCTGGCCCGACTATCCCTCAAAAGAAGACTTCCTGTTCAACGAGGATGAATACTAAGGGATGGTATAGGACACAACAATCTATAAATCAATGGACAAGCAAAGCTAAACTTGTTTGTCCATTGTTTTTTTATCCGATTTTACGCTCTCAGACTGTGAAATATGTTTGTCCAAAAGAAGATGAATATACAGTTGCCAATACTCTTATTTTTTAGAATAAATGTCTTCAATTTCAGTAGTGAGTTCAAGTACTAACTTGCCGTCAATATTGAGAAGTGGCAATCTGATACTACACTCTCGCCAACGTCTGTAAAATTCCTCAATGAATCTTATTCTTTGAAGTCTTTTGTGTATATATGTCTTATTCGTCTTTAATAATTGAATATGAGTCATATATAAACTCGTTTATCGCAATTTACGATAAATTGCGACAAATTGCGATAAGTGGTTTATCTTACCTTGCTTATCATTTCTTCGAAATTGAAGGAGCGTATATAACCTTTAGTTCTACCATTCAAACTTATTTCTTTAAGGTAACCATTCTCGGTAAGTTTCCTTAAGTCGGATTTCGCAGTGTTAGGTGTAACTCCAAATTTGCGATAAAAACAAGCTTATAATTTTAATAATTAGCGTATTAGGCTGTGATATAAAGCAGTCTGAAAGTTTGACCGTTTGTTTGTCCGTGTCCGGTTTGTTTTACCAAATGCAAACGCGATACATCTAATGTGCTCATATACAGTATTCTACTTACTCTCTAACGAGGATGAATACTAACTGAATATTAGTTAACTAATAAGTGCCTTACAATAAAACCACCTCAATTTCGGGGTGGTTTTATTGCTCCTATTCAATAAACTATTGGCAGTATATTACGCTTGCATTGGTCTGTTGAGAATTGTTGCTTTTTCTCGAGTGTGCATGCTGAGCGATAAACCTTCCTATAATAAGAAAGAAGGGCAATGCAGATTATAAAAAGCCGGTTGTAGAAATTGCTTCAAAGCGAGACTCACAAACGACCTATTGCTGCTTTTCGTCGGATTTTGATGTGCTTGCCTTTGCAGGGGGGGATAACGTCGACTTTGTCGTTGTCTGTAAACCAAATGCAGTCGTAATCGGCTGCAGTGTTTGCAACAATCGAGTCGGGACGTGACCGGGCATTCGGAGTGTCGGCGATTGCAAAGCGGAAAAGTTCGAGGTCTTTAGGATAGCCGAGAGCACGCAACGCAGCGCTCCCTTGGTCGAAAGCTTTGTATGGGCTTTTATTGAAATCACCCCGGCCGGTGATGTCCGGTCGGGGTGTATGGGTTGGTATCAAGGGGGGCTTAGCGGCCGCCGCCGAGGGCTTGGTAGAGGTTGATGACGGCGCGGGCGCGGGCGAGCTCGGTGTTGATCTGGCTGATCTGTGCCGAGAGGAGGCCCTGCTGTGCTGTGAGTACTTCGAGGTAGTTGGTTGTACCGGTAGAGTAGAGCATAAGGTCTTTGGTGTACTGTACCGATTTCTCGAGATTTGCCACCTGCTCTACGAGGAACGCTGATTTCTCTTGGCTTTTCTCATATACGGTGAGAGCGTCGCTCACTTCGGCAGAGGCGCTCAGAAGTGCGTACTCAAAGTTATTGAGTGCCTGTTTCTGCTGTGCCTTTGTGGCTTCGAGGCGTGCGATGTTCTGTCCGCGCGAGAATATGGGGGCAACGAGCGAGCCTGCGAGCTGGTAGAACCATTCGCCGGGGTTCTTGACCATCGAGCCGAGGAGGTTGGTAAAACCGCCGTTGGCAGTGATGTTGAGCCCGGGGTAGAATGCGGCGCGGGCGCTGTTTGTGGCGTAGTATGCAACCGCAAGGTCCTGCTCGGCGGCCTGTACGTCGGGACGGGCAGCGAGCTCGGCCATGGGCACGCCGGCACGAAGAATCTGAGGCACGTCGAGGTTTACGCGGTCGGTCACGGCCCATTCCTGCGGCAGGGTGTTGAGGAGCAGGCTCATGGTGTTGTTGAGCTGGTCGAGGCTTACTTCGAGGTCGGTGATTGAAGCAAGGATGCTGTAATAGTTGGCATTAGACTGCACTACGGCTGCTTCGGTAACGCCACGTCCGGCTTCCTTGAGGTCGCGCATTGTCTGCACTGTTTCTTTCCATAGGGCTGCGGTATTGCGCGAGAGGTTGAGTTGGTTGCGGACGGCTGCAATCGAGTAGTATGTGGTTGCGACAGCCGAAATAATCTGGCTGCGAACGGCCTGGGCGTATGCCTCGGATTTCATGAATGAAGCCTGGGCGCCGCGTTTGCTATTGAGCAGCTTGCCGAATATGTCGATTTCCCAGCTAAGCTGAGCCGGTATTGTGTAGCTCCAGCTGAGGTCGCTTCCGGCGAATGATGCACCGGCACCGTTGGGGGCGATTGTGAGCGATGGAAGGTAGGCCAGGCGTGCACCCTTGAGGTTGGCATGAGCTACCTCTACGTTGAGCTGTGCGTTGCGCAGGTTGGTGTTGTTTGCGAGGGCCTGGTTGATGAGTGTGGCCAGCTGCGGGTCGGTAAATATGTCTTCCCACAGGAGGTTGCCGAATGCCGCGCTGTCGGCGGGCTGTTGACGGGCCTCTACATACGCCTTTGTGAGAGCCGTGTCGGTCGGCGTCTCGTATTTTTTGTATATGTGGCAGCTCGACATCGTCGCTACGGCTACGACTGCTATGAGGATGCGGGCTATTTTGTTGATTTTCATATAAGGAAATTTAATGATTGGAGCAGGAGTGGGGCGGATAGCGCACTCCTGTCTCCAAGAGTCATATTCTTATTGACTTAAGTTTGGCAAGAAAAATCTTGCCAAACTTAAATTATTGAGCGTATTGTTCGATTTCGCTTTCGATTGTGCCGCCTTTTTCTTCGTTCTGCCATTGGATAGGACGGAACTTCTCCTGAATGAGCTGGAATACGCAGAACAGTGCCGGAACGACGAAAATCTGGCAAATCATACCGATGAGCATACCGCCAACCGATCCGGCACCGAGGGCGCGGTTACCGTTTGCACCTACACCGTGGGCAAACATCATAGGCAGAAGGCCGATAACCATAGCGAGCGATGTCATAAGGATAGGACGCAGACGGGCGCCGGCACCTGCGATAGCGGCGTTGACCACGCTCATGCCGGTCATACGGCGTTCGAGTGCGAACTCAACGATAAGGATAGCGTTCTTGGCCAACAGACCGATAAGCATGATGAGCGCAATCTGCAGGTAGATGTTGTTTGAGATGCCGAACATACGTGCGAATATAAACGAACCGGCCAGACCGAAGGGAATCGAAAGAATAACGGCAAACGGGAGCAGGTAGCTTTCGTACTGAGCCGAAAGGAGCAGGTATACGAAGAGCAGACACAGACCGAAAATCATGGTGGTAGCGTTGCCCGACGAGTTGCCGGCCTCTTCACGGGTCATAGCTGCGAACTCGTAGCCGTAGCCCTGGGGCAGGGTTTCGGCTGCAACGCGCTGGATAGCCGCGATAGCGTCGCCCGACGAGTAGCCGGGGTTAGGTGTACCGGTAACCGATATTGATGTGAACATGTTGAATCGGTTCATAAGGTCGGGACCGTATACACGGGTGAGCTTCACGAAGTTCGAAATAGGAGCCATTTCGGCACCGTTGCGAATCTTGACGCTGTTGAGGGTCTCGGTGTTGATACGGGACTCGGGGGCTGCCTGCATCATTACGCGGTAGATCTTGCCGAAACGGTTGAAGTTCGACACATACATACCGCCGTAGTAGCCCTGAAGGGTCGAGAGAATCGTCGCAGGGCTGATTCCGGCTTTCTTTGCCTTGGCCGCATCGATGTCGATCATGTACTGCGGGAAGGTGGGGTTGAAGGTGGTGTATGCCGCCTGGATTTCGGGCTGCTGGTTGAGCTGTGCCAGGAAGCCTTGAACCACTCCGAAGAACTGGTTGATGTCGCCGCCGGTGCGGTCCTGCATCTTCATTTCAAAACCGTTGGTTGTAGAGTAACCGGAAATCATAGGCGGCGCGAAAATCATGACGCGGCCGTCGCGAATCTGCTGTCCTACAAGGCCGTAAAGCTGCTGTATCACTTTGTCGGCGCTTTCTTCCGAGCTACGTTCGCTCCAGTTTTTGAGTTTGATAATGAATGCACCGTAGGTCGGGCCCTGACCGGCGATGAAGCTGTAGCCGTTAATCATCTGTCGCATCTCGATAGCAGGTATGGTGGCGCAGATGCTGTCGAGCTTGTCGAGTACTTGGCCGGTGCGTTCCTGCGAAGTACCTGCGGGCATGTCGACCATGGCGAAGATTGTACCGGTATCCTCGTTGGGTACGAGGGCTGTAGGCGTTGTGGCCATGAGCCAAACAAGAATAATTACCGAAACAACAACGGTGATGAACGATGTGACTTTGTGGTGCGAGAACCATGCTGCACCTTTCTTGTATTTAGTGAGCAGTTTGTCGAAGTTCTTTTCGAACGAGCGGTGGAAACGCTTGCCAAACAGACCGAGGACGGCTACGATAGCCACAGCCCAAGCGATACAGCTGAGAAGCACATTGTTGAAACTGTACCAGCCGAGTACCATGAATGTAATGGTGGCAACGAGGAGCACAAATGTGATGAGGGGGTGGATATCGAGTGCGAAAGTGCGTTTGTAGCGCTGTGCCACAGCCTCACCGGCAGCCTTGTAGGCATCGCCCATACGCTGTCCGAGCGACGAGTTGGGGTGGCCTTCGATGTGCTTGGGCTTGAGGAATATGGCGCAAAGGGCGGGCGAAAGGGTCAAGGCGTTGACAGCCGAGAAACCGATCGCGATAGCCATGGTGAGACCAAACTGGCGGTAGAATACACCTGCGGTACCAGGCATGAACGACACAGGTATGAACACGAGCATCATAACCAGTGTAATCGAGATAAGAGCGCCGGCGATTTCGCTCATCGCGTCGATCGATGCCCTTCGTGCAGAAGAGTAGCCTTGGTCGAGCTTGGCGTGTACGGCCTCGACGACCACAATGGCGTCGTCGACCACAATCGCAATCGCAAGCACGAGTGCCGACAGGGTGATAAGGTTGATCGAGAAGCCGATGAGGTTGAGTACGAAGAATGTACCGATAAGGGCCACAGGAATTGCGATTGCCGGGATGAGGGTAGAGCGCATATCCTGCAGGAACACGTATACCACGAAGAACACAAGGATAAATGCCTCGATAAGGGTGTGGATCACAGTGTTGATTGAGGCGTAGAGGAAGTCGTTGTTGTTCATTGGTATCTCAAAGGCGCAGCCCTGGGGCAGATCGGCCTTGAGTTTGTCGACCAGTGCGATACAGTCGTTGATAATCTTTGTGGCGTTAGATCCGGGTGTCTGGAACACGATTGCCATAGATGCGAGCTTGCCGTTGTATTTGTTGCCAAAGCCGTATGTTACACGGCCAAGTTCGATTTCGGCTACGTCTTTGAGGTAGAGGACCTCGCCGTTTTCGCCGGTACGAACTACGATGTTGCCGAATTCTTCAGGCTTGGACAAGCGGCCGCGGTAGCGCATGATATATTGGAACGACTGGTTGCCCTGCTCGCCGAATGCACCGGGAGCTGCCTCTACGTTCTGCTCGGCGAGTGCTGCCGAAATGTCGGAAGGCATGAGGTGGTACTGGGCCATAACCTCGGGCTTGAGCCATATACGCATAGAGTAGTCTGCGCCGAACGACATAACGTCGCCTACGCCGTTTACACGCTGGAGTTCGGGCACAACGTTGATTTTCATGTAGTTGTCGAGGAACTCCTGAGAGTACTCTGCTTTTGCGGTGGTATCTACCACGGCCACGCCGATGAGCATCGAAGTCTGGCGTTTGCGTGTCTGTACGCCGACCTGGTTAACCTCGGAAGGAAGCAGGTTTGCGGCTGCCGAAACACGGTTCTGCACGTCGACCGCTGCCATGTTGGGGTCGAAGCCCTGCTCGAAATAAACGTTGATAGTAGCCGAGCCGGTGTTGGTTGCGGTCGACTCCATGTATGTCATACCTTCGGCACCGTTGATCGATTCCTCCAGAGGTGCAATCACGGAGTTGAGCACAGCGGCGGCGTTGGCACCGTTATATGTCGTAGACACCGAGATTGTAGGAGGCGCGATGTCGGGGTACTGGGTGATCGGCAGCGATGTAAGGCCGATCAGACCCAGCAGCACGATAAAGATCGAAATTACCGTCGACAGCACCGGGCGGTTGATAAATCTATCGAGTTTCATTGTTTTTTACTTGTCTTATTGTCTGATTAGACCGTGTGGCCTAATGTTTTCTACTTAAGTCTCGCGTAGGGTACGCAGGTTATAATCTGTCCGGAGGGGAGACTGGCCTTGCGAAACTTGGTTGTTTTATTGTTTGGGGGTAACGGGCATGTTTGCACGAACAACAGTACCAACGCCTTCGGTGACGATACGGTCGCCGGCTTTGAGGCCTGATGTTACTACGAATGTCTGGCCGTCGTTGTAGGGCTGTACGGTAATCTGTGTCGGTACAGTGATATTGCTGTCGTTGAGGGTGTAAACATATCGCAGGTCCTGTACTTCGTAGGTCGCTTTCTGGGGAATTACGAGCACGTCCTCGCTGTTGCGGGGAATTACGATTTGTCCGGTGTTGCCGCTGCGAAGCATACCGTTGGGGTTGTCGAATAGTGCACGCGACGATGCTGCGCCGGTAGTGTTGTCGATAACGCCCGATACAGTTACAACAGAGCCTTCGAGGGGATACATTGAGCCGTCGGCAAGCTGCAGCTTCACTTTTGGCATCGATTTCACACCTGCGTCAACGCTTGATTTACCGCCTTCTGTGAGGTTTAGAATGTCTTTCTCAGAGAGCGAGAAGTATGCGTAAACCTGCGAGTTGTCGCTGATAGTAGTGAGTGCTGTCGAAGGTGATGCGAGCGAGCCTTCACGGTTGGGTATTGTACCTACAACACCGTCGCTGGGGGCGGTGATTGTGGTGTAAGCGAGGTTCTTGCGGGCATTTACGAGGGCGGCGTTGGCCTGGGCCAGTGATGCCTTTGCCTGGGCGAGCTGGTTGGCAGCCATTTGCCATTCGGTCTCGCTGATGATGTTTTTGTCGAGGAGCATGCGTTTGTTCTGCTCGGTAATCTGAGCGGTGCTGACTGCGCTCTGTGCCGAATTCACATTGGCCTGAGCCTGGTCAACAGCAGCCTGGTACTGTACCTGGTCGATGGTGAATAGTACCTGTCCGCGGTGAACACGTTGACCTTCGTCTACGTGTACCTTGGTGATGAAACCGGTTACTTGTGGGCGGATTGCGATGTCGGTCTTGCCTTTGATAGTCGCGGGATAGGAGTTTTGATACTCAGCCGAAGAGGGTTCGACTTTGAGTACGGCAATCTGTGGTGCTCCGGCTTGCTGCTGAGCTTGTTGTTTGTTGCCGCACGAACTCATAAGGCCACAAATAGAAGCAGCGGCGATTACAAGGGTTAATGCTTGTTTTTTCATATTATAATTATATCGTTATTGTCGGATTTTGGTTGGAAAAGTATGTTTTAAAACATATTTTCACGGCTGCAAAGATACGAAATTATTCGATGTCAAAAAATGCCATATATAACACTATATTGGCCAAAAAGTCGAATTTGAAGTTAATTTGTGTAAACACATTTGCTAATGTACAGAAAACATATATATGAGAGTAAAAGTTGGATTATAAATAAATGATATTCGTAAATAATTAAGTATCAAAAGTTTCGCATTCTGTTATTATATATTAATATTTATTAGCAAATTTTTAGTAACAAAATATGAAAATAAATAATAACTTTGTAGCGTCAAGTTAAGACTTGAATGAGATGATAACGTTTTGTTAGACTCACAATATACTTGAATTTTGGTTATGAGGGAGGTGCGTTACTGTGAAGTAGCGCACTTTCATTTTACCCTCCACCCGGTTGGCCTTGTAAGGGCTAAAGGTATATGATTAAGTAAAAAGTCGTCAACGATAGGAGCTTGGCTCTCAGAGACAAGTCTCGGTTAGGTGAAACTAATTCACAGATTATCCCCCCATATCTAATCACCCTCTCGTAGGGTCGCGGCATGCCGCAATGTCACTAAGTTAAGCATAAAAATCATTTTTTCAATCCACCCACTCGTAGGGTCGCGGCACAATGCTGTTTACTTAAGGGTCGTTGATTATGCAAAAGAACGGCAACGATAGGAGCTTGGCTTAAGTTAATAGCATTGTGCCGCGACCCTACGAGAGTGGGGATGCTTAAACCCTTACACAATCATCATTTGCCTTCGGGCGTGGTTAAACTATCGGCATTGGGGAGTGTTTATATATAAATACTAAACCTCAATCGCGATATGTCTGCTTCATCACGACCTTTTACATTTGACCGCGTAGTGCGCATCGTTGCGGGCTTGCTGCTGCTATTGTTGGCGGTGTGGCTCGTAAATCAGTTGCGTAATGTGCTGTTGCCATTTGCGTTGGCGTGCCTGATTGCGTATCTGTTGGAACCTATTGTAGAGTTTAATAAGCGCCTCTACAAGCTCAAAGGCCGAGGCCTGGCGAGTATGCTCACGCTGCTCGAGGTGACGATAGTGATTGCGGTCTTGGCTTATTTCTTTGTGCCGTCGGTGATTAAGGAAATCAACCAGCTCGACGAAATCATGCGTCGCACCACGGAGGGGTCTTCGATACCTTTTGTGCCGGCCGATATTGCCGCTACGATTCATAAGTGGGTAGATGATTTCAATGTGGCAAGTTTTGTAAAGAGTTCGCACTTTATGAACCTCATCAACTCGGGCACGTCGTTTCTTGCCGCAACTGTCGATTTCCTATTACATACGCTCGAATGGCTGTTGACATTTATCTATGTGATATTTATAATGATAGATTATCCTACGCTGATGCGCGGTTTCCGTATGCTTGTGCCGAAGAAGTACCGTCACACGGTATATAAGGTAGAAGACGATATCAAGGATAATATGAACCGCTACTTCCGCAGCCAGGCCCTCATCGCCCTTTGCGCGGCAGTATTCTACTGTATCGGTTTTTCGATTGTTGGCATACCTATGGCTATCGTGCTCGGTATTACGGTGGGGGTGCTGTATATGATACCATATTTTCAGTACGTTACCCTCATCCCGGTGGCGATAGTTTGCCTTGTGAATTCTTCGACGGGTGCGGCGCAATTCTGGCCGCAGCTTGGCGAGTGTATAATAGTGTATATCGTGAGCCAGTGTATCTGCGATTACGTGCTTACACCCAAAATCATGGGCAAGACCATGGGGTTGAATCCGGCGGTGATATTGCTGTCGCTGTCGATATGGGGCACACTGTTGGGATTGCTCGGCATGATTATAGCCCTGCCGGCAACGGCTTTGCTGCTATCGTATTACCAGAAGTACGTGGTCAATGCCGGTCTGCCCGATAATGAAGATGAGGCTGATTCAGAGCCTGCAGACCAATGATATGTAGGCTGAATACTGCTCGAGCCACTCTGATTTGAGAATCTTGAATGCGACCGGCTGTGGAGTGAGAACAGTGGCGGTGTCGCTGCCGTCGACAGGCAGCTGTATGTCGCGACGGAAGTCCAGCCCGGGTGTTTTTGCCGCTTTGTATAATGCTTCTTTCAGTGTCCAGGCTTCGACGAGGCGTTGGCTGTAGACATCGAGCTCGGCCGGAGACAGTACGCGCGGGGCGACCCTTGCTAATTGCGCTCTGTCGGTTTCTACATCTACACCCAGAGGGCTGCGGCCTGTGGCTAAAACGGCGCATGTGCGGCAATGGCTTATAGAAATTTCTGTGTCGGGGATATCTACGTAGGGGCTGCCGTCGTCGTTGTGCTCGAGGCGGGTGTCGGGGCCGAATACTTCGGAAATCATCTGTGCGACGGCCGATTTTTCGGCTTCGCGTCCCGGGGAGGGCAAGGGCTTTATGTGTATGTCGACGGCGTTCATTTGAGGTTTATCAGCATCTTTACGGCATCGCGGGCAAGGGCGTTGACAATAGGGCGGATAGAGTCGGCCGGGGTGCTCGGCCCGTCGATGTTGGCCGTGGCGCTCACCACTATGCCGCGGCGCGATACTGCAAGCATCTGCACGGGCGTGGTGCCGGCATCAATGCTCTCTACGACCATGCATTCGAAGTCGCCTGAGCTGAATACGCGGGTATCGGCCTGTGCTCCGCCTAAGTTGAGACTTATGCGCTGGCGGCGGTTTCTGACGGCCTCGTCGATGTCGTCGGTACGTGTTGCACTAAGGAAAATAGTAGCGCCGTAGCGCGGGTACGAAATATTGAGCCAACCATCTTTGGGCGAATCGATAATTGCATCGGCATTGACATCGAGGCTTACCGGGCCTACGTCGACGCTCTTATATACCGTGTCGTAGGCCTCGAGCCGTGGGTATGCGTATCTGCGAGGCACGGCATCGTTGCCTTCCCGGTGGCACGAAAGGCAAACGAGGGCGAACAAAAATATGAAGGAGAGAATTTTCATGCCTCCACTTCGGCGGGCATCACCTTGACGCGTACCTCGGTAATACGGTGATCGGTGACATCGAGAATGAGGAATCGGCAGCGGCCGTAAACCAGGGGCTCTTTGTCCTTGGGGAAGTCGCCCTTGATAGCCAGGAGCATACCTGCAAGGGTTTCAACGTCCTGGGTTACTTCTTCGTAGTCGTCGGGGGCGAGGCCTGTGATGCGGAAGAAGTCGGTGAGCGGGGTGCGGCCTTCGAATATGTAGGTATCGTCGCGAAGGCGCTTGAAGGTGGTGTCGGGTTCGTCGTACTCATCGTCGATATCGCCGACAATTTCTTCGAGCACGTCTTCGAGGGTTACAACACCCTGAGTGCCACCGAATTCGTCGACCACGACGGCCATGTGCAGCTTGAGTTTGCGGAAGTCTTCGAGCAGGTCGTCGATCTGCCTCGATTCGGGCACGAAGTATGCCGGGCGAAGAAGGGTTTTCCAGTCGAGGTCGGCGGCCTCGGGCTTGCCGATGTACGGCAGCAGGTCGCGCGAGTAGAGTATACCCTTGATATTATCCTGGTTGTCCTCGTAGGCTGGCATACGCGAGTAGCCGCTTTCGAGCACGATCTGCATCACCTTGTCGAAACTCAGATTGATGTCGAGGTCGGTGATTTCGACGCGGGGAGTCATGATTTCCCCGGCTGTGGTGTCGCCGAATTTAAGGATTCCGGCAAGCATTTCCTTGTCGTCGGTGCCTTCGGTTATTTCGAGCGCTCGCGAGAGCTCGTCGGTGGTGAGGTCGTTGGTCTGCTTGGTCACAACCTTGCGCACGAGGGTGCCCGATTTTACAAGCACTTTCGACATCGGGCTCATAATCTTGTAAATAGCCATGAGCGCCGGTTGTGCAAACTTTGCCCAGGCCGCATTGTAGTTGCTCGAGTAGAGTTTCGGTATGATTTCGCCGAAAAGCAGGATAAGGAATGTGAGGAGCACAGTCTGCAAGATGAAGCTCCACACGGCGCTCATGCCTGCGAAAACCGGGCCGAGGGCGTAGTTACACAGCACTACAATGGTAACGTTGACGAGGTTGTTGGCAATAAGTATCGTTGCCAGCAATCTCTGCGGGTCGGTCATCAGTCGTCGTATACCTGGGCCTCGGGAATCTTTGTCGAGTTCGTCGAGCTGAGCCTCGGTGAGCGAGAAATAAGCCATTTCGCTACCGCTTACAAAACCCGACATGACGAGGCACCCCAGGGCGAGCAGGAGCGCAATCACTTGTCCGGACCCGAAATCCGGAGTGTTAAGACTGATAAGAGAGGTAATATTTAGAAGTAAACTAAGCGGCTCTGTAGCCGGCAATGGGTCAATATCCATGTGCTATTTTAATAGTGAGATGCAAAGATACTAATAATTTTGCATACAGCGAGCCGAAAGTCGCAAATAATTGTTATTGCGGGCACGGCTCTTTCATTTAAGATTGACTTGAATTCTCGAAAATAATGCTATTTTGGCGAATCTAGGCATGACGAGCGGGTGCTTCCGCGACCATGTCCGGGTCGTGTGATAGAATCTGGCCGATATCGGGTACCTGTACAAGAGTGGCAATCTCCCTGGTTTTCAGTAAATTATGTGGTGTAAAAAATTGGTCAAGTGGCAAATTTTTCGTAACTTTATAGTTGAAAATCAGATAGTTATGAACAAAATTATACCACTCGACCAAGACCGTTCGATTGATGCAAATGCACTCAATCATACCGCAAAGGTACAAAATAGATTTGTAAAACCGGGCAGCATCATGGAGAAACTGATGGATTTTGCCAC
>LUJM01000101.1 GCA_001689415.1 Bacteroidales bacterium M2 | reverse complement strand
ATGGCAATATATTTCACCACTAATGATGAGTAATGAGTAATGCAGAATGCATAATGCGTAATGTGTAGTGGATGCTCTACAGGATTGTAATGTTGAGTATTCCGCCACGCTGTGCGCCGTAGTAGGCCGGGATGTGCAGGTCGCCGCGCTCTATGTCGCTGATATAAAACGGGTGGCCGACGCATATGGTGGTGAGGTTGAAAGTATCGCCGGGTTCGAGTTTGATATTATTAGACTTGTTAATCCTGAAACGCATTTTGCCTATACATTCAATTTCGCATGATTTTTCGTCGTTCCACTGCAGGAACAGACGCTCACCAACTTTAATGCTGCATGTATTGACCAATTCTTTTGCGAGGAAACCTGATTGTCCGTCCTGGCTGCTTCCTGATATGGTTATTCTGAAAGTCTCCCAATCGCTATATCCATTATATCGGGCGAGAGTATTTAGAGTAGTAACCGAAGGCAGACCGTCGTATTTAACATAGCCCCATAGACGTTTGATCGAAGACAGGCTCAGCGAACGACCGGTCTTGGCATATATTACACGTGAAAGCTCATTGAATTCAGCCGGAGAAGAGGGAATATATCCAAAATTTGAATTAGTTATATTAACGAGTGCTTCAATAATAGATTTCTTTTCCATTTAAATAACTCTCAAAAGTTAGTTGAAAATAAATAGACTACGTAGGCCGTCAGCGCGAGAGAAATAGCAACGAGGATGTAGGTAAGCAGCTTTGAAGATAAAAATCTCGACAGGATGCCACCAAACGAATTATCGGAAGACAGGAATTTGATGGCAGAAAGCGATTTAGGTCGCTTGTCGGGATTTTGACACATAAATTTCTTAGCAATATATGCCATATCATCATCCCCTGTAACAGCGGCTATTTCCTTCATAATCACGCCCAGAGAATATATGTCGGTTGCAGGCGAGGGCGCACCTTGCATACCGCATTGCTCCGGGGCCATATACTTCATAGACCCTGCAGGATTTTTCAGGACAATAGAATCGTCACTGTCCGAGAGGCTGAAATCAATGATCTTTACCGCCGCGCTCCCCCTCGTAACAAGTATATTGGAAGGCTTGAGGTCGCGGTGGAAAATCTGCTTGTCGTGCATATAATCGAGCGCCTGCGCTATCTGAGCGAGCAAATCACGCGCGGCAAGGAACTCGAGCTTCCCCGAATCGATCAGTTCTTTGAGAGTAGAACCGTCGATATACTCCATAACAATCACCTTGCCCAATCCTTCGACGCTCTCAAGGCCCAAAGTGCGTCGGATGTGCGGGTGCTCGAGAGCTATACCAATCTCAAACTCCTTGACCAGGGCGAGTGCATATACCGGGTCGTTGCGGTATTCACTCTTCAAGCCTTTTAGTATATATCGGCGACCGTATCTGGTTGCGGTATACAATTCGGCCACACCACCGGGCGTACTACACAGCAGTCGCACGTTGGTAAACGGGTATGAGAACAAGCCGTTGAAGTCAAGCCTCGATTTATCATCGTCGATGCCGACATAAAAAGAATTCTCGTCGGCATCTTCTTGTCTGTTATTATTATCGGTCATTTCGTGAATCCTTACAGTTCAACGATATTATCAAAGAGTCCCCATTGGCGGTGGTTTCGATAGATTGCCTTGCTCGAAGCGGGCACGTGCAGTGTACATTCCTTAAATAAGGAAAAAGCACGATTATAGAAAGCCTCGGAGTTAGTGTACGGCGGTATTGAGGCTGACAGATACAAATCCTTGAGCCCGGTGCCGTCGAAGGCGTAATTGCCGACAAACTCCGTGCCACGGCCCAAATGCACCGTAGTGAGGGAATTACAATTCTGGAACATAGCCTCAGATATATTAGTCAGATTATCCGGCAGGATGATGTCGACCAGCGAAGAACCGGCAAAAGCGCCCCTGCTTATTTTGACAACCGAGGGCGGAATGTTGAGCGAAGTAATCGAAGTGCCATAGAATGCATTCTCACCGATAACAGCAACAGTTGCCGGGAGGACGTATTCTCCGGTTTTGCCGAGGGGAAACCATAGAATCTCTGTCACATCAGAATTGAATAGTACACCGTCGAGCGAGGCATATGCAGTATTTGCAGGAGACACGTCGATAGATTCGAGGCTGCTGCAACCGGCCGAGGGGAGCAACTTTTGCACAGCCGCAGGTACTGTGAGCGATGTCAATGCGTTGCATCGGGCAAGGGCATCACGCTCCAAGCTTATCGCCGAAGCAGGCAACACTATCGTTTTCAAGGCTTTGCAATCAGCAAACAGGCCGGTAGAAATGACATTGTCCTGAAGGTATCGCTGGCCGTCGAAACTGCCGCCACCGCTGATAATATTAACACCCGCCAAATCGACCTCGGGTATCGTGCTTAGCGGAGACTGCGCCCCAACGGCAAGCGGAGCGCCAAGCATAAGCCTGAGAAAACGGAAATCATCGCCATTCATATCGCCCGCAATGCTTATCTTCTCCAAACCGAAAGGTTTGTTGATATCAAACAGAGAAGCGAGCGAGCCGGGGCTTTTCAGTACGATACTATTGGTAGTGGTAATCTCCAGCGGGTCACCGTTGACCTCACCTATTGAATTGGCTGCAAAAGATGTAATTGAGTAAGAAGTATTTACACTCAATCCGACAATATTTAGCCTATGCTTTCCGACAGCAAGGCTTTCGCGATTCAGTTCTACTCGCATGGTAGTAGCAGCTGAATGGTCGGTGACATCGCAGCCAGCAGCCAGGATTTGCTCGCCACCATCCTCAAGGATTTCGAACTCCACTATCACGCCCATAGGACCGGTCGACAATGCCGAAGCATGAGACACCGTGGGCACAACATTAGGCAGCGTGGAAAACTGTACTTTGCGCGACGTAATTGTAGCTGAAGCCGTTCCACCGAGCACGTAGCACTCATATGTACGCCCTGCACTAAGCCCTACAATATCCAATACATAGACCTCACGGTCGAGATCGGTTAGCGGCAGGCTTTCCATGGTTTTACCCGGCTCGCCATAGTACAGGCTCAAATAACTCAACTTGGCCGAGCCATATTTTTGGACTCTGAAAGACACTGTCGCCCGGGTGCGGGTGATGTCGTAGACATCAAGGATATCCATATCGGGCTCGAGGTTATCCGGCTCTACCGAGCATGCGGCAAGAAACGATACCAGCAAGAGTATGGAAATCCGATATATCATATGGAATTCATTTACCAACGCCATTAAAAGAACTATATCTTAATTATTTTACCAAATCTAATACCAATGCCAATAGACCCGTACCACTCGCGGCCATTTATTGACGATACCGATGCCATAATGGCTATACGCTTAAACGTAAGCATAGTACCAATCTCAAATGAAATACCGCGGCAGCTATAGCCATCGTTCCTGACATATCCCCGGCCTTCCGACTGAGCCAGTTCCCAAGCAAGGGCGCTGTCGGCATAGCCTATGCCTTCGAAAATTGCAACTCGGCGCGACAGCCTGTGCATGGCTCCGGCATTGACCATATAGAATGAGCGTCGCGTGCGGCCAGAGTAATAGGGCGAATGCAGCCCGATACTGCCGTCTTTATCGCAGACACCAACAGTCTTGCCAATACTGCCGAAATTGGTCGATACGTGTACAAAGCCACCATGGCGTTTTAAGGCAAACAACATCAGGCCGGCAGTAGGAGTGATAGATTTGCCTCCCACACCGGCAGAAACAACCGGGCCAAAGGCAAAGGGTACCGGCTTTTTCATAGGACGCACGACTACAGTATCAACCCGCGTAACCACCAGGGTATCGGTGACAGTGGTTATCAACGGCTCGAGATGCTCGACGACGGCCTCCGACGACATCGGCAGCCCGATTGTAAGCTCGTAGGTCATGTGGCTATCGAGGCGCGAAGGGAAGGCATAGTCGCGGAGTACACCCAACTGCGGGTGTTTTATGGTAATCTTTTTAGTACCCCTTGGCACATAAAGCCATATTTCACCAACCTTGTCGATTCGTTTTACAATGCCCAAGGGCGTAGAAAAGGCGAAATCATCGGGCGCCAACACTTTTACCAAGCCGCAGTCGTCGCCATTTAGGTCACGGACCGGGCTGATAAATGCAGACACATCGCTTGGCAACTGCCTGAACGATACTACCTTGAAATTTTGCGCCCCTGCCGGCACGGCAAAAGTTAGAAACAAGGTCGCCAGCACAATCCATTTTATATAATCGCCACGAGAACAGATCATAGTTATTCA
The DNA here is from genome assembly GCA_001689415.1 of Bacteroidales bacterium M2. Lineage (GTDB taxonomy): Bacteria > Bacteroidota > Bacteroidia > Bacteroidales > Muribaculaceae > CAG-873. The sequence continues at coordinate 843 of LUJM01000101.1, read as the reverse complement.
AGATTAAAATCGCCAATATCAATCAAATCATCGTCACCAAGGTTGATAGAAAGAGTGGGCTGCCAAGTACGCACATGTATCATAGGCATCGACCTATCGCGGAAATCCCATAACAGGAATAGGTAACCGTCGTCGCTATATGTGCCGCATTGGTATTTTTGACGCAGTGTCACACCATAGATGCCATCCATTGTCGGATGCCGCATTATCTTGAAGTCGGAGAATTGGACATCGATTTTCTTACCCGACTTGAAAATCTTGTCGAGTTTTTCAACATATGCCTTCTTAGACCTGACGATGTACTCCACCTTTGCCCGGTCGGGAAGCATACCGTTCGACTTGGCGGCAGTCTGCACTACCTGCCCCACGATAATAAGGGCATTATCGCTGAAAACCTGCTTGATGAAGTCGATATCGCGAGTTGTATATGAAGCACGCAGATGCTCGCAATAATTCAAGATTCTGTGGCGTGAAAGAGAGTCGTTTTCTTCGAGCGAGCCGCTGAGCACCTTTGCAGCCTCGAGCCTGAACGGATTCCCGACACTGACCGTGCGCAGTTCGATATCGGCAATGCGGGTATCTTCGTGTCTCTGCACAGGGGTGTCTTTCACGCCACGGTCGGCAATTTCGACCACAGGCATTTCAGGAGCTTGTGTCACAAGGGTTTCGGGCACGTTGGCAATAGCCGCCGAGTCGGCAATAGGCTGCGAATTCCCGTCGTGAACAAGCTCAGGTACAATAACAAGAGGAGGCCGCCTGGAAAGCCAGACCGCCAATCCTCCGATAGTTATCGTTATTATGATTAGTAATATATTAACAATAGTTCGGTAAAATTTGCATATT
>LUJM01000100.1 GCA_001689415.1 Bacteroidales bacterium M2 | reverse complement strand
TGGCTAGATTTTTATCGCACCACTACTAAAGTAACTTCCGAAATAAAGCTTATCGCAATTCTATAATATAGTCAGGAGTATCGGGTTCGCGCTTTGGCAGGTTGATTGTAAGAGTGCCATTTTTATGCGAGTATTTGAGTTTCTCACCACTGGCAAAAGCTGTGAGCTTCTTAACACGTTTCTCCCATGGGAACGATATACACTCAGCACTTGGGTCGGTTACATGAACATAAGTAGTATCACCTCGATGAGTTGAAGTGCCCCACTCTGCCTTTGGCAATCGGCTGCCGGTAGTATTGTAAATCGTCGTGCCGTTTTGGCGAAGCCATTTACCCATGCCTTCGAGTCGTTCGAGAGCCACTGCCGGAAGTTCGCCATTCGGTTGCGGCCCGATATTGAGCAATAAGTTTGCCCCCTGCCCCGCCGTCTTTACAAGGTAGCGTATCAGCGTGGTCGTATCTTTGTAGTTCGTATCGACAATCTTGTATCCCCACATGCCATTCATGGTCTGGCATGTTTCGAGAGGAAGCCTGCTGATATCCTGCTCAGAATACCCTGCAGTATTCTCGCCCGGCACATCTCTTTCGAAAATTTGTATGTCTTCACCTTCAAAAGGATTCTGATGATGATTATTACCGATCAGGCAACCGGGCTGCAGACGGTGTATCATATCGTACTGGGCGGGCAACTGCCAATCGAACGGTATTGAGTCGCTGTCGTGATCCCACCAACCGTCAAACCATATCGCCCTCACAGGTCCGTAATTTGTAAGAAGCTCGGTAATCTGGCGATTCATGAAATCGTAGTAGCGAGGCCAATCCGAAACAGTAGAATCGCGCCCTGTAGTATGTCCGGTACGTCCTTGCGGATAATCAGGACGAGTCCAGTCAAGGTGAGAATAATAGAGATGAAGCTTTACATCGTTGCCGTGGCAAGCATCGGCAAGCTCTTTCAAGATATCACGCCCAAAGGGAGTAGCGTCCACAATATTGTAAGGGCTCTGCTTGGTGTGCCACATCGAAAAACCGTCGTGGTGGCGAGTTGTAAAACACAGATATTTTGCCCCCGAACCTTTAATAGCCTTCACCCATGCCTCAGCATCGAAATCAGCGGGGTAAAAGCCGCGAGCGGCCTTTGCATACTCGTCGGCCCGCGGGCCATAGTTTAGATACCATTCGCCTTGGCCAAACATACTATAGATACCCCAATGCAGGAAGATACCGAACCTGTCGCCGGCAAACTCCTCCTGAGCCCGACGTATTTCAGGCGTAGGGGTATAAGCAGCCGCCGAAGCGGCAAAACACATTGCAAGAAGTGATAATACGAGTTTATTCATTATTAATTATTTGTACATAAAGCGCTTAATCGAACGCTTTGGAGTTTTCTCAAATTCCTCGGTGAATATCTGAACATCTGAAATCTGGCTGAACGACGGCAACACAGCATTGAGCGACTTGATATTATCGCGCATCTGAGCGTCGATCTGAGCATCTCCGAGGCCCTGCTTGCCGGCGTTGTCGTAGTCGGGATGCACAAGAGCAACCAGCTTGCCGTCGCGGCTAACAACCAGCGACTCGGCAACGTAAGGCAGATTGTTGAGCTGCTGCTCTATCTCTTCAGGATAAATATTCTGTCCCGAGGGACCAAGAATCATATTCTTGTCTCGACCGCGAATAAACACATATCCGTCGCCGTCAATCTGGGCTATATCGCCGGTATTCATCCAGCCGTCCTCACCCATGCATGCAGCTGTGGCTTCATCGTTTTTGAAATATCCCTTCATAACGTTGTCGCCGCGCACCCACAGCACCCCCGGAGTAGTTGCCGGGTCGGGAGAATCGACACGCAATTCCATACGGTCGACCACATGTCCACACGACGCCTGTTTCTGAGTATCCCATGACGAGTAACAAATCAAAGGGCCACACTCTGTCATGCCATAGCCTACGGTGTAGGGGAATTGTATTTTGCGCAAGAATACCTCTACATCCTTGTTGAGACCGGCTCCTCCGATAATAAGTTCCTGCAGGTTGCCGCCAAAAGCCGCCGTAAGCTGTTGCTTAATCTTTTCCATTAGTTTGGCATCGACGAATGGCAGGTGCATGAGCAGCTTCATCAAAGGTTTGTCAAGAAGCGGGAATACGCGTGTCTTTACAATCTTTTCTATAACCAATGGCACAGCAACAATCAGTTTGGGCTTGACCTCGGCAAACGCGCCAAGCAGAATCTTAGGCGACGGAGTACGGCCAAGGAAATATACATGGCATCCTTTGACAAACGGATGCAGCATCTCCACGGTTAGACCGAACATATGGGCCAAAGGAAGCATCGAAACAAAACCGTCGCCGGGTTTCAGGAAATCAAGTCCGTCGATACTGTATTGCACATTCGACCACAGGCTTCCATAGCTCAGCATTACGCCCTTTGAAAAGCCCATACTGCCCGAAGTGTAGTTGATAAGGCATATCTGGTCTTTATCGAAACGGGGATAAACAACATCCTCAACAGTGAAGCGTTCCGGATACTTGTCGCCGAAAAGACGGTTGAGGTTCTCGCGGGCTTCGGTAAATGCTTCACTACGGCTGAACAGAAGTGAATAGTCAGCGATATTGACAACGCCCTTTAGGAGAGGCATGTTCTCGTGGTCGAGGGTTTCCCATGTCGAACTGTCGGTAAAAAGCAGTTGAGCCTCGCAATGCGTGACGAGGTGGTGAATTGTATCGGGCTTGAAGTCGTGAAGAATAGGGACAGTGACAGTGCCGTATGTAATCGAAGCGAGGGCAGCTACCGCCCACTGGGCACTATTGCGGCCACATAGGGCAATTCTGTCGCCGGGTTTCAGCCCTGCATGCTTAAACGCAATCTGCAGCTTTGCAATCTTGCGTGCTACATCTTTGTAGGTCAGAGTCGTGCCATGGTAATCACTTAGTGCCGGACGCTCCCAGTTATCTCGAAGGCTCTGCTCGATATAACCTGTCAGTGTATCTTGCATTTTCATATTAATTGCTGTCTTATTGTGTGCAAATTTAATTAAAAAAAATTAAATTATCATTTTTAAGTACTTAAAAGTATAATTTTGCAGTACAATCTTATAACAAACCACAAATGCAAAAGGATGAGAGATTCGCCAAAGAATGGCAAAAAATGCTTTCCGGCGAAATATACGATGCTTCATACGGCTCTTTTATCGACAAGCTCATAGAGAACCGTATAAAAATCAAGCAATACAACGACTCCGAACCGGACAACACCGAACAGCTCGGCACACTGCTCCGCTCTATTCTCGGGTCGTGCGGCAAGAATGTTGTGGTTAACCAACCTTTTCGATGCGATTATGGTTGTAATATATATGTTGGCGACAACGTCATCATTAATTTCAATTTCACCGTTCTCGACGAAGCCGAAGTACGAATCGGCAACAATGTACTGATAGGGCCCAATGTAAGCATTTACACTGCATGCCACCCGCTTGATGCCGATGAGCGCAGGACTCTCGTTCAGTGGGCCGAGCCGGTAACGATCGAGGATGATGTATGGATTTGTGGTGGTGCGACAATCGTTCCCGGCGTCAAAATAGGCAAAGGGGCAGTCGTCGCAGCAGGTACGGTTGTAACCAAGGATGTTGAGCCCTACACCGTTGTAGCCGGCAATCCGGGGAGAGTAATCAAAAAACTTTGAGACTGCCAACAGCGTCTAACAAAACGATAAACAGCTGAAACATAGAACAAACATATGAGACAAGGATTTTTTCGCGTAGCATCGGTATCGACCCCTGTCACAGTGGCCGATCCACAGACAAACGCCAACCATATTATATCAAGCTTCAAGACCCTCGCCCAAGAAAACGTAGACATGGCCGTTTTTCCCGAAATGAGTGTGCCTGCGTATACCTGTGGCGACTTATTCCACAACCAGGAACTACTCGACGGTGTAAACGAAGCCATTGCTCGTATATGCCAAGAGAGTACCCAGGCACCGGCGACTCTGATTATAGTTGGCGCTCCTATGGTTTATCGGAATTCGCTATATAATTGCGCGGTATGTATTTGCAATGGCAGTATCGATGCCATTGTGCCAAAGACATACATACCAAACTACAACGAGTTCTACGAAAAACGCTGGTTCTCGTCAGCCGAGGAGCAGGTTTGCGAATACGATTTCGGGTTCGGCAAAGTAGAATTCGGACCTAACACATTACTCTGTCACAATGGCGTGAAAATAGGAGTCGAGATTTGCGAAGACCTTTGGACTCCGATACCCCCAAGCAGCAAACTCGCCATGCAGGGAGCAGAAATCATAGCAAACCTATCGGCAAGCGACGATATAACAGGCAAATACGCTTACCTCACCAAACTCGTTGAGCAGCAGTCGGCAAGGTGTATATGCGCATATGCGTATTCATCGGCAGGGTTCGGAGAATCCTCTACCGACCTTGTTTTCGACGCGAAACTTTTCATAGCCGAAAACGGGCACATGCTCGCACGCAATCAACGCTGGCAAAGTGGCGAACAGATAGTGATAGCCGATGTGGATATCGAGGCAATACGTCGCGACAGGCTGCACAATGGTTCGTTCGAAGCTTGCCGCCGAAACTATGAGACAGAGATTAAGATTGTAAACACCAATCCGGCTCAAAGCTTCAATACAGGGGACTTCAAACTCAAACGCACGGTAGACCCGCATCCGTTCATTCCGTCCGACGAAGCTATACTCGGCGACCGCTGCGAAGAAATAGTAAACATACAGGTTGCAGCCCTTGCCAAACGCCTCGACGCCACACATACTTCGAAGCTTGTAGTCGGTGTATCCGGCGGTCTTGACTCTACACTTGCATTGCTTATAGCAGCGCGTACATTCGACCGCCTCGGCCTCGACCGCAAGGGGATAATCGGAGTTACAATGCCAGGCTTCGGTACGACCGGACGCACACACTCAAACGCATGCACCCTAATGTCGGCCCTTGGCATAAGCCAGCGCGAGATATCAATTGTGGAGGCCGTAAACCAGCACTTTAGCGATATCGGCCACGATTGCAAAGTACATGATGTAACCTATGAGAACAGCCAGGCACGCGAACGTACCCAGATACTCATGGATATAGCCAATCAAGTTGGCGGCATGGTGCTCGGTACAGGCGACCTCTCCGAACTTGCATTGGGCTGGGCAACGTACAATGGCGACCATATGTCGATGTATGCCGTAAATGCCGGTGTGCCTAAGACCCTTGTCAAATATCTGACACGCTATTTTGCAGAAAATGCAGATACCGAACAGAAAACAGCCCTTCTTGATATTATCGATACACCAATAAGCCCCGAATTGCTGCCGGCAACAGCAGAAGGCGAAATCGACCAAAAGACCGAAGACCTCGTAGGCCCTTACGAACTTCACGATTTCTTCCTATACTATACACTGCGCTACGGATTCAAGCCAAGCCGTATATTCATGCTCGCTCAAAATGCGTTTGCCGGGAGCTATGATAATGGAACAATACACAAATGGCTGCGCACATTCTTCCGCCGCTTCTTCAACCAGCAATTCAAGCGGTCGTGCCTGCCTGACGGGCCTAAAGTAGGCAGTGTATGCTTGTCGCCACGCGGAGACTGGCGCATGCCTTCGGATGCGTCTTCGGCACTATGGCTTGCCGATATCGACAGAATCAAGATTTAGACATCGCCTTGCTTACCAAGGCCGGTTCATAGCCTCTCGAAAGGGCGTAGCGATATATTTTGCTACGCCCTTCGTAACTTTCCGGCTCTTTTACGCTACGGCGCTTGGCCTCGATGAGTTTCGCAAGTATTGCCGCATATTCATCGTCGTCGATTTCTTCGAGGGCTTCTTCGATTACATCCGAATCGATGCGCTTGGTCCGCAGAAGCATACGGATGCGGATACGACCATAGCGACCGTAGCGATAACGATCGCGCACAAATGATGCTGCAAACCGGGCGTCGTCGACGAACCTACGGCGCTGAAGCGAATATATAATAGCCTCGGCATCGTCTTTTACAATGCCCCAGTTGCGTAGTTTCTGCTCAAGTTCATAGGTGCAGTGCTCCGACCTCGCGCATAATTCCTCGAGGCGTATCAAGGCCTTTTCCGGGGCAAGCGGTTTACGCTGTATCATGGCTGTTTGGCTATCGCATAGCGGTAATTGCCCTTGAAATCACGGATTACCGAAGCATCGATAAAACCTTGGCCGTTAAGCATCTCCAGCATTTCTGACCGGTAATTGCTGTTGATTTCGAAATAAAGCATACCGCCGGATTTGAGAGCCTTGCGGGCATACAGGCCTATCGCCTTGTAGAATCTCAAGGGGTCGCTGTCAGGAACAAAGAGTGCCGTATGAGGTTCGTAGTCAAGCACTCTCTTATCCATTTCAGCAGCCTCGGAGTCGGTGACGTATGGAGGGTTGCTTACAATTATGTCGTACATAGCCACCGGAGGCACTGAGGTCAGGATATCGGTCTGAACGAATTCTACCGCTGTTTTAAGTGCGGCAGAATTACATTTGGCCACCTCGATTGCCGCCGAACTTATATCAAAACCGCTTACTTTGCTAAAAGGCAAAGCCTTGGCCAACGACAGGGCAATACAACCGCTACCGGTACCGATGTCGAGAACAGCCAGGTCGTCGTGTCCGTTCCAAGTATCGGTAATCATATCTACGAGACCGGCCGTTTCAGGTCTTGGTATCAGCACGTCGGGGGTGACGATGTAGTCGTTGCCCATAAAGCGAGCCTTGCCCACGGCATACTGCACAGGCTCACCGGCTTCGATTTTGTCGACAACAGTCTTGATGCGGTCTTGCATCGAATCTGTGATTTCTCGGTCGCCGTTGGCAAAAATAAAAGTCTTGCTGTAGCCTGCCACATCCTCGAATATTATAGCCGCGGCAGCAGTAGCCTCGCCGGATGAGCCAAGGATACTTTTCAAGCGTTCTGTTATGGCACGGTAATAGTCTCGTATAGTGATCATTGGCGGTCGTCGTTGATAGATTCGTAGATAAATGGGTCTACGTCGTCATCATCGTCGCTGTCATCGTTGACATCGGCATCGTTCCAGTCGATATCCTCGCCCCATTCATCGGGGTTGATGCTGCGGAGGTCTTCGGCTTCTTGCTCTGCCTCTTCTTCGGTAGGTTCGTACTGGAAGATAAACTCATCCTCCTCGCGTACACGGTGATGACCGTCGAGAGGCCGGTGGATGATGTCCGAAGAATCTATGCGGTTGTTCTCGTCGGTAATAGCACGCCACAGCATGTCTTTGAGTTCGGTAATGCCTTGTCCGGTAACAGCCGAAATGAATACGCACGGAACTCCGTCGGGCAGTGTTTTGGCGATTTCTTCGCGCAATTCGTCATCAAGCATATCTGATTTCGACACGGCCAACACTCGCTGTTTGTCTACAAGCTGTGGGTTGAACTGCTCCAGTTCACGCAGCAGGATATTGTACTGTTCGGTAATGTCATCAGCATCGGCAGGAACCATGAACAGAAGCACAGCATTTCGCTCGATATGGCGCAGGAAACGCAATCCAAGGCCTTTGCCTTCGCTCGCACCCTCGATAATACCGGGAATATCGGCCATTACAAAGGAGCGGTTGTCGCGATAGGCAACGATACCAAGCTGGGGTTCCATTGTTGTAAACGGATAATCGGCGATTTTGGGTTCTGCAGCACTTACAGCCGAGAGCAAAGTAGATTTACCTGCATTTGGGAAACCTACAAGACCGACATCGGCAAGCATCTTGAGTTCGAGAACCACACTACGCTCTATTGCAGGCTCGCCGGGCTGTGCATAGCGCGGAGTACGGTTTGTAGCGCTTTTGAAATGCCAGTTACCAAGTCCGCCGCGACCACCTTTGAGGAGCTTCACTTCCTGACCGTCGTCGGTTACCTCGCAGAGGTATTCACCGGTTTCGGCATCAAAAACGACAGTACCGCAGGGCACTTCAACAACAACATCTTCGCCATCCTTGCCAAAGCTTCGGCCGCCGGAACCCGACTGACCGTTACCGGCGAAAATATGACGTCGATATTTAAGAGGCAAAAGTGTCCACATATTTCGGTTGCCACGCAAAATTATATGACCGCCACGGCCACCGTCGCCACCGTCGGGGCCACCTTTGGGAACATATTTGGCACGATAAAAATGGCGTGATCCTGCACCGCCCTTGCCCGAACGGCAAAGGATTTTGACATAGTCTATGAAGTTTGATTCTGGCATAATTGCAATGTTTTAATTGTAAACGATAAACAATTCAATTGTTGGTAGAGTTTATGGCCATCGAATTATGATGGCGCATAAGTTCGGCTGCCTGATTGAAATCGACCGGAGAACCGACATCAATCCAAGTACCCTTGATAGGATAGTATGTAACCTTCCGACCTTCGGCAATGGCACGTTCTATCAAATCAGTGGCATCGCAGTGCTCGCCACTTACGAGGGTCGACAGCAGTGAATTCGAAAATATGTATATACCGGCATTGGCATAGTAGGAATACGACGGCTTTTCTTCGATTGCCGCAACGGCATCCGGCCTGTTCTCATCAAGTGTGAGGATTGCATACGGCACAGATACCTGATAGGGAATCACGGCGATAGTGACATCGGCATCCGTCGAGCAGTGGCGAAGGTACATCTCCTCAAAAGAAATCGTAGTGAGCAAGTCGGAGTTCATTACAAGGGTACAGCCCCGGTCGGTAGCTTCCCATATATCTGCAACAGCTCCGATTGTACCAAGAGGCTTGTCCTCTGTGACACAGCGCACTTTTATACCTGCTACAGGCTCGGCAAAATGGTTGTGAATCTGCTCGGCAAGATAGCGTGTGGTCACCACAATCTCATGTATGCCGCATGCAGCAAGTGCCTCTACATTATAATCTATAATAGCCTTGCCTTCTATTTTTAGCAATGGCTTCGGCGTAGAGAGCGTCATGGGGCGTAGGCGTTCGCCTCGGCCTCCGGCCATAAGCACTGCTCTGAGAGGAAGTACAGTGCGTTGGCGGGTAAGGTCGATAAACGACACTGCGCGGCATTGGTCATCGATTACCGGAATCAGCCGTATACCCTTGTTGCGGCAATCACCTATTATTTCCGGGTCTATCGCTCCGGCTTTTACCGAACGGAAATTCCGGTGACAAGCTGTAACTACAGGCGCTTCGAGCGACACGCCCGAAATAAGAGCACGACGAATATCGCCGTCGGTAATACTGCCGACAATACGCTCATCGGCATCGACGACAAATAGCGTCATCACCGACCCTGATAGCGAGTTGAGCCTGCGCAAAGCCTCGAGGAGCGTAGCGTCGGATGTTATTGTATGATTTGCTAAATCTGTCATAATTTTTCAAATAATTGTTCGGCACGTTCCCAGTCGGCAAGAGTGTCGAGATCAATGCTCCTTGAAACCGGCATGACATATGGCACACGGTAGCGGAACTCGCCCAAGCCGCAACGACGCAACGACTCCGGATTGATTACATACACAGCACCGTTATATTCAAGTACCGCAGGTGCGTCCTGTCGGCGGGTATATGTGCCCGGGCCTTTACAGATATGCAGATATCCGTCGGCATCGGCTTCGAAAAGATTATAATACGGGTTGGCATCTGAGCTACAAACACTTACCACCATATCAAGCGTAGGTGTATACAGTTCGATAGCCTCTACTACATCGCCGGCAGTCCGCAGTGGCGACGTAGGCTGTAACAACACGATACAGTCATATTCTATGCCTCGGCCGTCAGCCCAAGCCATAGCATCGAGCATCACATCACGACTCGATGTTGTATCCGCACCAAGGCACTCAGGCCGCATGTAATCGACGCTTATACCACAATTTACCGCAGTTTGGGCTATTTCTTCATCGTCGGTAGAAAAGAGTATGTAACCTCCATGCACCTTTGAAGCTTCGAGCGCACACTGTATGGAATAGTAAATCAGCGGATGTCCGCCAAGACACCGTATATTCTTGCGTGGTATGCCTTTACTACCGCCACGGGCCGGTATTATATATAGAGGTTTCATTTCAAATCATAAAATAGCTTTGGTTCAAGCGGCAAAGAATACATAAACGACTCTATCGCCTTGACCATAATATCCCTGGTATCGGCTTTATAATAAGGATTATTGCGTTCGGAAGCCAAAGCCTTCATCTCCGGGCTTAAGGCCTGATTTATAGCTTCAACTATTGCCGGAGTGCCTTCTTGGCAATGAATAACCGAGCGTGCCGCGATACGCCCTTGCTGACGTATGCCGATATCTACTGTAGGGATTCCGGCTGACGGCACCTCGACTATACCGCTCGAACTATTGCCGATTACAAGGTCGGCACACCTGAGCAGGCTCTGGTAACGAATCATACCGAGCGAACGGACAAGTATCGCTCTTTCGCCTCGGTCTGCCACATAATCTTCGAGCATCCGCAGCAGGCACTCTCCTCCGGCATCATTGTTTGGCGCAGTGATGACCAAACGCATATCTGGAAACTGGTCAAGGGCCTCCAAAAATGCAGCCATACGCTCTTGTGGCGAAACAGTATCGTTTGTTGCCGGGTGATAGGTAACTACTGCAAGCGGATGCTTGGAAAGGTCAAAACCGATGCTATCCGACAGTTCGTCGGCGCTCATCAGTTTGGTATTGAAGGCATTCCATACACCTATAGCACCTGTATTAACAACCGTTTCAGGATTCTCGCCAAGCTGTATTACACGATTTCGATACTCTTCGGTCGCGGCAAGGTGAAGACTCGAAAGCTTGGTAATTGCATGACGGAAAGCATCATCGAGAGCTCCGACAGTAATCTCTCCTCCGGCAATGTGAATCACAGGAATGTGCATCACAGCTGCCGTCGAAGCCACAGCAAGCATCTCGTAACGGTCGCCAAGTAGCAATACCGCATCAGGTTTAAGTACTTCGAATGCCTTTGCCATACCGCTCATTGTCAGAGCCATAACTTCGGCTCGCGCGGTATCGGTATCATTAGAAACTTCAGTAGCCACCTTATATGCAATATCAAATCCGTCGGATTCAATCTCGCGATATGTGTAACCATACTGCTCGATCAGATGCATGTTGGTCGCCACGACATCGATGTCGACGTGGCCGCCACTTCGGATAGCACGACAAACCGGAGACAAAAGCCCCCAGTCGGCACGTGTGCTTGTCACTACGCATAGACGTTTTTTTCTTACCGCTTCCATAATCATCAATACTTCGGTTATTTTTTGA
>LUJM01000099.1 GCA_001689415.1 Bacteroidales bacterium M2 | reverse complement strand
TTGAAATGCTTGAAAATGTGGTTTGACCGTTTTTGTTAATCAATTTAACAAAGTAAAACTCATCAAAAACACAAAATGAAAATCTGATTTTGTCGGTTTTTCTGCGTAAAAAGTCCGACAAAACAGTGACGGTATGACTAACGCCCCCGGTAATTCACAATGGATTATCGGGGGCGTTGCCGTTGGATTACCTTATCGGTAAGGTGGGTGGTAGTTCTCTTTGAGGTAGTCCTCAATTTCGGTGTCGGCATACAGGATTTTGCCTTCAAGAGAATAATAACCGAATATCCCTTTGAGGCGATAGTTGGCGAGTGTGGATTTACTCACACCAAGCCGTCGGGCAAGTTCGGAGTCCGAGAGAAAGCGGTTTCCGTCAAACATAGGGCGTGAGCGTTCTGCCAACTCTTTGGCGCAGGCTTTGATTTCAGATATGATTTTGAAAACATCGCGCTGTTCATCCTTACTTAATATCTGCTTATTTTTACTCATAATCAACCTTGCAATGATAGAGCAGACGACCAATTTCTTCTGCCGGATAATAAACCTTGCCCTCAATTATCGAGTAACCGATCTTGCCTTCCATTCGGAGTAGCGTCATGCCCCGCTGTGATCGCCGCAAGATTGACTGAGCCGAAATATTGTCTATCCACTCCTGCCGTTCATTTCCCGACAAGCGTCTGATTGCTTTGCCAAGAATTGAACGGCACTCGGCAAGAGTGGCTACCATAGCGTCATAGACGCTGCGTTCAATGATAACGTATTCCATAATATAACATTGGATTTAGTGATTTTGAGATTGCCCTGAATACAGCAATGGCAATCCATATTCCGGACTATGGGTTACCATCATCATATTTTATGGGCCGGGGATAGCTGTGCCCGTTTGGGATATATCGGGGCAGTCGCTTTGTCCGTGTAACATTCCGACTGCGGAAAAAGATTGCTGAAAATGAGCGATTTCCCACGATTACACACCGATTACCCAACATTACTCAACTTGAAAAATTGTCATAAACAAACAGCCATATTCCGGTTGTTTCTATGTCAAATCCACAACGGATAAACATCACTCCAGCCGCTCAATCCGGTTCAGGTAGCACGTGGAACCAAACCAAAATTGACGACTGTCTGGTTCGGGTTGCAACGCGAATCGAACCAAATCAGGACTGTTTTATCCAGCTTCACGGATTTCATTCCCACTGAAAAATATATTTCAGAAAGGCTCACCGGCTAATCGACATAAAAGCTGGTGCAGTGACTCCTGTACCCCTATCGAAAGTAGGATAACAAGGGCTAAATACTTAATGAAAGTTAAATAAAGTAGGAATGTTCCAGGAACGTACCCGACACGAATTTTGATTTCTGCCGAACTTCGCAGCGTAACACTAAACCCAAGAAATAAAATGGAAACAAAAACGCTGAAAATATCCGGCACGAAACTATCCCGTCAGATGCCCGGAATGGACTTGAAAAAGTCCACTGAAACAAACACTATGGTTGAACCTCAAAAATATCTCTCATGAAGTCAGCAGAATTTACGATGGTATGCCAGATGCTTTCCGAACTGAGAGCAGAGGTACAGGCGATAAGAACCGGAGTTGACAGCCGTATCGAGTCAGTCGCTAAAACCGTAATGGAGGCTTTTCAGGGTTTCGGCATACTTGACCCGGATGAGGATACTTGGACTGACAAGCAGGTGCGCGCCAGATACCATGTATCTCGCAAGACCCTCTACAATTACCGTATGTCGGGCAAGTTGCCCTACACACAGACCGGTGAGGGCACAAACTGCACTATCCGCTACCGCAAGGCGGATATAATGGAACTGTTCGCAACCCGCAACGCATAGACAATCCATACACACAATAATAATCGCGTCGGCAACGGCGCAAGTTTCTAACCCAAAATTCTTTTAATTATGGCACAAGACCAGAATGAAGAAGTGCTGATTGCCCGAAACAACGAAACCGGGCAGGTAGGCGCAGTGACCGGACTCAATGAGGACGGCACACCCAAAATGACCGATGTAAAATCGGCGAAACTCTCCGACCTCGTGAAATTCTCCAAAGGTCAGAACCCGCTGGAGGCTTTTCTCTCCAACTTTATCCGCCAGTGCAAGAACCCTTCCACTTTCGGATTTTTCAAAGTCCCGGCAGACCGCTACGACAGCGTGGGGCAGGCGATGGGCGACTTTATCAAGGATCCCGAAACAAACGCTGAAATTCTCAAAGACTTCAAGGTCGATGTCCCTCAGCAGACGCAGACAAACGTCAAGGAACAGGCTCAGGAGAATAAGGCGACCGAAACTCAGGCGCAGAAGCCGGCGGAGGAACAGGCGGCACAGACTGAACAGCCAAAGTATCACGCCATCGACGAAAGCAAAATCGACTGGACGATGCTCAAGGAGAAATGGGGCATAGACCGCGACCAGCTTGAAAAGTCTGGCGACCTCCGAGAGATGCTTTACAACCGCAAGTCGCAGATCGTGACCGTCACGCCCAATTTCGGTGGGGAGAAATTCCCGATTGACGCACGACTCTCTTTCAGAACCGATGCCGACGGCAATGTGAAAGTGGTGCCCCATTTTATCCACCGTGAACCCAAACTCGACCAAGAGTTTGAGGGGTACAAATTCACAAAGGAAGATAAGGAGGCTCTGAAAACAACCGGCAATCTGGGTAAGGTCGTTGACCTTGTTGACAAAGCCACCGGGGAAGTCAAGCCCTCCTATGTCAGCGTTGACCGTCTAACCAACGAGATTGTGTCGGTGCCCGTAAAGGCCGTGTTCATCAAGGACACCATCGGGCAGACAAAGCTGACGATGGCGGAAATAAGCGAACTTAAGAAAGGTAAAGCCCTCCCGCCTAAACAGATTACCGACAAGAACGGCAAGACCTACAATGTGGTGTTGCAGGTGTCGGCTGACCGTAAGGGCGTCGAGTTTGTACCCGGCGGCGCGCGACGACAGGAGCAGAACCAGCAGCAGGGTAACAGTCAGGGACAGCAACAGTCCTCGTGGTTGACAAAAGACGGCAACATCAAGCCCATCACGAAATGGGCGGGCGTTCCGATGACGCCGCAACAGCAGGCTGACTACACTGCCGGCAAGGTTGTCGAAATGACAAACATGGTTGACAAGCAGGGGCAGAAATGCACCGTCTATCTCCAGTTCAATCC
>LUJM01000098.1:5369-5903 GCA_001689415.1 Bacteroidales bacterium M2 | reverse complement strand
CTCGAAGACAACAAACCGCTTGTTGAGCAAATCGATGTTGGCTTTGGAGTTGAGCAGAAAGTCGAAGCGGCCACCGTGATAGTACTGCCGGAGCGTGGTCAGGAAATTGTCAATGTCGAAGTCCTGTTTGTAGATGGGTATCGGGCGATTTGCCATTTCCGCACGGTAATCATCACGCATGAACTCATAGAATGAGTTGAAACATGGGACAATGTCGCGGTCTTTTGCCATCTTATCGAGGAACATTGACAATGCCGAGCCAAGCTCGCCGGATTCAGTCTTTGTCACCCTGTCATCTTCCGATTTCCAGAGAGTCAGCAGCAGCGTCTTGATAGAGTCTTTCTTCTCCACATCAAATATTCCGTCGTCGGTATAAAATGGGTTGAAGGAGATTGGGTTTTCCTCAGTATATGTGAAATATACACCATCTTCTCCATGAGTCCTATTGCGGATAAGATTGCTCAAACCTTCGTAGGAATTACCCGTGTCAATCAGCAGGATATGGGCGCCCTGTTCATAATATTGCCTGACAAA
>LUJM01000098.1:0-5287 GCA_001689415.1 Bacteroidales bacterium M2 | reverse complement strand
ATCCAAGTGGATAGGTTTGCCCGTGAGTCGGTCAACCATCTTTATTCCGAATGGGGATAACGATGAGCGGTAGTTGGTTTCGGCAGTGAAGAAGCAAACCGCAGGTTCGATGAATGTATAAAATGATTCCTCCGCAGGGAAGTCAGCCTCATTGCTGGGCATCGCAGCCCAGAACAGTGTCGGACAGTCGATGGTGTTGTGCCGGGGCATACAACCCATTGTTGCCAACTGACCGCCAACATCATTTTTGACACGTCTCAACTCCTCGGCATCATCGCTCCAAGCCATTATGTTGCAATGGCAGCGCACGGAAATCAGTCCGTAACTGTGAGCCTCATTGAGATATTGGTCAATCCATTCTTTGTTGATAGCGTTGCTTCGGCTGTACTTTGACAGGGAGTTCATGTTGCGTGCCGTCTTTTCAAACCGCGTCAGATTCTCGTCAGGATCATCAATCAGTAGATACTGGTTGTAGATATGGTTGCAAGGCAACAGCAACCCTACGGGAGAAGCGAAAGAAAGCCGGCAGTCGCTTCGGTCAGTTGATAACCGCTCATATCGGTTGTCAGTGCTGACCTTTGCGGGCAAATCCTCAGTGTCTGAAAGGGTATGTAGGCAGAGTAACTTGTCGCCGATTCTCATCTCCTTTGCAGAGAGGTCAATGTCCTCCAAACAGGTGACATCATCCATTGACAGCGACATATATTTCTCAATCAGTCCGGAGGTTGATTCAGTGCCGATAAGGTCTTCATCACTCAGTCTATGGAGTTTGATATAGCCGGTGTCATTCATAATTCGCTCAAACTGCTCAACGCTCTCCATGAATTTCACAACCATTTCGTGATTCAAATCCTTTGGCATTATACGTCCACGGCAGAGGGTTGAGAAGTTTGATTGCTGGCGCATACGCTCCTTTGTAGTCTTCGTCAGAAAGAGGTAGCACTTATGGGCAAGATATGGACGCTCATTGAAGTGACGTTCAAACGAGCGGTCAAGAAAAGATAAATCCTCTTTTTGTAGTTCCGGCTTATACTTTTCACTGACAAACCAATCTTGCTTATGTACGACAGTGTAATGTGGCAACACCTTGATTGCCTTGCACCAAGCGGAGTGCATTGCTTCATATTCAGCAGAGGTGACAGTGAATAATTCCGGGAGTCTCACCTCAAAGGCCACGGTTACATCCGCGTCCTTTGAGATGATGCAGCCATGCTCGACCGCCAGCAGCGGCAGCTTTGACTCCAGTGTTGTAGCTTTCAGTATATTCCTCATGTTTTATGTTTAATCAATCGGGTTATGCGCAGACGGTTGATGATATATCGTGGTCGATATTTGACCGAGGTCAGTTTCATCAGACCGTACTGGCCGTATTTGGCATTGAGATGGAATGTGAGCCAGACAAGAAAGGACGCACCTGTCGCACCGAAGCCTATGCAGACCCATTGGGAGATTCCGGCGATATACATGATGACGAACACCACGAACATGGCAAGCAATCCTCCTGCGAAGATGAACAGGTATTGCGCTTTCAAGCCTTTGTACTCAACCGACCGCCCGATGCCCTTGTTGATTGAATACTCGGACATTAGAGGAAGAATGAGCGAAGGATTGTGGCGGCTACAATCAGGAAGATACAGGCTCCGAACCATGAGGCGGCAGTCTTGCTCGTGTCGGGGTCGCCACTCGACCATTTGGAGTAAACCTTGATGCCACCGATGAGACCGACAACGGCACCGATTGCGTACACCAATTTCGTTCCCGGGTCAAAATAGGAGGTGACCATTGAAGTGGCTTCATTGATGCCACTCAGACCGTTACCGGCGGCGAACATCTGGATTGCAGCTGTCAGAAGAAGCATTGCGGCGATGGGACGGCGGCGATGGGGTGCGTTCATAAACGCTACGGTTCTTTCATAGAATTTCTTGAAAAAATTAGACATGAATTAAATTATAGATAGGTTTGCCTTGCGGCCAAGTGTCAATGATAGACATTGAAATCAATTTCATCAATGTCCGAGGTGTCGATGTCGGCGTGGAAAAGGATCTTTTTAGGTTTAGTTTGCTGTTCCACTGTTTCATCCTCATCCATTGTTGACGTAGTGGGTTGTTCATTTGATTCTTCATCTTTCTTTGGCAGATGAAGTTCGATAAGCATAATCCGCTTTTTTATGGCAGGATCGAGAGAAATCTCCTCCTTGATAGTGGTTCCCTCCAATTCCTGAAGCGTGCGTTGGGCAATCTTCAAATCCTCCGGACTGTCTGACTTTTCTTTCAGGACATTCATGGTTGTGTTGATGTCATTGAAGTCTATTCCATCAGCACGGGGTTCTGTCGGTTCCGGAGTTTCCCCCATAATGTCGGCAACAGTCTTGTTTGAGAAAACCTCATCCAGTTTTTCAACAGGGACAACGCCGGTGTCTGTTTTGATTGGAGGTTCCGGCAATCCTGCATCGGCATAACTGCCATACTCCTCAATTATCAAGGGGACGACCTCCTTTACAACCTCTTCCACGATTTTTTTATATGTGTCAGGGTCATATTTGCTTTCTCCTACAACTGCGGCGACTTTTTCATCAAGAGAATTATTCGTATCGGGTATGTAATTTTTTTCAGCCGTTCCCTCCGATACATTATTCTCTGCAATGTCCGAAGGTTCACTTGTCTTTTTAGTGTCCTTTGACAACAGCATTTTGGCAAGGAAGATATTGCTTGCCAACAACGCTAATACTAAAAATACTGTCATAGGAACAGCTCCTCCCGGCTATCTTCAAAGATGCGCTTCATTAAATCCGCATTCTTTGCAAAGTGGTCGAGGACGATGGCTGTAAGATACCCGCCGATTGTCGCTCCTGTCTGAGCGTTTGCTGCAACCATCAGCGAAAGCACTCTGTGGACTTCCGCCGTGACATGAACTTTGACATGGGTCGGGCAGTTTGAGCGGGTAAGATATTTGCTAACGTATGCTACCTGTTCAGGGTCTGCCGTTTTTACCTCCGCCTCTACAATGTCGGGGGAGACTTTGATTGTTACTTTATGTGACATATTCTATTGTCGTTTATTTATGAAGTTTTCATACTGCCGAAAATGTTCGGCAAGCACGTTATTGATATAGGCTTTGGTAGAACATACCGGTCCTGTTTCGTAAGACAACACACGCTTGATTTTCCGGATAAAGTCGGGATGGATGTCAACCATAAGATATTTGCATAAAGGGCGCATGTGTTCCATATTACTTACAAAAGTATCCAGATATTCATCTTCTTCCGGTAAAGGTTGTGATTGCACTTTCTTACGTTTGGAGTCCGAAGCTCTGGCCGGCGTTTCAGTCTTATTCTCATTCTCTTTTTTCACGGTTGACTGGGAGGACTCCTCGCGGAAACTGCGGATGAACTCATCGGGATCTACATCCGATTCATATACCTTCGACATGGCTCAGGCTTAGTCTTTGAGGATTTTGAGAATCTCATCCGCAAGTTCAGTGAGACGTGTGCCTTTAAGCAGCGTCTTGTCCGGAGGCATGACCGTGGAGCGAAAAACCGCCCTTTCAAGGGTTTCCGAACCCTCACGGCGATACTTTTTTGTATCTGGTACTTTTGTCCGAAGTGTTGCCAGTCCCAACTCTTCAAATAACTTCTCATAGCGGTCGTATAAGTCAGTTTTCTCACGGGCATCCATCATATTCCAGAGCATATAAAGCCCTTTAATCTGAGAGCGGCCTGTCGTGAGCCATTCCTGTAATTTGAGAGCGAAGGCGAGCGAGCTTTCAAGGACAACATTGTCGGCGGCGATGGGAACGACCACCATATCCATGCAGTTCACCACATTCACTACGCCACGGTTGTTGACCGTTCCGGGCAAGTCGAAGAATACGATGTCAACATCTTCGCCTTCTTCTATCAAATCCCTTACTTTCTTCATCGCCTCTTCTGGAGGGCATACAAGAACAGGAAATGGCTTGAGCTTTGTGCGGAGCAGGGTGTCAGAGAAAGTCTTTTTGAAAGACGGACTTAATTCCAGCAACATCTTCTCCCTTTCGCGCATATCGTTTATGCTGTACTGCGGATAGTCGCAGTCAACTACGATAATCTTCAAGCCCATGCAGTAGTAAAGGTAACTTGCCATCGTTACTGTAAGAGTTGTTTTGCCCGCTCCACCTTTCTGAGTGGAGAAAGCCACGAATTTGGGTTCTTTCATTCATGTTTTTAGTTGATGTTCAGACACAAAGCGGGCCTGAGGCGCAAGTTCCGATTATCAATCCGGGTAATTGTTAACCGTCCCTTTCGTCTGTGTCTCAGTTGATAATAAAAAGTGGGGGATGCCTTACTTCTGACTTTCAATGGTCCCTGACGTGCAGTCCCGCTTGGTAACTGTTTTGAACTCTGCGGTTACCATTTTGTCGTCATCGTGTCAGCTGTGAGTTGTTTTTTGTTCGCATTTCAGATTCAGGAGCGGGCCGTCGCTGTTCCTTTATCCATTCTCTTGAACGCACGGATGTTTCCATCGGCTGGAATGCTCTGCAAAATTACAACCCACAAGTTCCGTATTCCAAATTTTCAGATAGCTCAACCGCATAAAGTCATGTTTTGGTCGCTTTTTTCCGCTTGTTGTTGACTCCGCTGATGAGCGACTGAAAATAGGTTTGGGTATTCCTTTAATTGCTCACTATGGACATCTGCCCATTGGGAATTGAGGAATTGTGTCCCCGAGGAACTTAGTTATATATAGTTCAATAAATAGATTTATCGGAGGACAAATCAATGTATCAATCTACATTCCGAATTTCCGAGTGACCGATATTTAATTAGATCTATCGATTAAATCTTCTGTTGACTTAACAATAAGCAGTTCCAAAGGTAGATAGTATGAACTGTATGGTAGTCGGCAAAATAATCTAATTGTTGAACTCTCCGTTTTATATATGGTCAGGCGATTGTCGGATAAATTATTCAAAAGATATAACTGACGGTCGAAGAATCGTTCCGAAGATTAGTATATTGAACGTCTTGGAAGTCGGTCTGTCAATCGAACACGTTGCAAAGTTACTGCCTGAGTTATCGGATTTCCAAATATTTGCATAGCTCGACCGCATAAAGTACCCTTATTTCCGCTTATTTCCGCCTGTAGGGAAGCCTCGGATTCATCGCATATTTGAAGGATTTGGTGAGGTGGCAACAACTTGATTGATCTCTGTTTTCAAAAAAGTGCTTTCAAGAGGGTC
Organism: Bacteroidales bacterium M2; assembly: GCA_001689415.1. Classification (GTDB taxonomy): domain Bacteria; phylum Bacteroidota; class Bacteroidia; order Bacteroidales; family Muribaculaceae; genus CAG-873. The sequence goes on along the minus strand of LUJM01000098.1, from coordinate 70 downwards.
AAAAATTTGCATTTGGGGGTCTCCATGTCGTATCTTTGTAAGAGCAATAGCGCATGACGCAGCCGAAAAT
>LUJM01000097.1:31449-92589 GCA_001689415.1 Bacteroidales bacterium M2 | reverse complement strand
CGAAAAATTAATTCTTTGTACACCGAGGGTGTTTCGCGAAAGCTCAACATCGGGGACAAAAATTATCGATTTTGCCTTTTGTGGATGGACTAATTGGATAATCGTGCTTGCCACGGAGAGCCAAACCCCTACTGCCTTTCTTGCTTTAGTATTCGTATATAAACAGCGTATGGCCGTCAGAATTCCGACGGCCATACGAGATTTGGTACTGTTTGCATCAATCGAATGCACCCGAGATAGTCTCCTCTATGGTTTCTTCTTCCTCGGAGGCGCCGACTTCACCTTCGCACAGATTCAGTCCAGCGGGGAATTCGAATCTGCTCTGCTGCGAATAATGCAGCTCGGGGTCGGCATAGACCTTCGATATATATTTACCATATATAGGTAATGCCATCGACGCACCCTGACCCTGTGCCATATTATTAAAGTGAATATATCGTTCCTCGCCGCCTACCCATGTGCCACTGACAAGGTCGGGCGTAAATGCCATAAACCAGCCGTCGGCATTGTCGTTAGTTGTACCGGTCTTGCCTCCCATTTGCGCGGTAATGTTAAACGGAGCACGGCGCAGACGGTTGCCGGTACCGCTGTCGACGACATTGAGAAGCACAGATAATATACGGTAGTAGCCCTTAAGGGTAATAACCTCCATTTGCGATGGAGCAAAATCGCTGATCACATTTCCGTTTGCATCGGCAATAGCCGTTACAAAAATCGGGTCAGAACGCATACCTTTGTTTGCAAATGCGCTGTATGCAGTCACCATTTCTTTGACCGACACCTCAGCAGGGCCGAGACAGAGCGACTTCACCGCGGGCAACTTGGCATTAATGCCGTAGCTATGCATCCTCTTTACAAGCTCTGCCGGGCTGAGGCGGTCCATGATACGGGCCGAAATCCAGTTGTTAGAGTTTGTCAAGGCCCACCTGAGGTCGACCATTTCGCCGACACGAGCCTTGCCCGAGTTGCGCGGCTGCCATATACGGCCACTTTCGTAGTAGAGTGTAGGTTGCTCGTTGAGAAGTTCAGAGCAAGGCGTGAACTCATCGGTTTCAAAGGCATAAGTATAAAGGAATGGCTTGATAGTCGAACCAATCTGGCGGCGGCCTGTCGATACCATATCATACTGGAAGAAATGGAAATCGGGACCTCCGACATACGCCTTGACAAAACCGGTAGTCGGCTCCATTGACATAAACCCGGCCCTAAGGAACGATTTTGTATACAGCATTGAGTCCATCGGAGTCATCACAGTATCAATGGGCCCCTCGTAGCTGAATACCGTCATCTCGGTCGGAGTGTCGAACTGCCTTTTCAGTTCCTCCTCCGACAATCCGGCCATTCGAGCGACACGGCCACGTTCGCTCTGCTTCATAGCATTGCGAATAAGCCTTTTGCGCATATCGTCGGAAAGTTCGCCACGGTTCGAGGTATACGGCGCGGCGTTCGAGCCTCGTTTTTCGCGGAAGAACTGCTTCTGCAACGAAGCAAGATGCTCCACAACAGCCTCCTCAGCATAACGCTGCATACGCGAATCGATTGCCGTATATATCTTTAATCCATCGTTGTATAAATCGTACTTAGTACCGTCGGGCTTGCGAGTCTTTTCAATCCAGCCGTAAAGCGGGTTCAAAGCCCATGCCACCGAGTCGTCGAGGAATCGCTGTGTATCCCACGAAGGATATGCCGAGCGCTCCGGGCGCTTTGCCGTAAGTATGCGGCGAAGTTCCTCGCGGAAATACGGGGCAAGACCTTCCTTATGGTCAACCCTCTGAAAGTCAAGCGCCAGCGGACGCGACTGCAATTCATTTCGTTCCGACTCCGACAGCATGCCGGCCTTATACATCTGGTCGAGCACCACATTTCGCCTGTCGCGAGTACGTTCGGGATGTCGCACAGGGTTGAAATAGGACGGGTTTTTCACCATTCCCACCAGAGTCGCAGCCTCGAGAGTATCGAGATCGGCGGCATCCTTGTTGAAATATACTTTCGCAGCCGATTTGATACCCACGGCATTATAGAGGAAGTCGAACTGGTTGAGGTACATCTTCAGTATCTCCTCCTTCGAATAAAAACGTTCAAGCTTGATAGCGATCATCCATTCGATAGGCTTCTGCACAGCACGCGACATAAATCCTCGGCTTGGCGGTGTATACAACTGCTTGGCAAGCTGCTGTGTGATTGTCGAACCACCGCCAGCGTTCTTTTGCCTCAGCACTACAGTCTTGAGAATCGCACGCGCCACAGCCTTGACATCGATACCGGAATGATCGTTGAAGCGGGCATCCTCAGTAGCAATCAGGGCATCAACCACATTTGGCGAAATCTCATCAAAATCGGCGTAGACGCGGTTACCGGTATTGCGGAAGTAGCGCCCGAGCTCCTCGCCGTCGGAAGTATATATTACCGAAGCAAATTTATCCTGGGGATTCTTCAGTTCCTCGATAGGCGGCATATATCCGATTACGCCATTGTATACCATCACGAAAAACGCAGCGGAAAGCAGCACAAACGCCACAAAGCAAATCCACAGCCACTTTATAGCACTCCCGACCCATGGTTTTCGGGCCCGACGGACAGTATCTTGAGTTTTAGAAGTCATTGTTCCGAAAAAAAATTTTATGACAAAATTAATCATTTTTTGTCATATCAACAAAAATTGCTAACTTTGCAGCACCAAGGCTGCCCTGATGGTGGAATGGTAGACACGAGGGACTTAAAATCCCTTGGCCATTACGGCTGTGCGGGTTCGAGTCCCGCTTGGGGCACAACATCCGGTCTGATTGTCGCTACATGCGTCCAATCAGACCGTTGTTTTCTGTCGAATAACTATTTTTAACCTTTATTAAGAAAACAATAAACGTTTGCAATAAAAAAGTGGCTAACTTTGCATCCGTAAAACAAATGACACATTAATATAAAAGAGGACTCGACCGCCGCAAGGCGATGTACGGGCTTCTTTCTTTTTTACTGCATAAAAAACTGACAACTATGGCTATAACCTATATGACCAAAGAGGGCTACGACCGCAAAATGGAAGAGCTCAACTACATGGAAACCGTGAAGCGCCCCGAAATCAGCCGCGCAATCGCCGAAGCCCGCGACAAGGGCGACTTGAGCGAAAACGCCGAATATGATGCCGCCAAAGAGGCACAGGGTCTGCTCGAAATGAAGATAGCCCAGCTCAAAGAACTCGTTGCCAACGCACGCATCATCGACGAAAGCAAGCTCACCACCGACGAAATACAGCTTCTCAGCCGTGTACGCATGCGCAATGTAGACACCGGCAGCGAAATGGAATACACAATCGTAGCCGACAGCGAGGCCGACACCCGTGCCAAGAAAATCGCTATCAGCACCCCCATTGCCCGCGGCCTCCTCGGTCACAAGCTCGGCGATATTGTTGACATCACCGTTCCCGCCGGCGTGATGCGTTTCGAAATCCTCGAAATCGGTCTTTGATATGGCATCAATCTTTTCGCGCATAATAGCCGGCGAGATACCTTCGTACCGCGTTGCCGAAGACGAAAACAACTACGCCTTCCTCGACATCAACCCTGTAGGCGAAGGCCATGTGTTGGTAGTGCCCAAGCACGAGGTCGACTACCTTTTCGACCTTCCCGAGAATGAATATGTATCCTTGGAGCTTTTCGCCCGCCGCGTTGCCGTGGCACTGCGCCAGGCAATGCCCTGCAAGCGCATCGCCGAGGCAGTGCTTGGTCTCGAGGTACCACATGCCCACATACACCTGATTCCGATCAACAGCGAGGCCGACGTAGACTTCCACAAAAAACTCAGCCTAAGCCCTGAGCGCATGGCCGAGATTGCCAAAGCCATTTCAGAAAAATTCGAACAGGCATGAAATTACAATCAATCATCGTCGCAGGCCTCGGCATGATGCTCTGCTGCAGCTGCTCCAACCACAAAGGCTGGGGCATCAAAGGCAATATCGCCGATGCCGCACAAGGCACTAAAATGGCTATTGAAGCCAACAACGCAGGCCATTGGTTCCTAATCGACTCGCTCGAAGTGGGCTCCAACGGTGACTTCGAATACAATGCCGAAGCTCCCTACAGCGGCCAGGACATACTCAGGCTCACTATCCCCGGCAAAGGCAGCGTATATTTCCCTATCGACAGCGTAGACCACGTAGCCTTGTCGGCCTCGGCCAACAATTTCGGCACAGGCCACAAGCTTTCGGGCACATACATCGCCGAGCGCGTTGGCCACATCGACAGCATAGTTGCTAACACAGCCGATGCCGACGACTTACGCCGCCAACTCATCAATATCATCACTACCGACACAACCGGCATCGTAGCCTACTACACCCTGGGCAAATCGCTTGCCGGTAAAGCCCTTTTCGACCCCAACGATAACCTTGGCAACAGGGCATACGGCGCCGTGGCTCAGCTCTACTCTATGTACCGCCCCCAGGACCCACGCGGTCAGGTGGTAAACAAAGCATATTTCGAAGGCCGCCGCGCACTCGGCAAACTCCCCGAGGAGTTCCAGCCTATAATCGAGGTGCCCGAAACGAGTTTCTTTGAAATCGAACGCTACGACTCTCGCGGTCAGAAACAATCGCTTACAGAATTGGCCAAGGGCAAAACCGTGGTGCTCAACTTCACCACCTTCGAGCACCCCAATTCACCGGCCGTCAATTCTATACTCAATGAGGTATACACGAAACATCACTCCAAAGGCCTCGAAATCTATCAGATAGCATTCGATGCCAACGAAGTAACATGGCGCGAAGCAGCTCGCAACCTGCCATGGGTATCGGTATGGAACGCACCCTCCGACGGCAACACAGTGCTGGTGAACTATAATGTAGGCGTTCTGCCCCTATTCTACATCATCAATAGCAAAGGCGACCTTATCGAACGCATCGAAGACCCCTCCGAGCTTTCAAGCAAAGTGGCAAAGTATTTCTGAAACCACTGACAACCGTCATAGAGGCCCGACGAGGACAATACCTTGCCGGGCCTTTTTTTCTTAACCACGCGAAGTAAAGCCCGGATTGATAAGCTTGGCATAGGCCCGGGCATACTTGCGAATACCCGACACCAATTCCTGCATCTCCTGCAGCACATTGATATACACATATAGCACCGACATCTCCGATTGATCGCAGTCTCTCAACTGCCGTTGTGCACTGTGATAGGTGGCCGAAATCTGATCTTTGAGCTTATCGCACTCACATCGCAGCGGTGCAGCCACGTCGGTATCGCCGCTCTCGAGCAAGACCAGCGTAGAATCGAACACCGCAACTACACTGCGGCGAAGCGACTCGTAGCGGCTGAGAAACTTCGATGGCAGAGGTAAGAAATTATTATCTACATGCTCCTTGCAAACTTCGTTTATTCGCAGCAGATTGTAGAGCATACCCATGCAGCAGTTATTCGACAGATAAAACCATGTACTCTTTTCGATTGCCGTATCTTTTGGCAGCATCCGCAGGCATATCGTCTCCTTGCGACTGGCATTCTTGAGTACAGCCTTGTTTCTGAGCAGGGCCGACTCATTTTTTGCCAGCATTGCGGCATTGTCGGTGGCAAAAGCATTGCTAATCTCGGAGAAACGGCCTCGGGCAAATTGCATGAACTGGCCTTGCTGCTCATTGATATACAGAAACATAAGCGACCACAGCTTGTCTTTGTCATTAGTTGTCAGAATAGTCTGGAACAACACATCGCCGTCCTCGGCTTTCTTGCGTTTGTTGAAGCGGCGGTTATTCCTTATTATGAGTCCGAGTGTCAGCACAGCCAATGCCAGCATCGCCCATTGACCGCCCACATACATCAATGCCACTATCAACCCTGCGCCAATAAATGCCGCCCCGGCTGTAATAAACCAGCCGCCGATTACCGATATCACGCCGGTGACTCTGAATACTGCGCTTTCCCGGCCCCAAGCCCTGTCGGCAAGCGAAGTGCCCATGGCAACCATAAAGGTAACAAAGGTGGTTGACAAAGGCAGTTTGAGCGACGTTCCGATAGCAATGAGCACTCCGGCAAGGACAAGGTTGACCGACGCCCTTAGCAGGTCGAATGCCGCACCTTGCTCGATAATGCTTTTGTCGGTATCGAAGCGCGAATTGAACCACCGCCGCAGCGGCATCGGGGTGTGCTTGCGCACAAACGCCAAAGCCGACATCGACCACCGCACAAGCCGTCGGGCGATACGCGACGAGCCAAACATCTCGTCACCAGCCTGCTGCGAACTCAGCCCTATGGCCGTATTTGTCACATTACGCACCTTGCCCGAGGTAGTTAACGACACCACCATGATAAGCCCGGCACTAATGAGATAATACACCGGTGTTTCCGATGGAGCCGCCAGCGAGCCCATGGTAAAGCCATGAGCGTCGCCGCCGCCATTGGCTATATAATCTTGAAAAGAAGCGAGACCACTCAGCGGTACGCCGACAAAATTCACAAGGTCATTACCGGCAAAAGCCATTGCGAGCGAGAATGTTCCGAGCAACACTATCACCTTCAACACATTTATCTTGAGTAGGTGTAAAAGCTGCATCAAAAGTGCAAAGAAAACGAAGCACGACAGCACGATTAGCGCCGTATTGTCGGAAATCCATGCTTTCACTGCGCCGGTCATAAAGGTGAGGTTTACCGTTCCCTTGATCAACAGGAAATATACAATCGCCGTAGAACATAAGCCCCCGAAGATACCGATTTTCCATTTCAAGTGGCTGCGGTATTCGAATGTGAAAATCACTCTGGTCAGAAACTGCACCAATGTGCCGAATACAAAGGCGATAGCCACTGAAAGAAAAATACCAAGAATCACAGACAAAGCTTTCTCGGTATTTAGCAGGTCGTTTAACCCAAGGTCGATACCACCCGACATTTTAAACAGTGCAACTATAAACGAGGCACCAAGGAGTTCGAACACCATTGATACCGTTGTCGATGTCGGCATACCGAGCGAGTTGAAAATATCGAGCAAAATGATATCGGTAACCATTACCGCCATAAATATACACATGAGCTCGTAGAACGAGAAATGCTCGGGTCTGAAAATACCGTGCCTCGCGATATCCATCATACCGTTGCTCATCGCAGCGCCTATGAATACACCTGCTGAAGCCACCAAAAGAACTCGTTTGAACGATGCCGCCTTAGAGCCTATAGCGGAGTTGAGGAAGTTTACGGCATCGTTGCCTACGCCTACCGACAAGTCGAATACCGCCAGCAGGAACAAGAAAATCACTACTATAAGGAATGCTATTTCCATGTTTTATCTATTATTTTGCATACTGCGGCCACATCGCAACCGCTGTGTGCAAAATAACAGACAAAACATTGCATAATTATTGCATAAAACTTAAGCTATTGTGAAATACCTCCTCTTCGGGGCAATTCAATCCTGAACGCGAGTCCGCCGGAGTCAAGATTCTCAGCGCTGATTACACCGCCATGGAATAGCACGGCATTTTTGACAATTGACAGTCCCAGGCCGGTGCCTCCGGCAGCTCGCGAGCGACCTTTGTCGATTCGGTAAAAGCGCTCGAAAATTCGCGTAAGATGCTCCTCTGAAACCCCTGCGCCGTCGTCGGCAAATGATATTGCTATCTTTTCGTCGTCAGCCCCGACAAGCTTTATCCATATGCGCGAGCCACCGCTGTAGGCTATGGAATTGTCAAGAAGATTGCCGAATATCGATTCGAGTAGAGGGCGGTTACCTGTAATCTCAAGATTCTCGACTATTTCATTCACAACCGCCATACCCTTGTGTTTGGCCGTTAGTTCCTTGTCGGCCAGGACATCACGCACAATCTCTCCAAGGTCAAGATGCTCTTTTACAATAGCCCGTCCGCCTTCGTCCATTCGCGTTATCTGTGACACATCGGCAAGAAGCCTCTTCAGCCGTTCGGTATGCGACAGACATCTTTGCAAGAACTGCTGCTGCTTTTCCTCGCTCATATCCCTGTGAGCCAGCATGGTTTCCACACACAACTGTATTGATGCCACAGGGGTCTTAAGCTCATGGTTTATATTGTTTGTGAGCTGTTTTTTAATTCGTTCTTTTTCTTGCTGCGAATGAATTGCAGCCCGGTGCTCGTTGTCGCGGTCAGCATTGGCCTGCTGAAGACGAGCATAAAGACGTACGATATGGTTAGATATTTCGCCGAGTTCGTCGTGGGGGAAAGGTTCGGTGTCAGAAATCTTGATTCCGGATTCTACATTCCGGGCAAAATCCTTGAGCCTCGTTATATGTTGCCCGACCCGCCTCGTTGCAAGGAAACCGAGAAAACACATTATTGCCGAAATCAAGCCCATGATCCACAGGAATGTATAGTCAGCCTGGAGCAAAGAACTCAGCGACACCGAATATGGCACGGCTGTTCGTACGATATGACCATTGTCATCCTTTCGGGCAGAGTAGAAATACGAATCGCCAGTACTCTGGCTATGACGGCGCACGGCATATCCCGACCCGTGGGCTATAGCTTTCTTGATTTCCTCGCGGTCGAGATGATTGGTCTGCGGCAGCAAATCGAGGGCATTATCATATATTATCTCGCCTTTGTCAGATATCACGCTTACCCTTATATCATCGAAAGGGTGGAAATCTTTGAGACTCACCTGCGACACATCGCAGCCTCGCGACAGCTCTTTCAGGATATACATGTTTGCAAGCTGCAGCTGCGAATTTATCTCATCGGCCTTGAATTCTTTCTCCCTGTGATATTGGAATCCGACAAAACTGCCAACAAGTAATACTGAATATGTAAGCAGCCATAAAAACAACCTTCGCGGATACGACAGTTTACTCAACGAAAACATAGCCATACCCCGACTTCGTTACAATATTCTTGCCGTACTGGCCGATTTTTTGCCTGATACGCGTGATGTTCACGTCGACAACGCGATCCACCACCACTACTTCATCGGGCCAAATCTCGCCGAGCAGTTCAGCACGCGAAAAAACCCGGCCGCGATAGGTGAGAAGGTGCAGCAGGATTTCATATTCCTTTCGCGGCATTTTCACCTCAATACCATCGACCAGGCAGCACTTCTTCTCAGGCATCAGGGTCAGGCCCTTATAGGAAACACCGAAGGCAATACCTGTCTGTGATATCGATGTGCGGCGGAGCACAGTGCGGATCCTCGCAAGTACGGCCCGCAGCGAATAGGGTTTCACGATATAATCATCGCCGCCGGAATCAAGTCCGGTTATCATGTCGTCTTCCGAATCCTTTGCGGTACAGAATATTATAGGCACATGCGAGGTCGACGGATTCGATTTCATAATCCGGGCAAGTTGCAAACCCGATATTTCACCAAGCATGATATCAAGAAGCACAAGGTCATAGTCCGATAGGGTGAGCGACAACGCTTCCTCGGCACTATAGGCCGTATCTACATGGTAACCTTCAGACTCAAGATTGAAACTCAATGCTTCGCAGAGAGTTTCCTCATCATCTACAACAAGTATTCTCTTCTTTGCATCCATACTGCAAATATAGTGATAAAAAACACAACGCGAAGCAGGCAGTAAAATGTTTAATATTTTTTTTAATCCACAGATGCCGGGCTGAGAGCATCTCGATTTGAGTAAAAATAAATTAAATACCGATTTTTGCAGAATTTACGCAAAAATCGCACTTTGACACCCCGATTTTACAATTTAGGAAGCATAATCAGCGACTTTTCCGCAAACACCTGCACCACTTCTTTTTTTAAACGGTACAATACACCGAGGGTGCAGATGCTCGTGAATGAGCGTCCGCACCCTCTTTGATAATATTCTTATTTATTCAGTAACGGGCGACAATTCGACTACGGCACCTGTTGTGGGGTCGAATATAACCTTGTACGGCGCTTTCTTGTCGGTGAACAAGGACGGATTGAGGCCGAAAACTATACCTAACTGAGCCAGCGAAATTTGCTCGGAAGCAATCTGCTGCCCTTCGTAGTTTATCGACACCAAGGCGGTACCCGGCACGGCATATGCCACACCACCCTTGGGGAATGTCTTAACTTCGCCTTTTTCATTCACTGGCATAGCGCCCTGCTCTATCACCTTTACATCTACTGTCACCGGGGCACCCGCAAGGTTGTCGGCATCTAAAAGGCCGTCGACTGCCGATAAGCGTGCAATTACCTTGCCCGATATATCGGAGCTGTCCGGAACGAGGGTATACTTTTTCACCTCGGTACGGGTAGAGGTCGTACCGGCAAACATTGCCGTTAATGCAGCTTCCTGCGCTGCGAGGTTATCAAGAACGAGCTTCATGGCATTGCCGTCGGCCGGCGGGTTGTCGGCCTGGCCCGAAATAATATCGCTGCGAGTCTCGCGAAGTTCGAAAATGCGTTGGGCGGCAAGTTCGGCTTTCTTAGATACCGACGCACTGCGTGCCATATCGGCAGTCACAGCCTGACGGGCGGCATCGCTTTCGAGAGGCGACGGGGCTGCAGGCTTAGCCGCAGGAATTGCAGGGTTGGTCATTTCAGCACCGGCATCGGCATTTATAGCCACAGGTATATCACTGTCGGTAAGGGTGATATACGCCGTCGAACCGGGTTTGAACTGCGCCACATACCTACGGTCGGGATCGGCCATACCTCGAGGTATAATTACCACATCGGTCACACGAGCCGAGCGTCTTACGGCGGTTATGGCATCCTTGATACCAAGATGCCTACGCGCATAGTTATAAAACTCTCCGGGGTGGCATTCTGTTACTTCGGCCTCGATATAGATGTCGAGCGCAGTTACCGGCAGCGAGTAAATAAGACCGTATTCATTGGCCTTTCCGGCTGTAATCTTCTGCGAAGTCTGTGCCGGCATAGTCAACGCTGTCGATGCCAATAAGGCAGCAAATAATATGTGGCGTCGTTTCATAGCTTTCATGATTTTGCGCCGGTACGGCGCGGGTTAAGGATTGTGTCAAAAGCCGGACCTATGGCATCGGCAACATCCTCGGCTGTCGTGCCCCGGATTCCACAAGTCCGCGCGGCAATTCGTCCGGCTACACCATGCACATATGCACCCACGGCGGCAGCGATTTCGGGCATTATCTTCTGCGCCAAAAGTCCTGCGAGCAGCCCCGTAAGGACGTCACCGCTACCGGCGGTGGCAAGCGCCTCTGTGCCCGAGGAATTTACCAGAATCGAACCGTCAGGCCATATAGTGAGGGTCTTGGGACCTTTGAGCAATATTACGATATTATAGCGCTGAGCCATTTCGAGGGCCATAAGGGTGCGTGTGCCGTGGCTGTTCTGTGCTCCGAAAAGTCTGTCGAACTCACCTGCATGCGGTGTGATGATCGAGCGTGCCGGTATAAAATCAAGCAATTCGGGATGCTCGGAAATAATGTTCAAGGCATCGGCATCGAGCACCAGGGGCTTCTTAGCGGCATAGCAGCTTTTGAGAAACGACCCCAAGGCCCTTGCAGTAGGTTCTGAGCAGCCTATGCCCGGCCCTATTGCCACACCGTCGCAATCGCGAGGATTCTCAAAGAACTGTATATCCACATCCGCCCCGTCGGTTGTAAACATAGCCGAGGGGACAGCTGTCTGCATCACGAAGAAGGCACACCTTGGTCCATGGCATGTTACCTTGCCACATCCGGAGCGTGTGGCAGCCCTCGTTGCGAGCACGGCAGCACCGAGCATTCCGTAGCTACCTGCAAAAATCAGCGCATCGCCGAGGTCGGCCTTCGATACCACCGACGAGCGCATCGGCAACACAGAGCGAACGCCCCTGGCATCGAGCACACGCGACGTACAGCGGGTGTGGCGCATGGCTTCTTCGTCGAAAGGTACTGCGAGCACCTTCCAACGGCCTATGAGTTCGGCATTTTCAGGCATAAAGAAAGCGAGAGTCGGGCCTATGAGCGTCAAAGTCACATCGGCATGGATGATGTTGCGATTCACCATGCCAACGGCAAGATCGGTTGTCATACCCGAAGGCAGGTCAATCGACACAACCATAGCCCCGCTTTCGTTGATACCGCGGGCCACAGCCTGATAACCGCCTCGCAGCGGTTTGCGGTGCTCGCTACCGAAAATACCATCTATAACCAGTGTTGAAGCCGACATCGAAGGCATCTCGAAGCATCCGGGCCCCGGATTTATCACCTCTTCGAGATCATCGCGTCCTACTTCGGCGATAAACCTGTCGCGTGCGGCAACAGTATCAGCAGTAAGCAGATTACCGCCGATATTAAACAGCACAACCTTGACAGGACACTCTCTGCGATGCAGCTCTATTGCAGCCTCTATAGCATATGCGCCACAGATGCCGTCACCGGCAAAAACAAGGACCCGCTTGTCAGAGCGGATTTCGAGTATTTCGATTGCAGCCTGCTCTCCAACAGTGGCAATAAATGCCGCACGACGTTCGTAAGCACGAGCCTGTTGAGGCGGCGACATCTGCGCAATATCATCGAGACTTCCAATAGTAGCCTCGGTGATTCGATCTATATCAGCCGGTGTGTAGATATTTTTCATTTCTCGCTTTTTGACCCGGGAATCAGCCGTAAACCCGCAGTCATTTTACAAATACTTTATGAATGCCTTGCCAATGTCGTAAGAGATGAGCATTCACCGGCATCGGCAATTGGCCGGCACTCATCAAAATCTTTTATCAGAGAGCCAGGAGCTGCTCTATTTTCTCGCGGATAGCCTCGGCCTTCTGTCCGCCAACAAGACGGATGTCGGTCTTCTGACCGTTCTTGAAGAAAAGCAGGGTCGGAAGGCTGCGGATGCCACATTCAGTAGCAAAGTCGCTGTTGTCGTCGCAGTTATACTTGCCTACTACCGCACGGCCTTCGTATTCCTTGGCAATTTCCTCTACAATTGGAGCCATAGCCATGCAGGGACCACACCAAGTGGCCCAGAAATCTACTACTACAGGCTGACCGCTGGCAATGAGTTCGTTTACATTTGAATCTGTAATTTCCATATTCGTTCTTTAGCTTAAAGGTTTGCGGTTGATGTTGAATATTATTCCTTGTTTGTCGAGATCGTCGAGAAATTTGCGCGAAAGGGGCAGGTGCAAGGCACTCGAAAAATGTATCTTGCGGTTATGCTCCGACGAGTAAACATCTATATTTACAGGCACGGTATTTCCCGGCGATTTGTCGTATTTCTTTTTATATGCTTTGAATGCGAGGTCTTCTTCGTCGAGGATATCACTCAAGGGCATAATCTGGTCGGGGTCTACGGTAATGGTGATACTGTCTACAAGTTTGCCGACCAGGTCGTTGAGGTCGAGCATTCGGTCTACATTGAAGCGTACCGACACTGCCCCGGTATTGCGGTTGCGAATCTCGCGGAATGCGCCTATAACATACACAGCCTGACCGACTTTGCATAGTCGGTCGAACTCGGCACGCTGCTTGTCGAAGAAGGTTATTTCGGTCGTTCCCGAATAGTCCTCGATTTTGATGATTGTCATCTTGCTGCCGCTCTGCAGGGTGCGTTCTTCTACCGCGTTTATCATTCCGGCAAAGGTAACGGTCTGAGTCGGAGTCTCGATTTCATTCTTTTCGGCAGCAGTATACCCTACGCCGTAGCGCACCTCGAGCCAGTAGGGGTCGAGAGGATTGGCCGACAGGTACATGCCCACGAGCTCCCTCTCCTTGTTGAGGCGGCTCAGGTTATCCCATGCCGGCATAGCCGGTATCTTGGGACGGCTCGATTCGCGGATTTCCTCGTCGTCGAAAGCGAATAGCGAGTATTCGGCCTGACGAGCCTCGTTCTGGTGCGACGCGCCGTAGCGAAGGAGCAACTCGGCGATAGTTTCGCCTCGCTTGCCTACCTCGGCACTGAGGTCCTCGCGCTTGATTGTTGTGAAACAATCGAACGCACCGGCCAATACGAGGTTATCGAAAACTCGGCGGTTGATGCTCGATGCAGGCACTCGCTCTACAAAATCGTAGATGTCATTGAACGGTCCTCCCGAGTCGCGAGTTTCGAGAATCACCTTTACAACATCGGGGCCGATGCCCTTGATTGCTGTCAGGCCGAAGCGTATCACACCCGGCGAGCTGACGTTGAAATTGCCGAACGACTCATTGATATCCGGGCCCTTAACTTCTATGCCCATGGCACGGCATTCGTCCATGTAGAAGCGTAGTTTGGCGATATCGTTGAGGTTTCGGGTCAATACAGCAGCCATGTACTCTGCGGGATAGTTGGCCTTGAGGTAGCCGGTCTGAAAAGCCACCCACGAGTAGCATGTGGCATGACTCTTATTGAATGCGTACGATGCAAACTTCTCCCATTCCGACCATATTTTTTCGAGCACGTCTTTTTTATGGCCTCGGGCCGAGCCTCCGTCAATAAATTTTTCCTTGAGCTCGTTCATCTTGCTGATCATCTTCTTACCCATAGCCTTGCGCAAGGTATCACTCTGGCCACGTGTAAAGCCTGCCAACAGACGCGACAGCAACATCACCTGTTCCTGATATACCGTAATACCGTAAGTATCTTTGAGATAGGTTTCCATCTCGGGTATATCGTATTCGATTTTATGCTGGCCCTGCTTTCGGGCGATGAATTCGGGGATATTGTCCATAGGGCCCGGTCGGTACAGGGCGTTCATGGCAATAAGGTCCTCGAAAACCGAAGGTTGCAGTTGACGCAGGTAGCGCTGCATACCCGGCGACTCGAACTGGAACGTGCCTACCGTAGCGCCTCGCGAATATAGATCGTAGGTCTTGGGGTCGTCGATAGGAATATTGTCGATATCCACCTCCACACCCTGCGACCGCCGTATATTCTCTACAGCGTCGCGTATAATCGACAGGGTCTTAAGACCCAGGAAGTCCATTTTAATCAGGCCCGTATCCTCGATAACTCGTCCCTCGTACTGGGTCACGAGTATTCGGTCGCCGTTCTTGTCAGCCGCCGTACTCACAGGCACCCAGTCGGTCACATCATCGCGGCATATGATTACGCCACAGGCATGCACACCTACGTTGCGCACTGTGCCTTCGAGCTTGTCGGCGAAGTTCATCAGTTCGCGTACGTTGGGGTCCTTGTCCATTTCCTCCTTGAACTCAGGCACATACTTGATACAGTTGCCCACAGTGGCATCCATTTCCTTGTCCTTTTCAGGATCAATAGGCATGTGCTTGGGTATGAGTTTTGTAAGGGCATTCGACAATGGAATCGGCAGGCTCATTACTCGCGCCACGTCCTTAATCGACGATTTCGCCGCCATTGTACCGTAAGTGATGATATGTGCCACATTGGGCGCTCCGTAGCGCTCAGTCACATAGTTGAGCACGGTCTCACGGCCATCGTCATCAAAATCGACATCGATATCAGGGAGCGATATACGGTCGGGGTTGAGGAAACGTTCGAACAGCAGGTCGTACTTCAGAGGGTCGATCTGCGTAATACCGAGGCAATATGCCACCACCGATCCTGCAGCCGAACCACGGCCCGGGCCGATACTTACGCCCAAGGAGCGACCTACACGTATAAAATCTTCTACTATAAGGAAGTAACCCGGGAAACCCATGGTCTTCATAATATGCAATTCGAACCGTATGCGCTCGTCGACCTCGTCGGAAAGCGGAGTGCCATAGCGGCGAGCCGCGCCCTCGTAGGTAATCTTGCGCAGGTAGTCGGCCTCGAATTTTATACGGTAAAGCTTCTGGTAACCACCGAGTTTCTCTATTTTTTTACGACCCTCTTCGGGACTCATTATCTCGTTGCCGTTCTCGTCGCGGGTAAATTCATCGAAAAGTTCCTGCTCCGTAATACGGCTCCGGTATTCTTCTTCGGTGCCAAAATCCTCGGGAATGGCATAGTTGGGCATAATCGGCGCATGGTCGATATCATACTCCTCTACCTTATCGGCGATTTCAAGTGTATTTTCCAACGCCTGAGGCATATCGCCGAAAACAGCTTCCATTTCGGCGCAGGTCTTGAACCACTCCTGCTTCGAATAGAGCATGCGAGTCTCGTCGTTGACATTACGGTTGGTCGACAGGCAGATCAGTCGGTCGTGAGCCTCGGCATCTTCTTCGTTGATGAAGTGAGAGTCGTTGCTTGCAATAACCTTGATGCCATATTTCTCGGCGAGGGCCAACAGATGCGGCTCTACCTGCTTCTGAATCTCGTAGGTCTCATGGTTGGCTCGCGGCACGGTTGCCTTATGCCGCTGGAGTTCGATATAATAATCGTCGCCGAATGTTTCCTTGTACCATGCCACTGCCTGATCGGCAGCTTCGGGATTCCCGGCGCGTATAAGGCGCGGAATCTCGCCACCGAGACAGGCCGAACATATTATCAGACCCTCGCGGTGCTCGTACAATTCCTTGCGGTCGGTACGCGGATGATAGTAATGACCTTCGGTCCACGCCTTCGAGACCAGTTTGATCAGGTTCTTGTAGCCCTTCTGGTTTTTAGCGAGCACTATCAGGTGATAGCCCTTGTCCTTAGAGTCCGACTGGTCGTGAAGGTCTCCCTTGGCGACATACATCTCGCAACCGAGAATAGGCTTGAGATATTTGGCTTTTTCCTTTTCGAGAGCAGCCTTTGCCGCCTCGATAGCAGATTCATCACCACCGGCAACAGCCTCGTCGAGAGCCGCTTGGGCTTTTTTGACAGCATCTTTTACCTTGCCGTTGTGCTTCTTCACAGAATTGAAAAACTCTTTAGCGCCGAACATGTTGCCATGGTCTGTCAAAGCAAGAGCAGGCATACCGTCGGCGACGGCCTTCTTAATCAGACCGCCGATAGTCGACAGTCCGTCGAGCACCGAATACTGTGAATGAACGTGGAGATGAACAAATTTACGCATATTACTGTATTTGAGGAGATTGAAAAAAGCCCCCGCTCAATTTGGCGAAAAGCACCCCAAAGTTACAAAAAAAATCGCAATTTTCCACACACCCGTAGGCGCACAGACAAAAACAAGCCACTTTTTACACTCCCTTCCCTTTCTATGCTTTTTATACCGTGCAAACCATATGTCGATTCACTTTTTATACATATCTTTGCAGAGTCTAAATCTGATATCTTCTATACTATGCAATGGCCGGTTTATAACAAGCATGACCTCAAAGCGTACCTGATGATTATTGCCGGAATGGCAATCTACGCGATAGGATTTACCGTGTTCATCCTTCCTCACGAAATCGTTGTGGGCGGCATGGCTGGTTTCAGTACGCTTGTCTACTTTGCAAGCGGAGGTGTACTACCGGTGGCGGTGACAATGTACGCCGTCAATATACTGATGCTTGCATGCTGGTACAAGACCCTCGGGCGGCAGTTTGTGGTACGCACCGTTTTCGGCGCAACGATGCTGTCGGCAATCATCGGCTCTATCGAAAGCTACTTCACTTCGCACCCGCCAATAGTCACCGATACCACCATGAGCGTGCTCATGGGCTCGGCAATATGCGGTTTCGGCATCGGCCTATATTATGTAAACAAGGGCTCGGCCGGCGGCACAGATATTGTGGCGGCGGTATTCGAGAAGAAATCGAACATCAGCATCGGACGCACCATGATGATTATCGATGTGGCTATCGTCACATGCTCATTCTTTCTGCCCTTCGACGGCGACCTCGATGCCCGCATACAGAGCCGCGTGCAGACTATTATCTACGGCTGGACATCTATCGTAATATACTCTTTCCTTGCAAACTACATTGTCAATGCCGACAAGCAGACCATACAGTTCCTCATCCTATCGCCCAAGTGGCATGAAATCGCCGACAACATCACCCACAAATCGGGCCGTGGCGTCACCACCTTCGACGGGCGCGGATTCTGGACAGGCGAAAGCCGCACAATGCTCGTGGTATGGTGCCGACAGTACGATGCCGAACGAATCTACGAAATCGTGCGCCACATCGATGCCGAGGCCTATATCATCCAATCCGAGGCCCGCAGCGTCTACGGCAACGGCTTCGACCCACTCAAAAAGCCCAACCGCCACACTCTGTCGATAAGCTCGAACCCCAAAGCGGACAAAGCTTAATTAAGCCTTTTTGACTGAAAGAATTGGGGCGATTTATGTTGGTTTCACAGAAAAGCATTAAATTTGCATTTGTGAAACTAAAAGATACTGTTAGGCGTAGTAACCCGGACTATAAGAATCCGGCCCGTTACCGCCTCGATTTCATTAAAGAAAATACTTTCAACCGCGTTTGGAGCGTGCGTATGACCCGAACGCGAGTTTTCCTCGTCACTGCTGCTATCATTGCCGGTGGCGCCGCTTTGCTATGGGTCATAATTGCCTATACCCCTGTGCGCCGCCTGCTGCCGGGCACTCTTAAGGGCGACCTGCGCACCGACTACATCACAGCGGCAATCAAACTCGACTCGCTTGAGCAGGCGTCGGCTCGCAATGCAGCCTACATTGCCAACATAGCCGCGCTGCTTCAGGGCGACGAAATGCGCCAGGACAGCGCTACGATCAACGCAGTTGCCATTGAAGACTCGCTCCTTGCAGCCAGCGAGGCCGAGCGTCAGTTCGTTCGAAGCTATGAGGCCCAGGAGCGTTTCAACCTGAGCGTGCTCGCCCCTATTGCAGCCGAGGGCATGATATTCACTTCACCTGCTGCGGCGACCGCCACAACGGAAACATCGCCCACCAAAAGCCTGCAAATCAGCGGCAACGGCACTGTGCCACTGTCGGCGATTTACAGAGGCACCATAGTAGGGCTGACTATTTCGGCAAACGGCTCAAGCACCATTATAATACAGCACCCCAATGATTTCGTGAGCGTGTATATGGGCGTGGGAGATGTGTTTGTCGAACGCGGCAACAAGGTCGAACCGGGCCAACGCCTCGGCCATGCTTTCAACGGCAAGGCAAGTTTCGAATTATGGCACAAAGGCTCGCAGCTCAACCCCGAAGACTATATCAACATCTAAATTTCCGTACACAACTTAGTCAAACACACAGCGACATGAAGCGATTTTTCTTCTCTTACTGGCCTACGATGATAGTTGTGGCTGTGATATTATATGCCACATTATTCCCTGACCCTGCCGGAGTCGACGACCTGCCACTTATACCCCATATCGACAAACTGATACATGCCATAATGTTTGGCGGACTTGCCGGAGCTTTGGCTTTCGACTACTCGCGGTCGCACAATATCCCCAAACCGTCGCCTCGCACAATGGCCGCGTTTGCAATAGCGTCGACCCTCGTCGGAGGCGGCATCGAATTGCTTCAGGATGCCATGCAACTCGGGCGAGGTGCCGACTGGTACGATTTCCTTGCCGATACCGTCGGGGCGCTTGTGGCCTATTTTGCCGCTCCACCGGCAATAGCCCGTTGCCTCAAAGCTCGACTTCGGAAGGATCGATAATATTGTTGAGGATAGCGTATACAGTAAGCCCCGCCGGCGAGTGTATCTCGAGTTTCTGGCAGATATTGCGGCGGTGAGTGGTAACTGTATGCACCGATATGCACAACCGCGATGCTATCTCCTTGTTGCTCAAGCCTTGAGCTATAAATGCCACGATTTCTTTTTCGCGTTTGCCAAGTTCTACGCCCGAAGCAAGTGTGCTCTGGCGACCGGCAGATGCTGTCGATGTGCGTATTGCCGACACTTCCGCACGAGCCACGGCGGGAACGAGCAAGCGGTCCTCGACCTGGCAGTGGCTCTCGAGATCGGCCTCGCAACTGATGATATCGAAAAGCACCGAGTTGATGATATCGGCATTTCCTTCAGGACAATAGCGTATCAACACATCTTTGAGGCGGTCGAGGCGGTCGGATATGGCATTGTGGTGCGACGCGAAGACCTCGATATTGTAATCAGCCGAAACCGGGCGACCCGACAAGAGGCAGTCGATATACTCAAAGAGCGTTTCATTTTCATAGTCCATATGCCTTCGCACCTCGCCGACATATTCGTCAAAGAAACGCAATATACTCTGGGCCACATCATTGGATTTCGAGAAATCAACCGCTATAATGAATTTTCGCCGAATCGAAGGCAGGAAGAAATCGAGGAAATAACTGTGTGCCCGCCTCAGATATGCCACCAGACTGTCGAGCCTCACGGCATCGCCGTCGAAAGGCTTGCCACTGATCATATTTGCCACGGCAAGAAAAGTGGCAGTATCAACACCCGCCGAACCGCACACCTCGCCAACCGACTGATTGGCAAGTCGCAAAGGCAATCCGAAGCGGCTTATTGCCATTAGCAGCAGGCTGTTGTCGGCAATAATATCACGCAGCTTAAGACTCTGCGTATATGGTATATTGATAGGTAACATATTGAAGGCTAATTCTTACTGTCAATCACAAGAGTACCGTCGTCAAGCGCACGCTGATATAGGTCGTTAAGCAGACGCACGTCATACGTACGCCGCCGCTGGTTGAGCAGACGGTCGCGAACTATGCTACGCGCTGCCTCGTAGGGCATCACCGCCCCGGCTGGCAGGAACTCGCTCACACACAGCAGATATACAAATCCCTGGGCCTCGGCTTCGAGATAATGGCGCCGGGCTATCTCGGCGGCATCGCCCTGTGAAAACTCCACCGGTATACGGTTTTCAATCTGCTCCCAGTCAATCCACGAATCTCGGAAGTAATCGTAATGTATCGCCGTTCCGATTGCCGCTTTCTCAAGTTTATCGATATCGCCCGGACTGTCCGAACGGTAGAGACGGCGTATCTGCTTTAACTTGGGCGCATCATCAGGCAGCTTGAGATATACACCCTTGACCATAGGGCGCTCAAGTTTGAAATCGTCTTTATGCTCTTCGTAGTACGCCCTCAGGGAATCTTCGGCAAATTCGCCGTCCTGAGCCTGACGGGCCATAGCACGACGGTACTGACTCATTATCAACTCGTCGCGATATTCCCGCGTAAGACGGTCGATCTGGGCCATATCTACCTCGCTTGCCGCAACACGCTCTACAAGGCGTGTGTTTATCCAGTTGCGTATATACGCCTTGGCAAAAATGGTGCTGTCCTCAGGGCTAAGACCCGAGGGCATGGCTGCCCGCAACTCGTCGGCGACAAGGGCTTCGTCGCCCACTCGAGCAAGTGCATTTTGAGGTATTTTTTCTTCTCCGCCCCCACAGCCGCTCACGGCTACGACAGACAGCAGCATTGCATACAAAACCCGTTTCATATCGCGAAGATACAAAAAAAAGCTGTAACAGCAAATAATCGAAGCCCTTCCGACCCAACCAGTTTTAAGGTTGGCCTGTCGGAAGGGCTTGGTATCTTACCGGTCTCTGCCGGTTTTATTCAGCTTCTTGTTTCTGAAGTTTTTTGAGCACTTTCTTATTAATCTTCACTTTGTATTTCTTGTGAAGTTCCTTGAGCCATTGCGATTCGAGATATGCCTGATAGTCGGTGACAGCAGCACCGCGAACATCAGATGCTTCTTCGGGCTGCGACAGCACGCGGCCACGCCATGCGGCATATGAATTCCACTTCGACTGTTTGTCTGCAGCTTCCTTGCTGCCGTTGAATCCGAGGTAATCGGTCACGGCATTCTCACCTTCGGCAGCGATTACGCGCTCTACCTTGACATCACGGCCAAAACGCTTGCGCATTTCCTGTGTAAACTTTGCAGGGTCGGTAGTGTCGAGAGTTTCCGCATAGGGCAATGCAAGATTCAGCACAGAGTCGTTCTTGGCAAAGAACACATAGCTCTTGAACTTGGGTTTGTCCCAAGTATATTTCGACTTGTTGGCTTCGAAGTAAGCATCGAGACCGGCCTTGTCTTTTGCAGCCTTGTCCCATACTTTCTGGTTTGAAATCTCATAGAGAAGTATACCGTCGCGATATTCGTTTACAAGGTTCCTATATTCGGGGGTTGTCTTGGCAAGTTCCTCGCGGGCATAGTCGAGCACTGCGGCATTGAGTGCATTGGTGGCAGCTTCGCGGAGGTTTACAACAAAAGCATCGGCCGACATGCCAAGGGGCATAGGCACGTAAGCCATAGCATCGCGAACTGTCACTTTTCCGTGATTGAACGATGCCACTACATCGTTCATCGCAATCAGACGAGCCTCTACAGCCGAGTCGCATACACCGGCGTTCGCGGCAATCATCGACTTAACCTTGTCGAATGTGTTATTGTCGAATTTTGCGCCATACTCCACTTTAAGTTTTTCAAGCGCGGCAAGCTCGGGCTGGCGTGCGCGTTCGTCACCGCTCATGCGGTTGATGATAGCTTTGCGCAGTTCATCATCGAGAGGGTTGATACCGAAGTGCTTGTTGGTCTTTACGATATGGTAGCCGAATGCGGTGGCAAAGGGCTTCGAAATCTGACCTTCGGGCGTAGCGTAAGCGGCACTGTCGAACTCTGCCACCATCATACCGTGGCTGAAACGACCGAGCGAACCACCACGGCTTGCCGAACCGGGGTCCTGAGATAATTTTTTGGCAAGTTCTGCAAAGTCAGCACCTGCCAAAAGGGCTGTATAGATTGAGTCGATACGCTCCTTGGCTGCAGCCTTTGCATTATCGTCGAGGTCGCGGGTCATCAAGAGGATGTGGCTTGCATCAACATCGCCCTGTGCCGGGGTCACACTCTCTACTCGGATGATGTGATAACCCATGCCGGAATTGATAACGGGCGAAATCTCGCCTACCTTGGTTTCGTAGGCAACTTTTTCAAATGCCCAGGGGAAACGGTCGGGCACCACATAGCCCATGCGGCCACCCTTGGTGTTTGAACCACGGTCGATCGAGAATTCATTAGCAGCGGCCTCGAATGTGATTTTGCCACTGAGTATATCGGTGCGGATTGAGTCGAGTTTCGCCTCGTTTTGAGGTTCGTTGTAAAGCATGACGTGGCTTACCAACACATCGGTTTTGCGGTGGTTGTAAGCTTCCTGTACAAGGGCATCCTCGGTAGCCTGGTCGCGAAGATATGGGCTGGCCAAATCATCGCGGAATTTTGTAAACTCGCTCTCGAAGGCCGGGGTCTTGTCAAGGCCCATATGCTCGGCATCTACGACTTTGAGTTTGTAGTTCTCAAACATTTTGAGATACTGGTCGAAACTCTGAGGCGTGGTCTGCTGCGATTTATTCTTGTTGTAGAGATACTCGAATTCACCCACCGTTACCGGACGACCGTCGACAGTCATCAGCACGTCGTCAGGGTTGAGCTGCGCCGAAACCGGCAAAATGGCCGATGCGAGGGCAAGGGCTATCAGATGTCTTTTCATCTTTGCTTTATCGATTATTTGAAATATTCTTTATTGGTTTCTACATGGTGTAGACTTATTCAATATGCATATGCATACTTATTTTAAACGCCGATAATATAGTATTATTGTGTATCAGTTAAAAAAAAGCGGTGATGCAGATGCACCACCGCTATTATCTAAAGAGAAATTCATAGAATACAGTTCATCGATCACATGCTCTGGCTGTAGTTGGGAGCCTCGGCAGTGATAGCTACATCGTGGGGATGGCTCTCGGCTACACCGGCATTGGTGATGCGGGTAAACTTGGCCTGATGCAGTTCATCGATATTGTGTGCGCCGCAGTAGCCCATACCCGAGCGGAGACCGCCAAGCATCTGGTATACTACCTCGTAGAGCGAACCCTTGTAGGGCACGCGGGCAGCGATGCCTTCGGGAACGAGTTTTTTCACATCGGTCTCGTTGCCCTGGAAGTAGCGGTCTTTCGAGCCGCGCTCCATAGCTTCGAGCGAGCCCATGCCACGATAGGTCTTATACTTACGGCCATTGAAGATAATGGTGTCGCCGGGAGATTCCTCTACACCGGCAAGCATACCGCCAAGCATCACTGAGTGACCACCGGCAGCAAGGGCCTTGACAATATCACCCGAGTAGCGGATACCGCCGTCGGCGATGAGGGGTATATCGTAGCTTTCGAGGGCCTTGGCTACATCATATACGGCAGAGAGCTGGGGCACGCCAACACCGGCAATCACGCGGGTGGTGCAAATCGAGCCCGGGCCGATACCAACCTTGACACCGTCGGCTCCGTTATCGGCAAGGTAACGGGCAGCATCGCCGGTAGCGATATTACCAACGACTACATCAATATGGGGGAATGCTTTCTTAACCTCGCGGAGGATGCCTACTACGCCTTTCGAGTGACCGTGGGCAGTGTCGATAACGATAGCGTCGACACCGGCTCCAACGAGAGCCTCGGCACGGAGCATCGAATCGGGAGTTACGCCGATACCGGCAGCAACACGCAGGCGGCCGCGCGAATCCTTGCAGGCTGCGGGTTTGTCCTTCGCTTTGGTTATATCTTTATAGGTAATAAGGCCGATGAGCTTGCCGTCGTTATCAACAACGGGCAGCTTCTCGATTTTATGGTTCTGGAGGATGTCGGCAGCCTGCTCGAGGGTCGTGCCGAACGATGCTGTAACAAGGTTGTCGCGGGTCATCACATCATCGATGCGGCGGCTCTTGTCGCGCTCGAAACGCAGGTCACGGTTGGTTACGATACCTACCAGCTTACCGGCCTTGTCTACTACAGGAATACCGCCGATGTGATATTCGCTCATCATGCGCAGCGCATCGGCCACAGTAGAGCCTTCGAGGATGGTGACAGGATCGTAAATCATGCCGTTTTCGGCACGCTTGACAGCATGCACCTGACGCGCCTGCTCCTCAATCGACATATTTTTATGGATAACGCCCAAACCACCTTCGCGGGCAATGGCAATGGCAAGCTGGCTCTCTGTGACAGTATCCATAGCCGCCGAAACGATAGGAACGTTGAGCGTTATGTTGCGCGAAAAGCGCGTGCTAAGGTTTACTTCGCGTGGAAGTACATCAGAAAAAGCGGGGATAAGGAGTACATCGTCGAACGTAAGACCGTCCATCTTCACTCTATCAGCAATAAACGACATAGATTAAAACGATTGTTGTAAATTGCACGCAAAGTTACGAATTTTTGGCCAATCTGAAAACATCAAAAGGCGGATTTTTTTGCTCTCCTTATTTTTTCTTTATCCTTTTTGTCTTTTTAGCAATTTTTTTTCGACATTCTTCGCGGGTATGAA
The DNA here is from genome assembly GCA_001689415.1 of Bacteroidales bacterium M2. GTDB lineage: Bacteria > Bacteroidota > Bacteroidia > Bacteroidales > Muribaculaceae > CAG-873. The sequence goes on along the minus strand of LUJM01000097.1, from coordinate 67,619 downwards.
AAATATTTAGTAATTTTGCGAAACGTTGAAAACTCCATTAAATGAACATGCGCGTAAAAATCCATCATGAAGGCACAGGACTGCTGATAATGCTCTTTGCGGCATTGTCGGTTATCTGCCTACCATTTTGGTTATGGGTTAGGCCTATGGCCTGGGCTATCGCCGTTACAGCCATATGCGCTGTTTTTTATCTTCTGGTAGTAAATTTCTTCAGATCGCCTCGCCGTATTTTCCGGGGCGACCGCAAGGATGTTGTGGTTTCTTCGGCCGACGGCACTGTGGTTGCCCTCGAAGAAACTGTTGAAAACGAAGTCCTTCACGGCCGATGCATTCAGCTTTCGGTATTTATGAGCGTGCTCAACGTTCATGCCAACTGGTTTCCTGTCGACGGCAAGGTGACATATGTCAAGCACCACAATGGCCGCTTCATGGCGGCATACCTGCCAAAGTCGAGCACCGAAAACGAACGATCGACTGTGGCTATCGAAACTCCCGACGGTCAGACAATCGTGATGAGGCAGATTGCCGGTGCTATGGCTCGAAGAATCGTGACATACGCGCAGAAAGGCGACGAGGCCTCGATCGAAGACCATATGGGCTTTATTAAATTCGGTTCGCGAGTCGACCTGTTCCTGCCTCTTGGCACCGAGATATATGTGAAAATCGGTGACAAAACAACCGGCGGCATCACCGAGGTAGCCCGCCTGCAACCAAACAAAAATGCCTAACATAAAACGATACATACCCGACGCAATCACGGCCATGAACCTCATGAGCGGTTGCGTTGCCATCTTCATGGCCTTTAATCTCCGCACCGTCTTCGGCCCCTTCGAGGGTGCCGTTTGGTGCATGATCGCTATTGCCGCAGCTGCTGTATTCGACTTCTTCGACGGCGCAATGGCTCGCGCTCTGAATGCATATTCAGATCTTGGCAAGGATCTCGACTCACTCAGCGATATGGTGAGCTTCGGCGTGGCACCGGCTATGCTGATGCTCAACACAATGGCCGATGCCGGCAGTCCGATATGGGCTTGTTTCATCACCCTGATGATTCCGGTATGCGGTGCTCTGCGTCTGGCCAAGTTCAACAACGACACCGAACAAACTACCGTATTCCGAGGCCTACCAATACCGGCAAACGCTATTTTCTGGATTGGCGCATATGGCTGGATCAACACATATTACTACCCCGGCTGGCCTGTAATAGCGATACTGATTGTAGCTGTGTCGCTGGCAATGACAGCGAGGTTCAAGATGTTTTCGCTCAAATTCAAAAACCTTGACTTTGCCGAAAACTTCTGCCGCTACATCATCATCGTCGCTGCGATTGTATTTCTGGTCATGTACGGCCTTGCAGGCTTGATGTGGACCATACTACTTTATCTGCTGCTTTCGTTGATGAGGCGCAACAGAATGTAGTGCCGCGTTGTTTTATATTTCGGGCTGTGTCATTTGGCGCATGCCGATATTCTTATTGTATAATCTACCCCTATAAGCTTATAATATTCCCCTGAAATGGAAATACTCCTCATCCTCATTATTATATTTTTCGTACTGCCGTGGATAGTACAGCGTACTTTCCCTTGGCTTCTTCGCTGGTTTTTGCGCCGACAGACACGCAAGTTTATGAATGGTGCATTCCCCGGTGGCATGCCCGGAAACGATGAGCCTCGCAGAAATCAGCAACATAACCAACGACAGAACCATAAGAAAAAAATCGACCCCTCGGTCGGCGAATATATCGAATTTACAGAAATCGAAGGTTCTGTGGCAAACACTGCCGCAAGGCCCAACGGTCCTGTCGAAAACCAGGTCAGTGATATCGAATGGGAGGATCTGCCATGACAATGAACGATGTTTTCAACTTCATCGAACGCCTCGCCGCAAACAACAACCGCCCATGGTTTGCCGAGCATAAAGCCGAGTTCGACCAGGTTCGAGCCTACTGGCTGTCGCAAGTACAGCGTATAATCGATGCACTCGCTGTCGACGAGCCTTCGCTCCGCCATGTCGAGGCCAAAGACTGTGCCTACCGAATATACCGCGACACACGTTTTTCGCACGACAAGACACCCTACAAGCAATACTTCTCGGCACTGATTTCACCGCGAGGCCGCCACTACGACGGTGCTTGCTACTATGTGCATTTAGGCATCGATGAAATTGCCCTCTATGCCGGCCTGTGGTGCCCCGAGCCCAAAGTGCTCAAGAAGGTTCGTAAGGCCATAATAGATAATGTAGAGGAATTCCGCGGCATCGTAGAGACTCCCGAGGTCCTTGCCGCCTATCCTTCATGGTGGGGTCCGCAGCTAAAAACAGCACCCAAGGGCTACGATCGCAACCACCCCGACATCGACCTGCTCCGCCTGACAGAATATGGCCGCTGCCACGCACTGACTCGCGCATTTTTCGACAACCCCTCGTGGCCCGAAAAAGCAGCCGAAATCCTCGCCCTGCTCCGCCCCATGAACGACTTCCTCAACTACTCTATCGAAGAAGAGTAAACGACTGTTTTAGACATAACATAAAGACATTTTTTGTCGTAACTTTCGACGTGTGTTTATGTCTCCCCCAGCAAACGAATTCTAAATTCTACATTATATGAAAAGGCCCGGCAATAAAGCCGAGCCTTTTCATATTTATTAGGGTATGATTCAATGCTGTTTAGTTAAGGAGAAAGAGAGCCAAGCTCCTATCGTTGCTATCCTTTTGAATAATCACCCCTTAAGTAAACAGCATTAATGTACGATTAGTACTGTTCGTTTTCGTTGGGGAAGTCGCCGGTTTTTACGTCGTCGATGTAGTTGCCAACTGCCTGATTGATGACAGTCGACAAGTCGGCGTAGCGACGCAGGAACTTGGGCGAGAAGCCTTTGTTGATACCGAGCATATCGTGCATCACGAGTACCTGACCGTCTACACCACCACCGGCACCGATGCCTATAACAGGTATTGATACTTCCTGAGCTACACGAGCGGCAAGCTTGGCAGGGATTTTCTCGAGCACGAGGGCGAAGCAGCCAATTTCTTCGAGCATATGAGCGTCGTCGATGAGTTTCTGAGCCTCGGCTTCTTCCTTGGCACGCACGGCATATGTACCGAATTTATTGATTGACTGAGGAGTCAGGCCGAGGTGACCCATAACGGGTATACCGGCAGAAAGGATTCGCTCAATCGATTCGCGAATCTCGCTGCCACCTTCCATTTTCACAGCCTCGGCGTGGCTCTCCTTCATGATTCGGATAGCCGAAGCGAGGGCCTCCATGGGGTTGCCCTGATATGTACCGAAAGGCATATCGCATACCACCAGCGCACGGTTAGTACCCTTGATAACGCTCTTGGCATGGTAAATCATCTGGTCGAGAGTCATCGGCAGAGTGGTCATATTACCGGCCATAACATTCGATGCAGAGTCACCAACAAGTATCACGTCAATACCGGCCTGGTCGATGAGCTGGGCCATAGAGTAGTCATAGGCTGTAAGCATGGCGATTTTTTCGCCACGACGTTTCATTTCTATCAAGCGCGAAGTTGTCACTTTGCGCTCTTTGTCTACAGTGTTTGTCGACATAGTTAAGTTCTTAAATTAATGGGTAGCCTCCGAAAGGCCACCCATAACGGATAATATATAGCAGGTTTAGATTATTGCAATCCTAAAGAAGCGAGAATTTCCAAAGCCTCAGCCGCCGACATACGGTGCTGATCGGCAAGACGACCGGCAAAGCTATGCGCGATTCCCGCCACGCCTTGATGCCTGAAAAGCCTGTCGGCATATTGACGGCAGTTTTCGAACATACGGTCGGCCTCGTCGCTATCCATACCGAGGTGTTCGCCGGCATCGTAGCGCAAAGCCTCGCGAAGAGCCATAAGTTCACCGTCGGGAACCCTCTTATGATCAAGAAGATATCGGCGGCAGGTAAGGTTACCGAGGGCGAGCGATGCAGTAAGTTTGAGCTCCTGCATGGTCTGCTTCCAAATGATTTTGGCCGACATCCTCGGGTTGCCCCTGAAGCCGTATTCGTGGCTCATGATGATATGTTCGCCAGCCGGGGCATCAAGGTCAATGCCGCTGAAGTAATCTTCGCCGTCGAGGGCGACAAGAGTTATAGTCATACCGGCAACGCCATAGGCCTTGTCGCGGTCGCTGATATATTGCAGAGTATTGGCAGTCATAAAGAATAGGTATCAATTTATAACCAAAATCTTCGCGACAGCACCTTTAGAAGAGCCGTCGCTGCTACGAGAAGCAAAAACATAATACACGCCCGACTTGACACGTCGACCGGCTGAATCACAACCGTCCCACGACACCATGCCACCTTCGCTACGGCCTTGGAAGAAGACGTTGCCTGCGGCATCGGCGATTTTGACAAGCGAATTATCCATAAGCCCGGTCACGGTTATCCAACCGGTGTAATCGGGGCGAACGGGATTGGGATATGTATACACTTCGGAATAATCCTCGGCAGCCGGGGCGGCGTCGCTGTCATAGCATACGAGGCCGTTGTCGGTGCCAAAGTAAACCTTGTTGCCATTAGGGTCGCACTCTACCGCGCCAACCACATTCGAGGGCAGTGGCGAGTTGTCGGTGTCGTAATGGGCAAGTATCTCGGTGCCGTCGGCGCTGACAAGGTATGCGCCCGAGTTGGTGGCATACCATTTGCGGTTGGCAGCATCGACAGCGATATCGTATACCACCTGCGATTCAAGAAGGTAGTCGCCGAGGCCTGTACCGTCGTTACGCGCCACAATGGGCCTGCGTACACGAAGAGCGGAAGCGCCGATACATTCACCCGGGTTGTCGATAACAAAAGTACCGGTATGCAAACCGAACCACACCTTGCCGTCGTGGTCTTCTACCGCACACGACACATGGCGGGGACTTATGGTATTGCCATTCTGGTCGGTATAACCCTGGAAATACGACAGACGGTCGTCGGCCATATTCAGAGGTGTATTATTGTGAGCCTGGAAAACCAACAGCGGTTCCCAGCCGCCCCGGGTAAAGATATTGATCGGAGTCTGCTTTAAGAATGTGGTAAATATGTCGCGCGAAGTGACAAAGTCGCTATGCAGAGGCACTGCAATCCAGTCGCTTTTCTTGATATCGCGTAAGTTTTTACGCTTTGCCGCCGGAAGTATCATTACATACGGTGCGGCGTTTTTATCATCAAGACCCTGCACAATCCACAGATTGCCCTCGTTGTCGATATCGACGTGCATAATACGGTCGTCACCCTGGCGGCCGTTTACGTAATAAGGGCAGTTGTTGGTATCGATTACGTGGTATAGTTCACCGTCTTTTATCACAAAAATACCTGCGATAAAATTGGTGACGTAATACATATCGGGGTCGTCGGGGTCTATTGCATAAGCCATAGGCCCGCCGGTCATCTTAGTGGTATTACCCTGCTTGAGAAGGTTGAAATATGTAGGGTTGACAGTCGAGGGCGGATTGAGGTCCAAAGGCTGCACATCTACGATACCATTATTGTCAATCACGCATGTACGCGCAAGGAAATGCGTAGTCGAAGTAGGATATGTAGGATTGTCGCTGAGACCTACCTCATAGAGAAATGAATATGCTATATTACCCACATAGAGTTTTTGTCCGTCGTGGCTAAAGAGCATTTTAAAGGGCCTTTTAGTCGTTATCGCCTCGGGCTTGTAAGGCTGCATAAGCACCTCCGGGGTTTCCTTTTCAAGATTCAGACGAGTTATACCCGAGGGGGTATTCACCCACACCGACGACAGGTTATCGAAGAAAACACTGCTTTTGGCATACTCGGCAGGCAGGTTGGCATATGAAAGTTTCATATCCTGACCAACGCGGACAATCTTGCCATTATCGACAAGGTATACACCGTCGGACGACGATTTGAGGTCGTTGCGAGCCGACAATACACCGAGAATCGTATCTTTCTCCGTCTTGGCCTCGAAGTCAAATGTTACTGATCGTAGGTTTGTATCACCCACATAGTTATATATCAGCACATTGTCATTGAGCTTTGCCACGTCGGTCTTCCACATATTGCGACATGGGCGCTGCGAAGCAAGCTCGAGATGACGGTCGTCGAAACGCGAGGCATATACATGCTCGGCAGTTAGAATGAGCAGGTGGTCGCCCATAACAAACAGGTGATCGACAGGCTTATTGTAGATACCCGATTCGATAACCCTGTGGTTCTGGTCGTCGAATACAACAAGGCCGAATTCAGTGCCGACAAAAATCCTGTCATGACCGAATGCCACATCGAGAACGCCACGGCTCAGAGTGAGAGTAGCGTCTTTAATCTGTGGCATATTCACAGTGCGACCGTTGTCGTAGAGCAGGTCGATATTTCCGTTATCATAAGCGACAAAGAGATATTTGTTCTGCTCATTATATGCGATTTTACTAATCCTTGCACGCTCGGTGAGCTTGTTGAAAACATTATAGGCATAGCTTTCGTTGTCGTCATCCGACAACGAAAACAGAGTCGTACCCGACAACAGATATGTCCTTTCGGGAGTTTCTATAACCTCCGAAAAATTATCACCGACAGCCGGGAACAGAGTCCAGCGACCTTCTTTCTGCTGTGCCGAGATATTGAAAACACAGCAAAGCACAAGGGTCAGTACGACAAGTGAATTCTTTATCATTTAATACTTTTATAGGTTGGGAGAGCGGAAGAGGTAACGGCACAGTTCGCGCACGGCCTGTCCTCGATGGCTAACGGCATTTTTTTCGTCGCCTGTAGCCTCGGCAAAGGTCTTGCTCCAGCCTTCGGGAACAAACAGAGGATCGTAGCCAAAGCCTTCGCTACCTCTTGGAGATTCGATAATACGCCCCTCTACAGCACCATGGAAGTACAATGGCTCGCGGTCCTTGCGCACATAAGCTATCACGGTGCGGAAACGTGCCTGTCTGTCCTCTTTGCCTTCGAGACAGCTCAGCAGCTTGGCATTGTTTGCAGCATCGTCATGGCCTTGACCGGCATATCGGGCACTGTGTATGCCCGGTTCGCCGCCGAGAGCGTCGACCTCGAGGCCGGAATCATCAGCAATGCAATCGTAGCCGTAACGGTCGAGTACCCATTGCGCCTTTGCAAGGGCATTGCCTTCGAAAGTATCGGCATTCTCGGGAATATCGTCGTGGCAGCCGATGTCGGCGAGGCCTACAACGTCGAAGCGCCCGGCTAACATGCGGCGCAGTTCTCCGAGTTTATGAGCATTATTGGTAGCAAAGACAATACGGGTCATTTTTACGTATGAGTTGTAGGGGGTTATGAATTTATAGGTTTACGAGTGTCCTAAATAGATAAGAACTCATAAACCTATAAACTTAACGTATTGCAGATTCGAATATTGTGCTTAACCGACAACGATGTTTACAATCTTGCCGGGAACGACAATCACTTTGCGCACGGTCTTGCCTTCGAGCCATTTTGCAGCGGCAGGATCGGCAAGGGCCATAGCCTGGAGTTCGTCGGATGTGGCATCAACGGCAGCCGAGATATTGAATCGGGGTTTGCCATTGAACGATACAGCCATAGTGACCGAATTTTCCTTGAGATATTCCTCGTTGAACTCGGGCCACGAAGCATTGAACACCGAACCCTCGTTGCCCAGGGCTGTGCGCCAAAGTTCTTCGGCGATGTGGGGTGCGAAGGGCGCGAGCACAAGAAGCAGCTGGCTCAGGATGTTGCGCGAGTGGCATTTCTGCGAAGCAAGCTCGTTGACACAAATCATGAAAGCCGAAACCGAGGTATTGAACGAGAACGACTCGATATCGCCGGAAACTTTCTTGATAAGCTTATGGAGGGTCTTGAGATTCTCGGCTGTAGGCTCGCTATCATCAACAAGGCACTTGTCGCCGGCCCAGTACAGAGCCCATAGTTTTTTGATGAAGCGGTATACGCCGTCGATACCGTTGGTATCCCAAGGCTTGCTCTGCTCAATCGGGCCGAGGAACATTTCGTAAAGACGGAGAGTATCGGCACCGTAGCGGGCCACGATGTCGTCGGGGTTGACAACATTGTGCTTCGACTTCGACATCTTTTCGATAGCCCAGTCGCATACATACTTGCCGTTGTCCTCGGTGATGAATTCTGCATCGGCAAACTCAGGACGCCATTTACGGAATGCGTCGATATCGAGCACATCGTTCGATACGATGTTGACATCTACAAGCAGCGGTGTGGTATCGTACTGATCCTTGAGACCGAGCGATACAAATGTATTTGTATCTTTGATGCGGTATACAAAGTTCGAGCGACCCTGAATCATGCCCTGGTTGATAAGCTTGCGGAAAGGCTCGTCGTCGCAGATATAGCCGTAGTCATAGAGGAACTTATCCCAGAAACGGCTATAAATCAGGTGGCCTGTGGCATGTTCGCTGCCGCCGACATAGAGGTCGACACTGCGCCAGTAGTCGTTTGCTTCTTTCGAAACAAGAGCCTGGTCGTTGTGGGGGTCCATATAGCGCAGGTAGTATGCCGACGAACCGGCAAAGCCGGGCATTGTATTGAGTTCGAGAGGACAGCCTTCGGGAGTTGCCCAGTTTTTGGCACGTCCCAGGGGAGGCTCACCGGTCTCGGTAGGCAGGTACTTATCTACCTCGGGGAGTTCGAGGGGCAGATTATCGTATGCGGTAGCGATACCGTCGACGTAGCAGATTGGAATAGGCTCGCCCCAGTAGCGCTGACGGCTGAAGATAGCATCGCGCAAGCGGTAGTTGACTTTCACGCGGCCGATGCCGGCTTCTTCGATATATTGTTTTGCTTTCTTGATAGCGTCTTTCACGTCGAGGCCGTTGAGGTCGAGTTCGGGGCCGCAGCTGTTGATCATCTTGCCCTCTTTGGCATCAAATGAAGCCTCGCTTACATCGGCACCCTCTATCAATGGGACAATGGGCAAATCGAAGTGACGGGCAAAAGCATAGTCGCGGCTGTCGTGAGCGGGTACGGCCATAATAGCGCCTGTACCATAACCGGCAAGCACATAGTCGCTTATCCATACAGGCACTTTCTTGCCCGAAAGAGGATTGATAGCATAGCTGCCCGAGAACACGCCGGTGACGCGGCGGTCGATCATACGCTCGCGCTCGGTACGATGACGAATCGAAGCGAGGTACTCGTCGACAGCACCACGCTGTTCGGGAGTTGTGAGTACATCTACGAGCTTGCTTTCAGGGGCAAGCACCATAAATGTGACACCGAATACGGTATCGGGACGTGTAGTGAAAATCTCGAGGTCGAGCTCGGGACGGCCGTCAACCTTGAAGTGCATTTCCGCACCTTCGCTGCGACCGATCCAGTTGCGTTGAGTTTCCTTGATAGAATCGCTCCAGTCAACCTTTTCAAGACCGTCGAGCAGTCGCTGGCTGTAAGCAGAAACACGCAGGAACCACTGCCACATTTTTTTCTGCTCTACCGGATGACCACCGCGTTCGCTCACACCGTCGACAACCTCGTCGTTGGCAAGCACAGTGCCGAGTGCGGGGCACCAGTTAACCACGCTGTAGCCGAGGAAGGCAAGGCGGTAGTTCATCAGAGCATCGGCCTTTTCTTTTTTCGACATAGCGGCCCAGTCGGCGGCGGTAAATGTAAGTTCCTTGGTGCAAGCTGCATCTACGCCCTCAGTGCCCTGCTCGGCAAAATGCTTCTCGAGTTCCTCGATAGGCATAGCACGGTCGAGCTTACGGTCGTAGTACGAGCCGAACATTTTGAGGAATGCCCACTGCGTCCACTTATAATATGAAGGGTCGCAAGTGCGTATCTGGCGGCTCCAATCGAACGACAGACCGATGTTTTCGAGCTGTTCGATGTAGCGGGCTATATTTTTATTGGTAGTGATTTCGGGGTGCTGGCCGGTCTGGATAGCGTACTGCTCTGCGGGGAGACCGTAAGCATCGAAGCCCATGGGGTGCAGCACGTTGAAACCTTGCAGACGTTTGTAGCGCGAATAAATATCGCTCGAAATATATCCTAACGGGTGGCCGACATGCAAACCTGCACCCGAGGGATAGGGGAACATGTCGAGGACATAAAACTTAGGACGATTCTTATCGATGTCGACACGATAGAGGTCGATATCCTTCCAGTATTGCCGCACACGCGGCTCTATTTCTTTGTGATTATATTCCATATTATTTGCTTAGCTCAAGCATTCTTTCAATCGGTTTAATAGCCTTTGCAGCCAATTGGGGGTCAACGTTCACCTCGTTGGTTTCATCGCGCAGGCAATCGCGCAGTTTCTCGAGGGTGTTGAGTTTCATATAGTTGCAGTCGTTGCAGCCACAAGTGCTGTCGACCGGCGGCGCGGGTACAAAGGTCTTGTGCGGCGCGGCCTTGCGCATCTGGTGCAGGATACCGCTTTCGGTTGCCACGATGAATGTGTCGCAGTCGCTTGCAAGGGCATAGTCGAGCAATACAGCTGTCGAGCCAACCTTGTCGGCCATAAGCACTACCGGGCGTTTGCACTCGGGATGTACTAACACCGGCGCCCCTGGATACTTCTCTTTCAAGGCAGCGATGCCTTCTACCGAGAAACGTTCGTGAACATGGCAAGCACCGTCCCACAGCAACATGTCGCGGCCCGTAACCGAATTGATATAAGAGCCGAGGTTGCGGTCGGGGCCGAATATCAGTTTGGCATCGGCAGGAAACGACTCCACAATCTTACGCGCATTACCCGAGGTAACGAGCACATCGCTGAGAGCCTTTACCTCGACCGATGTATTTACATATGATATAACTGTATATCCGGGGTGGTCCTCGATAAAGGCAGCGAACTCATCGGCCGGGCAGCTGTCGGCCAGCGAACAGCCTGCATTGTGGTCGGGCACAAGCACCTTTTTATCAGGACATAACACCTTGACAGTTTCGGCCATAAAATCGACACCGCACATAACCACAATATCGGCATCAGCCGCCGTGGCCGCTGCTTTCTGAGCAAGGGCAAGCGAATCGCCTACATGATCTGCGAGGTCTTGGATAGCACCGTCGACATAATAATGGGCAAGAATTACAGCATTCTTGTCTCGTTTAAGTCGTAGAATTTCATCAGTCAGCTCACGGCGTCCCGCGTCTGACTCGCATTTGCTACATTTCATAAGCTTATTATTTCGGTGCAAAAGTACGGATTTTTTTTAAAACGGGCAATAAACCCCAAGGCTCATTTTTCGCAATATACCCGCCGATTTAAGGCAGTGATGAATAACGGGAATACAGTTTCACTTATCCTCTTTTTGATTTGACACCTATCCGAATAATTCAGAATGAGAGCCGAGACGAACAAGGTCTATTTGGTCTGACTCAGGATCAAACCATATAAGCAAAAAATCACTCTCGATATGACATTCCATATACCCCTTGTAAACACCTGTCAGTTTATGAGGGTTATTCTTCTCCGGAATAGGCTCCTCGTTTGCAAACTTTTGAAGAATTACTTTAAGAGCCTCAACCTTTCCGGGATTGTTTCTGAATCGCTTGTAGTCTTTCTTACTACTGTGACGACGCTTTCAGTTTTTTCATAATCCCATAGATTTTTCCATTGCTTCAATGGAAGACAGGTCAAGAGCAGGCTCATCGCGTAACGCACCGCTTTCAACCTCTTTCATTGCGGCGAGAGTCGTGGCATTTGGTTCGTGATAAGCAGCATCGAGCAAAACAGTCTCAACATAGTTGTTCAGACTACGGTTCTGTCGCTTGGCAAGCAACTTCAGCCTTTCTATAAGTTCAATCGGAAGACGGAAACTCTGGTTCTTTTTAAGTGCTATATCCATAACAATATTATTTTATACCGCAAAGTTAATGCAAATGTATTACAATAACAATATAAATTACACATATGTTTCTCAAATAATCACATTTCTCAGTTTGGCATGATGTGTATGTTTGTCGAGGATTTCAAAGTAGGGTTTGACTAAATTGAAAATACGAATCCGGCAAACCTTTTTTGTCAGCACCATGCCGCTTTAAGATTACAATGTCGCGAAAATTTATTAACTTTGCATTACCAAGTAAAAGATATGTCTAACGAAAGTCTTCGATTAGAACAGCAGCAGACTTTGCAGCAGCGTCTCAACCCTCAAAACGTGGCATTGGGACGCGTACTCGGCATGTCCGTACCGGAGTTCGAAGACGAGGTACGCCGCGAGCTCGACGATAATCCGGCCCTGGAAATTGTAGACACCGACAAAGAGCCTCCCGAAGAATTCGGCGAAAGTGCCGAGCAGCTACAAATGGCCGACTATGCCGATGCCGACGACGCTCCGGCATATCTGAGCAACAACCGCAGCCGCGACGACCGCCACGTTGAAGTGGCCAGTTACACTGCCGACGATGAAGAAGGCATGGGCGAGATACTGATGCGCCGCCTTGCCGCCGAGAGCGACCTCGACGATACCGACATGCGCATCGCGGCACATATCATCGGCAACCTTGACGATAACGGATACCTCACACGCCCCCTGCGCGAAATAAGCGACGACATCGCTATTGCCGAAGGCTTCTATGTTGACGACAGTGACGTACGCTACGTATTCGATGCCATTCGCGGCCTCGACCCGGCAGGTATAGGCGCTGTAGACCTTCGCGACTGCCTGTTGCTGCAGCTCAACCGCCTGCCACAGACAGTAGAATCGGTGACTGCCCGCGAGATTGTCGCCCACCATTTCGACTTGTTTTCAAAGCGTCATTTCGACAGGCTTCAGGCCCAGCTCGATATACCACGCGAGGGCATGGTAAATGCGATATCGCTCATCCAGAGCCTCAATCCCAAGCCCGCGTCGGCCCTCGAAGGCTCAAGGACGATAGACAAGGCGCAGCACGTAGTGCCCGATTTCATACTCGACTACGACGCAGGCACCGACACCTTCACCGTAAGCCTGCAGGGCAATATTCCCGAGCTTGCGATAGAATCATCGTTTCGCGTTGAGGAGCTTAAGCCCGATGCCAACCAGCGCGAGAAACAAGCATTTACATTCATCAAGGACAAGCGCAATGCCGCCGCAGCATTTATCAAACTTGTCAACCTGCGAGCCGAAACCCTCATGTCGATAGCAAAGGCCATTGTCAAGCTACAGCACGACTTTTTCATCTCGGGCGACAATGCCGACATACGGCCCATGATACTTCGCGATGTGGCATCGCTGACCGGACTCGACCTATCAGTGATATCACGCGCCACCTCAGGCAAGTACATCCTCACCCCTCACGGCTTGTATCCGCTAAAAATGCTCTTCAACGAGCGTCCCGACGCAGATGCAGACGTATCAACCCACCGGATACTCAAGGCTCTCGGCGAGCTGATAGATAATGAGGACAAGCACAATCCCTTGTCGGACCAGGCACTTACCGAGGCTCTGCAGGCTCAAGGCTACGATATAGCGCGTCGCACTGTTGCAAAATACCGCGAACGTCTCGGCCAGGCTGTCGCACGACTGAGAAAAGAACTATAAACTGTCAGTATGCGTTAAATTTTTATGACTAACAATAACACAAATATATCGGCCCAACGAATATCGCATATCTTGAGCGATATCTTCAGTCCCTTGCTGGTGCCCTCCTATGCCACAGCAATCGCGCTATGGTTCACCATGCTGCGCTACCTGCCATTAGGAGTAAAACTATGGGCGCTCGGCGGAGTATTCATTATCACCGCGATAGCACCTGCACTTGTGATTATCGCGCTATACCGCACAGGCAAGGTATCGGATATGAGCATCAGCGACAAGAGCCAGCGCACAATACCCTATTGCACATCGATGCTATGTTATCTTGGCGCCGGTTACTTCATGCACTCCATGCAGGCACCGTCGTGGCTTGTAGCGTTCTTTTATGGCGCGGCAGCCGTGTCGGTCTTATCGCTTATAATCACTCGTTTGTGGAAAATCAGCGCACATGCCGGAGCCGTAGGCGGTATGGCAGCCGCATGCTATTGGCTTGCGCTACACGGACTTCTCGTAGCGCCAATGCTATGGGTGTCGATAACGATAGCCATAGTTGGAGCGGTATCATGGGCAAGACTATACCTCAATCACCACACTCCATTACAGGTGCTTGCCGGTGCCTCAATGTCATTTATCATCGTATTTTTAGCACTTTCACTACTATAAACCACCCCTATAGGGTAAAAATACAATCGATCAATCATGAATTGCAGAGTAAGCATTATAATGGGCAGCACATCCGACCTGCCCGTACTTCGTAAAGCCGCCGATTTCCTTGAACAAATGGAAGTACCCTTCGAGCTCCGTGCCCTCAGCGCACACCGCACCCCCGACGCAGTAGAACGCTTTGCCCACGAAGCCGAAAGCCGCGGCATCGAAGTAATCATCGCGGCAGCAGGTATGGCCGCAGCCCTTCCGGGCGTGATTGCCGCATCGACCCCGCTCCCAGTTATCGGTGTGCCTGTGGCATCGACACTCGACGGCATCGACGCTCTCTACTCTATCGTACAGATGCCGCCGGCAATCCCCGTAGCAACCGTTGGCATCAACGGCGCTCTCAATGCTGCAGTACTCGCAGTGCGCATTATGTCGCTCAGCGACAAGGAACTGGCTAAACGCTACAATGAATATCGGGCTACGCTTTCGGCAAAGGTAGAAAAAGCCGATGCCGAACTCGCCGCTATCAACGATTACAAATTCAAGACTAACTGATATGGCAAATACGCCTTATCGCCGACGCACCCGCCAAGTACGTGTAGGCAATATAACCATAGGCTCCGAGGTCGACATCGTACCTCAGTCTATGACCACTACCCAGACACTCGACACCGAGGCATCGGCAGCTCAGGCCGAAGCTCTCGCAAAGGCCGGGGCAAAACTCGTGCGCCTCACTGCTCAGTCGGTAGCGCATGCGGCCAACCTGGCAAATATCGAGGCCGCGCTGAAAGCACGCGGATGCGATGTGCCATTGGTTGCCGACATCCATTTTGTGCCGGCTGTGGCAATGGAAGCTGCCAAGCATGTAGAAAAAGTCCGCATCAATCCGGGCAATTTCTACGACCCGGGGCGCACATTCCGCAAAATGGAATTTACCGACGAGGAATATGCCGCCGAAATAGAGAAACTGAGCGAAAAATTCTCATCATTCCTTGCCCTGTGCCGCGAACATGGCACTGCCATACGAATCGGTGTCAACCACGGCTCGCTATCCGACCGTATCATGAGCCGCTTTGGCGACGGTGCGGAAGGCATGGTAGAGTCGGCCCTCGAATTCATGAGGGTTTGTCGCAAGGATAACTTCGACAATGTTGTTATCTCTATCAAAGCCAGCGATGTAGCCTTGATGACCGACACCGTGCGCCTGCTTGTAGAACGTATGGCAGCCGAAGACCTCGACTACCCTCTGCACTTGGGCGTGACCGAAGCCGGTAATGCACTCGAAGGCCGTATCAAATCAGCAGTAGGCATCGGCTCGCTGCTGAGCGACGGCATCGGCGACACTATCAGGGTATCGCTCAGCGAAGACCCTTGCAACGAGATACCTGTAGCCGAATTTATTGCCAAATATGCAGGACACAACGCGATAACAAACTTTGAGGCAGGTTGCCAGCGCCAATACCGCACCAAGGGCCGTCGCAAATCGAAGGCCACACAGCACGGCATCGGCGGAAACAATGCCACCGCAATATATGGCGACACCCTTGTGGCATCCAATGCCGAAGGCGTGGAGATAATGCTTGTCGACGACGACGATAAAATCAGCCGTATGCGCGGTGTTATGGACAAGCTTGCCAAAACCGACAACCGGGAAGTGCCGGTAGCCTTCATTGCCGAGTACAACAATCTCAAAACCAAAGAAGAAGTCATCACAGCCGCGGCAATCGACCTCGGCACAGTGCTTCTCGACGGCTATCGCGATGCAATCGGCCTAAAGAGCAACCTTCTCAGCGAAGAAGAGTGTATCGAGACCTGCCGCATGATCATACAGGCCTGCGGCCTTGCCCGCTACAAGGCCGACATCGTTGCATGTCCCGGCTGTGGCCGCACGCTCTATAACCTTGAGGAAGTGCTTGCCACTATCAAACCCCGCTTCCAACACCTGAGCCACCTCAAAATCGCCGTAATGGGATGTATCGTCAACGGCCCGGGCGAAATGGCAGGCGCTGACTACGGATATGTAGGCGGTGCCAAAGGTATGGTAAGCCTTTACCGTGGTATCGAATGTGTCCGCAAGAACCTGCCCCAGAGCGAAGCTCCCGACGCACTCGAGCAACTAATCCGCGAAGACGGCAACTGGATCGACGCATGAAACTGCCACAAGCACATCTGACCACATTGCCCAACGGCCTTCGGCTGGTATGCCTGCAATACCATGGTGTTGGAGCCGGAGTATTCGGCATCACCGTCGGCGCAGGCAGTGCCGACGAAGGCCCGGGACACTACGGTCTTGCGCACTTGGTAGAGCATACCATATTTAAGGGTACACTTCGTCGCCGTCCATGGCATATCATCAACCGCATGGAGGCTGTCGGGGGCGAACTCAACGCCTTTACCACCAAGGAAGAAACAACGGTATACACCATATTTCCCCAAGGCAATGCCGCAAGGGCTATCGAATTGGTGGCCGACCTGGCTATTAATTCGCAATTCCCGGCCAACGAGCTCGACAAAGAACGCGAAGTCGTAATCGACGAAATCAATTCATACCGCGACACTCCGTCCGAGGCTGTTTACGACGATTTCGAAGATATGGTGTACGCAGGCACTCCCGCGGGGCACAACATCCTTGGTTCGGCAGATTCGGTAGCCGCTCTCGGCAGCGATGATTGCCGCGAGTTTCTGCGCCGACACTATACAGTGGCAAACTCGGTAGTCTTCTACTCCGGCCCCCAGGCACCCGAGCATATCGCGGCCTTGGTCGCACGGCATTTTGCCGCCTTGCCCGCAGGTACTAAAAAGACTTGCACAAAGTCGTACGGATTCCGCTACGAGAACCGCGAGGAAATAATCGACGGCCTGCACCAATCCCACGTGGTATTAGGCATGGAAATCGACAGCCTCTACGGCGCAGGGCGTTATGCCGACGGTCTTTTCTCCAACTTGATCGGCGGTCCGGGCATGAACTCGCTTCTCAATGTAGAACTACGTGAGCGCCGAGGACTTGTCTACACCGTGGAATCATCGGTCACAAGGTTTACCTCCGGAGGCCTGATGACCATATATTTCGGCTGCGATGCCGAAGACACCGCCCGTTGTATCGACCTTTGCCGACGCACAGCACAGAAACTTGCCGACATGCCGACAGCCAGGCTCGAGAGCCGTCTTCGCCAGGCAAAACGCCAGTGGCTCGGGCAACTCGCGATAGCATCGGAGAACCGCGAAAACAGAATCATGGGCTTGGCTCGCGAAGTGCTGTACACCGGGCACAACACTACCGACATCGAAACAACTGAACGAATCGAAGCAATAACAGCCGAAGAAATCAGGCAGCGAGCGTCAAGACTAATCAAACCTGCACACTTAATTTATAAACCAAGCATATGAAAAAACTTATCAACATCTTCTGCATCGTCAGTCTTATAGCACTGATGACATCGTGCGCCAAAACATATCAGGCAAAACTGCACGCAACCGCCGACCAAATCAACAAAGAACTGCCCATGGACCTTGGCAACGGAATCAGCATGGACAGCCTGTCGTACGACACCGACGACAATACAATCGTATTCCACTACTCTATCAGCGAAGAAATACAGACTATCAAGAACCTGCGCAATGCCCGCGAAGCACAGCGCCGATTCCTGCAGAACTATCTTTCGAGCCAGCAGGGCAATGAATTCACCAAACTCCTTACCGATGCCGATGCCAACATCCGCCTGGAATACACCGGCCGTAAGAGCGGCGACAAAGTCAGCCTCGACTTCTATTCAAACGAAATCAAAGAGCTTCAGAACAAACAAGAAGGCGAAGTCGACGACCGCACCCGCCTTGCCGACATTATCGCTATCAGCAATGCCCAGTGCCCCATGCAGATGGATGGCGATAACCTGGTAATGACCGGTGTAGCACTCGGCGATGCCAGCATCGAATTCAGCTACACCTACAACCCCGAGGTGTACGACTTCGCCAACGCCGATATCGAAGACCTCAAGGCTACCCTCGAGCCCGAACTTCAGGCCGAGCTCAAAGCTCCCGGAAACCAGGCACAGCTCGAACTGATGAAAAAACTCGGCGTAGGTGTAAGCTATTCGTTTGAAGCAGAAGGCTATGAGCCTATAGTATTTGGCTTCACTCCTGAAGAAATCAGCAAACTATGATCGACGAAATCCTTGCATACAACCGTGAATTCGTAGCCTCGAAAGGCTACGAGCGATATACCACATCAAAGTATCCCGACAAGCGCATTGCCATAGTAACATGTATGGACACCCGCCTTGTTGAGCTACTGCCGGCCGCATTAGGCATCCGCAACGGCGATGTGAAACTAATCAAAAATGCCGGAGGTACGATTACCAACCCCTTCGACTCAACCATGCGTTCGCTCCTGGTAGCAGTCTACGAACTCGGGGTAAACGAAGTGATGATCATCGGCCACACCGGATGCGGCGTGCAAGGCATGGACTCGCAAGAAATGCTGCACCTGATGCGCGAGCGCGGAATCGACGAAGAACACATATCACTAATGCGTCACTGCGGCATCGACCTCGACAGCTGGCTGCACGGCTTCGACGAGACTCCGGCTGCAGTATGCGAAACTGTCGACCTTGTGCGCAATCATCCGCTGATGCCCTCCGATGTAAGGGTTGCAGGCTATATCATGGACTCAACAACAGGCGAACTTACAGCCCTCTGACAAGGCATATATTCGCTCATTAACTATTTTTGGCCAAATTTGACGCATCTGTCGTCAAATTTGGCTGTTTTTTAGGTTGCTTTTCAGCAAAATATCACTAACTTTGAGGCAACAAAACGCAAGCGCCCCACGAGCGGGCCTACACATACGTGACTAACAAACAATTTACACCATAAAACCATGGAACTGAAAGAAAAAATTGCAAGTACTTTCGAGAGCCGCTTCGGTGGCAAAGGTACAGTTTATGCCTCAGCCGGCCGCATCAATCTCATCGGTGAGCATACCGACTATAACGGCGGATTCGTATTCCCCGGCGCAATCGACAAAGTGATAATGGCCGAAATCAACGCCAACGGCACCGACACTGTACGTGTATACTCAATCGATATCGACGATTACGCAGAATTCGGCCTCAACGAAGCCGATGCTCCCCAGCAGTCTTGGGCTCGATACATCTTTGGCGTATGCCGCGAAATCATCAAACGCGGTGGTAAGGTTGAAGGTTTCGATGCCGTATTCGCAGGCAACGTACCCCTTGGCGCAGGTCTGAGCTCGTCGGCTGCGCTCGAATCTTGCTTCGCATTCGCTCTCAACGATATGTTCAACGGCAACTCAATCGACAAGTTCGAGCTTGCCCGCATCGGTCAGTCGACCGAACACAACTACTGCGGCGTTAACTGCGGTATCATGGACCAGTTTGCCAGCGTATTCGGCAAGCAAGACCACCTGATGCGTCTTGACTGCCGCTCGATGGAATTTGAATACTTCCCCTTCAAAGCCGACGGATACACCCTCGTACTTCTCGACTCTGTAGTTAAACACGAACTTGCAGACTCGCCCTATAACAAACGTCGCGCATCTTGCGAGCGCGTGGCAAAACGACTCGGTATCGAGACCCTTCGCGATGCCGACAAGGAAATGCTCGACAACATCAAAAGCGACATCACAGCCGAAGACTACTTCCGCGCCAAATTCGTTATCGAAGAGAAAGACCGTGTGCTTGCAGTATGCGACGCGCTGGTAAAGAACGACTTCGAAACCGTAGGCCGCTGCATGTACGAAACTCACCACGGCCTGTCGAAAGACTACGAAGTATCATGCGAAGAACTCGACTACCTCAACGACATTGCCAAGGAATGCGGTGTAACCGGTTCGCGTATCATGGGCGGCGGCTTCGGCGGTTGCACTATCAACCTTGTTAAAAACGAACTCCTGCCCGGCTTCATCGCCAAGGCCAAAGAACTCTTCAACGAGAAATACGGCCACGAACCAAAGGTATACGAGGTTATCATCAGCGACGGCGCTCACAAAGTAGAAGAATAACTCTATCATATCTCAGCTTTCGCTCGTGCGCGAAAGCTGAGAACTTTATATCCCACCTCTCACCTCAAAACTCTTAACCACAATTACACCAATGAGCAAAAAGAAAGATACCGTACTCGTTTCCGGCGGTGCCGGCTACATCGGTACTCATACTACAGTAGCCCTCATCGAAGCAGGCTACGATGTAGTGATGATCGACAACTTCTCTAATTCAGAGCCTTCGGCTGTAGAGGGTGTAGAAAAAATCCTTGGCCGCAAAGTTACATTCGAGGAATGCGACACCTGCGACATCAAGGCACTCCGCGCAGTTTTCGAACGCCACGAATTCAGCACCGTCATCCACTTCGCAGCATACAAGGCTGTAGGAGAATCAATGGCTGAACCTCTCAAATACTATCAGAACAACCTGGTATCGTATATGAACATCCTTCAGCTGATGAAAGAATTCGGCCGTCCCAATATCCTGTTCTCTTCGTCAGCAACTGTATACGGCGATGCCGAGCACCTGCCCGTGACCGAGGAAACACCTCGCCAGCCGGCTACCTCGCCCTACGGCAACACCAAGCAGATTGCAGAGGATATACTTCGCGACTGCTGTGCCGCTTACGAAGGTTTCTATGGTATAGCCCTACGCTACTTCAACCCTATCGGTGCTCATCCTTCTGCACTCATTGGCGAACTTCCCCGTGGTGTACCCAACAACCTACTGCCCTTCGTTACTCAGACAGCTGCCGGACTGCGCGAATGCCTGTCGGTATTCGGCAATGACTACGAAACTCCCGACGGCACATGCCTTCGCGACTATATCGATGTTGTCGACCTTGCAAAGGCTCACGTTGCCGCCGTTGACCGCATGACCGAAGGCAAAATGGAAGAAAAATACGAAATCTTCAATATCGGCACAGGACGTCCTGTATCGGTGCTCGAACTGCTCACCCGCTTCGAAAGCGCCAACAACCTCAAACTCCCCTACAAAATCGTAGGCCGCCGTCCCGGCGACGTTCCCGCAGTATGGGCTGACACAGCTCTTGCTAACAAAGTACTTGGCTGGAAAGCCGAGCGCGACCTCGACGACACACTCCGTGCCGCTTGGGCTTGGGAAAAACATCTACGCAATATCGAATGAAACCTGCTGAAGTTAAATACGTAGAAAGTGACAAGGGCAAAATTGCCCTTGTCACTCTGACTAATAACAAAGGTGCCAAGGTAGTACTCAGCTCGCTCGGCGCCGGTATAGTAGAAGTATGGGTACCCGATAAAAAGGGCGAAATGGCCGACGTTGTACTCGGCTATGCCAATCCACTCGACTACTTCTCCGACGGACCTTGCGCAGGCAAAGTGCCCGGTCGCTATGCCAACCGCATCGCCAAAGGACATTTCACCCTCGACGGCGTAGAGTATCAACTGCCTATCAACAATGGTCCGAACAGCCTCCACGGCGGCCCCGAAGGTTTCCAGAACCAAGTATGGACACTCAAGGAGCACAACGACTCGACTGTTGTATTCGAATACGTATCGGTTGACGGCGAAATGGGTTATCCCGGTACCCTTACAGCCACCGCCACATATGAGTGGACCGAAGGTAATGAGCTTCGCCTTAAACTCGAGGCTACAACCGACAAGGCTACTATCGTCAATCTGACCAACCACGCCTACTGGAACCTCTCGGGTCACAAGGCAGGCTGCATCTTCGACCACGAGCTTCAGCTCAAGTCGTCGACCTACCTTCCCACCGACTCTACCCTTATTCCCGAGGGCGTAGCTGTTGATGTAGAGGGCACCCCGATGGATTTTACCGCCGCAAAAAAGATCGGACGCGATATCAAGCTGCCCTTCCCCGCCCTTGAATTTGGCAAAGGCTACGACAACTGCTGGGTGATCGACGAGTTCAAGCCAGGCCGTACTCAAATAGTGGCAGTGCTTACCGACCGCAAATCGGGACGCGTGCTCGAAGTCAGCACAGACATGCCCGGCGTGCAGGTATATGCAGGTTGCTGGCTTGCCGGCAGCCCGATCAACAAGGCAGGCCGCAGCTACGACGACTATGACGGTGTGGCAATAGAATGTCAGGATTTCCCCGACGCTCCCAACGTAGAGGCTTTCCCCTCGACAGTGCTGCGACCCGGAGAGAAATACAAACGCCACATCAATTTCCAATTCAAATAACAACACAGGAATTATAATGTATCAGGGGCCTCAAGCCCCTGATACTATTACACTGAAGTACTAACAATCACAATAACCAATAATGAAACCCACCTTATTTATTCTTGCTGCCGGTATGGGCAGCCGTTACGGCGGCCTCAAACAGCTCGACGGTCTCGGCCCCAACGGCGAGACAATCATGGACTACTCTGTATTCGATGCTCTTCGCGCCGGATTCGGTAAAATTGTATTTGTTATCCGCAAGGATTTCGAAGCTGACTTCCGCGAAAAAGTGCTTTCGAAGTATGAAGGCTCGGTACCTGTAGAAGTTGTTTTCCAGGCTATCGACAAGCTTCCCGAAGGCTTCACATGCCCTGCCGACCGTACCAAGCCCTGGGGCCCGGCACATGCAGTGCTTATGGGCGCAGGAACTATCAACGAACCTTTCGCAGTCATCAATTCCGACGACTTCTACGGTCGCGACAGCTTCGCCGTACTTGCCAAGGAACTCATGCGCGAACGCAATCGCAAAGGCGACTACTGCATGGTAGGCTTCCGCGTAGCCAACACGATGTCGGAAAACGGCGGTGTAAACCGTGGCGTATGCCAGACCGAAAACGGCGAACTGACATCGGTGGTAGAGTGCAAGGATATATGCTACGATGCCGACCACAACATCGTATACAAGGACGAGAACGGTGAAACACACACACTGGCACCCAATGTGCCCGTGTCGATGAATATGTGGGGCTTCACTCCCGACTACTTCGACCTCGCCAACCGCGAATTTGAGAAATTCCTCAGCGAGAAAATCAACGTGCCCAAGTCGGAGCAGGTTATACCCGATGTGGCTGACGCTCTGATCAAATCGGGCGAGGCCACTATAAAGGTACTCGATACCGACAGCCGCTGGTTCGGCGTCACATACGCCCAGGACCGTCCTGCAGTGGTAGAGAAGTTTGCCGAACTGCACCGCGACGGCGAATACCCCACCCCGCTTTTCACAAAGTAATAAGCAACATATGCCAATAAAAAAGGAGCCTCATCGGCTCCTTTTTTATTGTAGTGGATTTGCTTTTTAGCGCATTTCGAGGTATGTCACCTTGTCCATATCGCCATAGTTGAGGTTTTCACCACCCATGCCCCAGATGAACATGTAGTTAGAAGTACCTGCAGCAGCGTGAATCGACCATTCGGGGCTCATCACAGCCTGGCCTTCGTGGAGCCAGATGAGACGGTTCTCCTGAGGTTCGCCGCAAAGGTGGCAGATAGCATTGCCTTCGGGGAGGTTGAAGTAGTAGTAAACCTCTACGCGACGGTCGTGAGTGTGAGCGGGCATGGTGTTCCATACCGAGCCGGGCATCAGCTCTGTAAGACCCATTTGCAGCTGGCAGGGACCTTCTTCGAGCACGTTGCTTACGATAAGCTGGTTGATTACGCGGTCGTTGCTCTCTTCCATTTTACCGGCTTTGATTACGTTGGCTTTGATAGAACCTTTACGGCCATCGATAGTGATGAGCTGGGTCTTGTAAGCCTTGTAAGCGGGTGTAGAGTTGATGTAGAATTTAGCGGGCTTGGTAGCGTCTTTCGAAGCGAAGGTAATAACCTTGTTACCCTGGCCTACATAGAGAGCGTCTTTGAAGTGAAGCTCGTACTGCTTGCCGTCAACGGTGATGATACCGTCGCCACCGGTGTTGATAACACCGAGCTCGCGGCGCTCGAGGAAGTACTCGGCCTTGAGAGGATCGATAGTCTCGAGGGTGATAGTCTTGCCTACGGGAATCACGCCACCGTAGATGATACGGTCGTACATCGAGTAGGTAAGGTTGATTTTATTTTCCTCCATAACAGTAGGCATCAGGAAATGCTTACGGAGCTGTTCGGTGTCGTACTTTTTGAAATCATCGGGGTGTACGGCACGAAGGATGGAGTAGCTTGTTTGTGCACCGGCTACGAGTGTCATAACACCGAAAGCAAGTGCGAGAATTGTTTTCTTCATTTTTTTATTGAATAGAGGTTACGAAATGTGGAAAAGGCAAAGAAGCCTTTCCACATTATATAACTATTTTACACGTGCAATTATTGTGAATGCCTCACGACATTTTTCAGTAATGTACGCCCAATCTTTAGCAGCAACCTTGTCTTTGGGGAAAAGTTTGCTACCCATACCAACGCAGAATACGCCGGCTTTGAACCAGGCTGTGAGGTTTTCTTCGGTAGGTTCTACACCACCGGTAACCATGAGTTTCGACCAGGGCATGGGGGCGAGAAGACCCTTTACGAATTTCGGGCCGAGAACGTCGCCGGGGAATACCTTGCAGAGGTCGCAACCCGACTGCTGGGCTGCACCGACTTCGCTGATAGTACCGCAACCGGGGGTATAGGGTACGAGACGGCGGTTGCAAATGGGTGAGATTTCGGGGTTGAAGAGCGGGCCTACAACGAAGCAAGCGCCGAGCTGGATGTAGAGAGCTGCAGTGGCAGGGTCAACTACAGAGCCAACACCGAGGGCGAGCTCGGGGCACTCTACGGCTGCATACTTAACGAGTTCGCCGAAGATTTCGTGAGCGAAGTCACCACGGTTGGTGAATTCGAAAGCACGAACACCACCGTCGTAGCAAGCTTTAACTACGGCTTTAGCAACCTCGAGGTCTTTGTGATAGAAGACAGGCACCATCGGTGCTTCTGCCATCTTGGCCAACACGGCCACTTTATCAAATTTTGCCATATAATCGTATGTTACGGGGTTAAGGTTTGGGTTTAAAGTTTAGATAATAGTTTTTGTGAGCCTTGATAAAAACCAGAGGCCAAGCCTCCGGTTTTATCGTTTAGCTGATTTTCGCTAACATTGACCTGCGGTAGGCAGACAGTTGTCTCCCTAACCCCTCTGCAATGTTGCGAATCGAAATCAATTCGCTATCCTTAGTTAACCCTAAGTCTACTGCCAAAGTGAGCTGGCAAATCACTTCCATAAGAGAACCGTAGGCAATCTCTGTGAAGTGAACTTTTTCTTTGACGGAGTATCGGCCTGAACCCTCAGCGATATTTGAAGCTATTGATACAACCGCTCTTCGCAGCTGGTCTGTCAAGCCGTATCGCTCATGGGGTGGGAAATTGGCAACGACCTCATATACCTCTTTCACAAGGCAACGAGCATTCTGCCAAATAACAAGCTTCTCAAAACTGAACTCCATAGAGATATTATCAGCTACTATAACAGTCTATCAAAAGGTATTAACTAAACCTTAAACCTAAACCTTAAACCGGGATTCTAAAGTAAATAAAGAACCTTAAACCGGGTTTTTAAAGAGATATTAACGCTGTACTCGGCCGTTTGCGCTACCACCGGCGAGGGCTTCTACTTCAGCTACAGTAACGAGGTTGAAGTCACCGTTGATAGTGTGCTTGAGAGCCGAAGCAGCTACTGCGAACTCGAGAGCCTCGCCCTGGTTGGGTTTGGTAAGAAGGCCGTGGATAAGGCCGCCCGAGAAGCTGTCGCCGCCACCAACGCGGTCGATAATGGGATTGATATCGTAGCGTTTGCTCTGATAGAATTCCTTACCGTTGTAGATCATAGCTTTCCAGCCGTTGTGTGTAGCCGAGAAAGATTCGCGGAGTGTCGACACTACATATTTGAAGCCGAATTCTTTCATCATAGCTTCGAAAATGCCCTTGTATCCTTCGGCATCGGTGTTGCCGGCTTCAACATCTGCATCGGGTTTGAAACCAAGGCAGAGCTCGGCATCTTCTTCGTTACCGATACATACATCAACATATTTCATGAGGGGACGCATGATGCTCTGAGCTTTTTCTTTTGTCCAGAGTTTTTTGCGGAAGTTGAGGTCAACCGATACAGTTACACCGTGGCGCTTGGCAGCTTCGCAAGCGAGGCGTGTGAGTTCGGCTGCTTCGTCGCTGATAGCCGGGGTGATACCGCTCCAGTGGAACCAGTCGGCACCTTCCATGATAGCGTCGAAGTCGAAATCTTCGGGCTTAGCCTCTGCGATAGACGAACCTGCACGGTCGTAGATTACCTTCGAGGGGCGCATCGAAGCACCGGTCTCGCAATAGTAGATACCTACGCGGTCACCGCCACGAGCGATGTGCTCTGTATGCACACCGTAACGACGAAGAGCGTTTACAGCGGCCTGGCCGATTTCGTGAGTAGGGAGTTTGCTCACGAAGTATGCATCGTGACCATAGTTAGCGCAGCTTACTGCTACGTTGGCTTCACCGCCACCCCAAATTACATCAAAGTTATCAACCTGCACGAAACGCTTGCAGCCTGCAGGCGAAAGGCGGAGCATAATCTCGCCGAGTGTTATGACTTTCATTCTTCTGATTGTATTTCTGTTGAGTTACGTTCGATCATTAATTTCTGATTGCGGATAATCTGTACGCGGTTCCACCACATCATACCCATGGTGATGACAACGAGGATACCGGCGCCAATCCACTTGAGGTTTTCACAAGCCTCGAAGATAATCCAGCCCAGAGGACTTGCAGCGAAGTCAAGCGCACCGCCTTGGAATCCTTCGGGGATATGTACGGCAGCGTCACCGGTTGCAAGGTATACATCCTGGGCAGCCTTTGTGAAGTAAGGTGCGATGTTAGTCACAAGGAACAAGCCGAGCACGATTACAACAAGACCTACGATAAATGTTTTGAGTACGTTGCCCTTGGTATAGGGAAGTACGAGGGGGAACACATAGAACATACCGGCCAGCGAAGCCAGGGGCAGGAACTCATTACCCGGCAGCAGTACGGCCAGGCCGAGGGTGACAGGTATGAGAAGGAGCGATACCACAAGAGTGGTAGGATGGCCGATAACAAGCGCAGGGCTCATACCGATGTTGAGACCGTCGGCTCCTTTAAACTTGCGAGCGATGAGCGCACGAGTTGCATCTGAAATAGGCTTAAGCCCCTCGATGAAGAGTACGGTCACGCGCGGGATGAGTTCCATAACAGCACCCATCTTGATGCCGAGGCCGAGGATGTATGGAATCTTGTCGATAATTTCAGCACCAGACTTGCAAGTGAGGCAGCCGATACCCACGCCAACGATAACACCGAGGAAAAGGGGTTCGCCGAGAAGTCCGAATTTCTTCTTCATGCCTTCAGCATCGATTTCGATATCGCGCACACCGGGAATCTTATCGAGGCCTTTGTTGATGGCCCATGCAAAAGGCATGAAACCGGCGCAGAAAGGCTGAGGAATAGAGATTCCGTCCATATCCTTGTAGAATCCCTGGAATTTCTTCGCTGTGATGTCGGCAAGGATAAGAGTAACGATATAGAGGATGATAGCGCCGAAGAAGCCCCATGCAAGAGAATCTGTGGCAAAATAGATTACAGCTCCGATAAAAGCGAAGTGCCAGTAGTTCCACAAGTCGATGTTGACAGTGCGAGTGGTCTTGGTGAGCAGCATAAGCAGGTTCACACCAAGGCATACCGGAATAATGAACGCTCCAACAGCAGTGTTGTAAGCCACAGAGGCTGCAGCGGGCCAACCCATATCGAAGACCTTGAGCTGGAGATCATAGATATCCACAACGGTGTTGAGAGCCGGGCCGAGAGCCGAAGTAAGCAGTGCCGTTACAATCGACAGGCCTATAAAGCCGACACCCACCTTGAGGCCGGCCTTGAGGGCATCGCCAAGTTTGATGCCGATACATACACCGAGGATAGTGAAGATGATAGGCATCATCACCGCTGCACCAAGGCCTATGATATATTTAAAAACTTCTTCCATTAATTACGTGAGGAGTAGTGTCAAATAGTTTATCTTACTAAAGTTTCGAAATATAAATGGTAAAAGGTCTTTTCACCAAAAGCGGCCCTAAAGCCTGACGACCGGCCGGAGTGGGCTTAGTCCACTCCGACGGACTCAGACTTTAAAGCCTGCAGGGCTCTTACTTATTTAGGCTGTTTGCCGATGTAAGCAAGGATACCTCCGTCAACGTAGAGTACGTGACCGTTCACGAAGTTCGACGCATCAGATGCAAGGAATACTGCCGGGCCCATAAGGTCTTCGGGTGTGCCCCAACGGCCTGCGGGAGTCTTGGCGATGATGAACTGATCGAAGGGGTGACGGCTACCGTCGGCCTGACGCTCGCGAAGAGGTGCAGTCTGGGGGGTAGCAATGTAACCCGGGCCGATACCGTTGCACTGGATGTTGTGTTCGCCGTACTCCGAGCAAATGTTGCGGGTAAGCATCTTAAGACCGCCCTTAGCAGCAGCATAAGCACTTACTGTCTCACGGCCGAGCTCGCTCATCATCGAGCAGATGTTGATGATCTTGCCGTGGCCTTTCTTGATCATGCCGGGGATAACGGCCTTAGCGCAGATGAACGGAGCTACGAGGTCGATGTCGACAACCTTGCGGAAGTCTTCTACATCCATTTCTTCCATGGGGATACGTTTGATGATACCTGCGTTGTTAACGAGGATATCAACGCCGCCAATGGTCTCTTCGATATCAGCAATCATGGCCTTAACGGCAGCTTCATCGGTTACGTCGCACATGTAACCTTTAGCGTCGATGCCGGCTTCCTTGTAGTTAGCCACGCCCAGGTCCATGGATGCCTGAGTGTTGCAGTTGAAGACGATCTTAGCGCCTGCTTCGTGGAATGCTTTGGCGATTGCGAATCCGATGCCATAAACGCCACCGGTAACGAGGGCAACTTTACCCTCAAGTGAAAAGTTTACCATGATATTAACTTGAAATATTAGTGATTATTTAGTTATGTTCTTCTATTTTCTTCATGAGTTTCACAGCATCGACATACTGCTCGATACCTTCGGCCACTCGGCGGGCATCCTGCATGGCATGAACCACAGTTGCAGGACGAGCTGTTACGTCGCCGCCTGCGAATACGCCTTTGCGGGTAGTCATACCGTAGGGTACTTCGCGGGTTATGACGTAGCGTTTCTCATCAACCTCGATACCGGTGGTTGTCGACACGATACGGCTTGCGGGCGACGAGCCTACTGCGAAGATTACCTTTTCGGCGGGGAGGGGGTACTCGCCTGTCGGATCTGTAACCACGATACCGTTGACCTTGCCTTTGTCGTCAGCGAGGATTTCTTTTACCGAAGTTTCCCAGCGGAATTTAACGCCTTCTTCTACAGCATCGTTATATTCGGCCTTCAAAGCACTCATTTGCTCGATTGTACGGTGGTAGATGATTGTCACCTCCGAAGCTTCGAGACGCAGGGCGGTGCGGGCCGCATCGATAGCTGTGTTACCGCAGCCGATCACAAACACGCGGTCGCCCTGACGGATAGGCACCTCATCGCGGGTAATCAGACCCGAGTTGTAGAGGCTTACGCGGCGGAGAAACCAAATAGCCTGACGCACGGCCTCGTAATCTGCACCGGGGATAGGAAGTTTGCGGGGTTTGCCCACACCTGTACCCATGAAAATCGCATCGAAGCCTTGTTCGAAGAGCTGGTCGATATTGCAGTCAGGACCGATAGTCACATTGCAGTGAATGTTTACACCAAGTTCGCAAATATGTCGTATCTCGCGACGTACCACAGCCTTGGGCAGGCGATATTCGGGAATACCGAACATCAGCACACCGCCTGGTTCCGGCTCCATTTCAAAGATTTCGATATCGAAGCCCTTGCGAGCCAGCTCACCGGCAACAGTAAGGCCTGCAGGGCCACTACCGATAACGGCCACACGGCCACGGGTCTTTGGCAGCAATTCGGGGTGTGTAAGGTCCATATCGCCGTCGAAATCAGCAACAAAGCGCTCGAGTTCGCCGATACGAATCGGTGGTTCACCCTTCTTGTTCATGATGCAGTTACCCTCGCACTGACGCTCGTGTGCACACACACGACCACAGACGGCAGGCAGATTGCTTCGACCATTGATAATAGCCATAGCATTGCCCAGATTGCCCAATGAGAGCTCGTGAATCCAGTCAGGAATATCATTACTTACCGGGCAGCCCTTTTTGCATTGGGGCACTTTGCAGTGCAGGCACCGCTTTGCCTCGGCAATAGCCTCGCGCATTGTAACGGGTTTTGCGCCGGCTGTTTGAAATTGGTTTTCCATTACTATATATAGTTTTCTACCGGCATTGGCAGACATATGCCTGCCGCCGGATTTCAGGTATCATAATATCAACATTGCAAATTTACTCAATTTTCCCCAATAACGCAAGGCCAAAACACTTTATATTTATGTACTTTTCATTTTAATAAGTGCTGTTAACTAATCACAAATATGCACAAATCAGCCAATAGCCTTTACCACAAGTCTTACCCGAGAGCTGAAAACAGGATTTTTTACTACCTTTGCATTACAATGGAAAAGATACGCTGCACCGTAGAAGGTGTCACTTTTTACAATCAGGAAAACGGCTGGGTTGTTGCCAGGGTAAAATCAGACCCGGGCAGCAAGCCCTTTATCGCCACCGGCGTCATGGGCGAAATTACCCCGGGGGTATGCCTCGAACTCGAAGGCAGCTATCGCAACGACCCCAAGTACGGCATGCAGTTCGCCGTCGAGACCTGGCGCGAGATGATGCCGGTCAGCGTCAAGGGTATCGAGCGCTACCTCGGCTCGGGCCGTATCAGGGGCATCGGCAAGGCTTCGGCCAAGGCCATTGTCAAGTGTTTCGGCAAGGATACTATCGAGATTCTCGACAACGATATCGACCGTCTAAGCGAAGTTCCGGGCCTTGGGAAAAAGCGCATCGCACAAATCAAAGAGGGCTGGAAGCGCCACTCCGACATGAGGCAGGCGCTGATAGGCCTGCAGGGCTACGGCATATCATCGGCGTATGCAGCAAAGATATACAAGGAATACGGCGCCGACACACTCGAGAACGTGCGCAGCAACCCGTACCGCCTTGCCGAGGACATCAGTGGCATAGGCTTCAAGATTGCCGACGATATAGCATCGGCAATGGGGTATTCGCATACCGACCCTCGCCGTATTGCTGCCGGTGTATTGTTTGCATTGGCAAAAGCCGCCGAAGACGGCCACGTCTTTGCCAAATACGACGACTTGAGCCACCTCGCATCAGCCATGCTCGAAACCGGTGCATACGAGGTTGAAGAGGCTATTTCATGCCTTGCTGCCGACAAGCGAGTTATCCTCGACAACGAAGCCGTGTACCTGCCAATGTACTATCATGCCGAACACGGTGCCGCCCGCAGGCTGCTCAAGCTCATCAAGGCCGGGGGTACCTGCCCGAAAGAAACAGCACCCGAACGCGCTCCTGTCGGCATGGTGTACGACAAAGTGCAGATTGAAGCTATCGACCGGGCAGTCAAATCAAAAGTAATGGTGCTGACCGGCGGCCCCGGAACCGGCAAAACCACTACCGTCAAAGGCATCATAGCCGCCCTCAAGGCTCGCAAAATGAGAATATTGCTCGCTGCCCCCACCGGCAGGGCTGCAAAGCGCATGAGCGAAGCCACCGGAATGGAAGCCAAGACAATACACCGCCTCCTCGAATACAACCCCTACGGCGGCTTCAACCGCAACGACGACAATCCGCTGTCGGGCGATGCCCTTATCATCGACGAATGCTCGATGATCGACATACTGCTCTTCAACAGCCTCGTCAAAGCCATGCCCGAAGGCATGCGCCTGATACTTGTGGGCGATACCGACCAGCTACCCAGCGTAGGCGCAGGCAACGTGCTACACGACATCATTGCCTCGGGCGTAGTACCTGTGGTGCGACTTACCCACATCTTCCGTCAAGCCTTGGAGAGCCGCATCGTCACCAACGCGCACGCTATCAACGCCGGGCGCAACCCCGACATCTCCAACGGCCTTAAGAGCGACTTTTTCTTTATAAATACGCCCGACGAGGCCATACCCGATACAATAGCAGAGCTTGTGAGCCGTCGACTTGCCAAGACATACAACATAAAAGCGTCGGAAATACAAGTACTTACCCCAATGCACAAAGGCGAGATTGGTGCCGCGGCCCTCAACGCACGCCTGCAGCAGGTGCTGAACCCACACGGTGAGTATGTGAGGCGAGGAGAGGTTATATACCGCATCGGCGACAAGGTGATGCAGGTCAAGAATAATTACGACAAGAACATATTCAACGGCGACATAGGGTATATCTCCCACCTGAGCGACACCGACGACATCATCAGGGTTAAATACGACGGCCGCGAAGTAGAATACGAGCATTCAGACCTCGACGAACTGATGCCGGCCTACGCAGTTACGATTCACAAGAGCCAAGGCTCGGAGTTCCCAATCGTGGTCATTCCGGTGAGCATGAAGCACTTTGTGATGCTGCAGCGCAACCTCATCTACACCGCCATAACCCGAGCCAAGCAGATATGCGTGCTCGTGGGCGATACCCGCGCTCTGAGTTATGCCGTAGGCAACATGCAGATACGGTCGAGAAACACAGCACTCGAGAAGCGACTTCGCGGCCTTTGACCTTCTACAAAACAAAGCCGGGAATCAGAGAGTGTTACCACTCCGATTCCCGGCTAAATATTTTCTATCGTTTGGGGTCTGTATTATTCAGGACGCGCGATACCGTCTTTTTGGCAGCGTTTCGACATAGCCTCGATACGAGCTTTTGTCTCGGGGTGAGAAGAGAACATCTTCTGCACATAGCTCGACTGACCGCCGGCTTCCTGCTCCATTTTCAGGAATTTTTCGAATGCCATAACCATGCCCCACGGGTTCCTGCCTTTAGCCACGAGGAAATCATAGCCGCAGTTGTCGGCTTCCTTTTCCTGCTTCTGAGAATACTTGGCATTGAGAAGGCCCTGACCGAGAGCGCCAAGCTGTGAATCGCTGAGCTTGGCAGCAACACCGCCAGCCGACGAAATAGCATCTCTTGCCGCGCCGGTGAGCAGTTCGTTGCGGAAGGCATTTTTCGAGTGGCGTTTCATCACATGGCCGATTTCGTGGCCGATAATGCCCATCAGTTCTTCGTCGCTCATAATATCCATAAGCGATGAGAATACGCGCACACTGCCGTCGGGACATGCAAACGCATTTATATCAATCACATCGTATACTTTGAAATTCAATGGTATACCGTCTGCATCGGTTACACCTTCGGTAAGTTTGCGCAGACGCACTGTATAGGGATTATCCTCGGGCAATACAGGGTTGTGAGCGTCCATCCAATCAACCGATTCTTTTACATAAGCTGCCATGTCGGCATCGCTAAGAGTGAGAGCCTTGGCTGCCTTTGCGGCACCGCCAACGGCCTTAGAGAGGTTGAACTGCGCAGAAACGGGCAGCACAGCCAGAACACAGAAAACTGCAAATAATACCTTTTTCATTGTCTTGGATTTAATTTTATATGCAAAATTACAAAAAAGCTATGATATTTTTGTGTCTTTACCCCCGCTTTTTCTTAAAAATTTGGAACTTTACGAAAGTGTAACTATCTTTGCGGAGAAACTAATACAAATCATTTTATATGAAAAAACTCTATCTAACGCTTGTGGCT
Source organism: Bacteroidales bacterium M2 (assembly GCA_001689415.1). Lineage (GTDB taxonomy): Bacteria > Bacteroidota > Bacteroidia > Bacteroidales > Muribaculaceae > CAG-873. The sequence goes on along the minus strand of LUJM01000097.1, from coordinate 33,901 downwards.
GCGGCAGTTGCATTTAGTGCCATGGCTTTTGATTCAGGCAAAAGATTGCAAACCCGCAACCAACCGCTCGAATTCACGGGCGAGGGCCAGACTCACCGAATAGTAACAGCTGTCAACAACAAACCCAAACGGGCGCAAAGCAAAGTACAGCTACCCGACCCTACCACTGCACGAGAGCTAAGCGGAGAATATATATTCCACTATATGGGTTATCTTGGCAGCGATGTGAACCTCAGCCACCACAATCCCGGCTATATCAATCTAATTGCTACCGACAACAACAATGTGAAAATAGGTCCGTTTATCTGGAATGTATATTTCGATGCCGAATTCGACGCGACAACTCATACCCTCACGATTAAAAACGGACAGGAACAGCCCATTCTGAGCTCAAACGGAACACCTACAAACACAGTTTTAACAATCTACGACCACAATGTAGACTACGGCGAGAAAGGCGATATCACCATGCTGATTGATGCTGCCAACCATATCATCAGCTGGGAATCGGTTTCTTCGATTGTCGAAGTATGCCAGGTAGGCAAGGATGTTCCTGCCGCATCTCTTATGGGCATATACTTTGACTACGCCAACACTATGATGGTAAGCTACGACATAACACGCTATGGTCTGGAAGGACCGTACGATAGCTTGCTATGGATAGAGCCCACAACCGATGGCAAGATTTCTGTATCGAACTTCTGCGACCTCGGCACACTTGCCCCTCTAACGCTCGAAATCGACCAGGTGAACAGGACTGCCACCGCCGACAACTCAGTGGTTGCGTTTGGAGACCCGGTACTATACCTATGGCAACTCGACGTAAACAACGTGCCATCGTCAACCGTGGTAACATTCGAATCAGGCACATTCAACGCCGAAGGTTATGATGAAATCAACGCGCAAAAGAAGTTGGCGATTATGAACCCGCAGGTTGGCGCTGTCGACGAATCTGCCTCTCAGGGATACTTGTATGCCGACGTGCAGATATTGATGCCATTCGACCCCTTCAGCACCGGCATCACTGATATCGAGGCTGACAGCGCAGCCCCCGCCGAATATTTCAACCTTCAAGGCATACGCGTCGATAAGCCCGGCAAAGGCATGTATATAATGCGCCAAGGCAATATCTCTCGCAAAGTAATACTTTAATCCTACAAAAAGAAAAAACACAGATGAAACGCATCTCAATAATGCTTGCAGCAATGGGAATAGCCCTCAGCAGCACAGCACTCGAAAAACCAAGCACTCCGGAAGAAATCACAGGCATCTACTACATGGAGGGCATCGTCAACGAACAGAATATGGGCTGGGCTCAGCGCAACGTAGGCACTCTGACCATATCGCTCTCTGACAACGACAAGCTCACTATCAACAACTTCTACTATCGCGGTCTGAGCTACGAAATCGAATTCGACGCCACGGCACAGACTATCACAATCCCCCTCGACCAGGTTTCGACCAGCACAACCGAGACAAGCCTGACCGTATATAATTACAACTACGACACCCGTAAAAAAACTCCGGTAGTACTGTCTATCGACACCGAACACCGAGTAATCAGGTACGATGGCACCGCTAATGGCAGAGTCAACAATGTGATAGCTCTCGGCATGCCCGGCGCTACCTCAAGCATTACTTCTGCAATCGCATCTGCATACATATGGTATACCAACAGCCAGATGCAGACACGTACACAGGAGCAGTACAACCAAGGCACAAGCTCGGCATATCCTATCTGGGTTGAAATGAAAGACGGCAACCTGATTGTAGACAATTTCGCAGGCAAAGGCTTCTGGTCATATCCCATCACTCTGACTATCGACAAGACCAACAAATTTGCCTATGCCAACGACCAGGTGGTAACCGAGATTGACGGCATCAAATATGACCTGTGGGGCTCGGCCGACGGCGCACTCGATGAAAAGAGCGTAGGCTTTGTTGGCGCTGCAGTAGAAGGCCAGGACGGCTGGTGGTCATTAACCGCCGGTGGCACCATTGGCATCCTCAATGAGAATTATACCAGCACCTTCCCCCCGACAACTACATCCTACGACCAGTTCTTTGTTGAGTCTGTGATTTTCATGCCTTTCAACCCCTTCATGAGCGGCATCGAAAATATCAACGCCGACAACAATGCTCCCGTAGAATACTTCAACCTTCAGGGCATACGCGTCAGCAACCCGTCGAACGGCGTATATATCCGCCGCCAGGGCAACACTGCATCGAAAGTACTCATCAAATAAAGAGACACAGTATATCAAGCATTACAAGGGCTTTCCGGGTCGCCGGAAAGCCCTTGTTGTATAAATGTATATTTTGAGGCAGCTGCGCTACCAAAATCGACTTTCCGTGCGTCAAGCCGAGATGCACGATAGGAACTTGGGTAAGGGTATTCAATGTATTAGCAGTATTATATCCAGCCGTCCTCTCGTAGGGTCGCGGCACAATG